>NZ_JABFWW010000245.1 GCF_013362045.1 Frateuria sp. | reverse complement strand
GATCTGCATGCGCCAGTGGCTGTCCGGCGCACTGGCCCGCGCGCGCGGGCCGGGCGGCATCGTCGCCAACCTCGACATCCGCCTGCCCAGCGCCTGGCTGGACGACCTGGCGCGCGCGGTGCTGGGCGAATCGGCGGTGGCGCTTGCGCCTTACCGCCGCGAGCGGCTGCGCTGGCGCATCCACGAAATGCTGGACGACGTCGACGACCCGCAACTGCGCGGCTACCTCGCCGGCGGCGATACGGCGCGCCGCCGCTACCAGCTGGCCGACCGCCTCGCGCGGCTCTACTCGCAGTACCTGGTCTACCGGCCCGACTGGCTGCGCGCCTGGCAGGCCGGCCGCGACGACGTGCCCGAACGCAGCTTCCTCGCGCCGCTGTGGCGCGCGCTGCGCCGCGCGATCGACAAGCCCCACCGCGCCGAGGTGCTCGGCGAGCTGCTGAACCGGCTGCAGCGGAACGCACCTGCCGGCCTGCCGCGCGAACCGCTGCACGTGTTCGGTGTCAGCCACCTGGCGCCGGCGGAGCTGGCCGTGCTCGCCGCGGTGGCGCGGCACCGGCTGGTGGTGCTCTACGTGCCCGATCCCTGCCGCGAGTACTGGGCCGGCCTGCGCGGCGAGCGCGAGCAGCTGCGCGAGCTGGCCCGGCGCCTGGACGAGGGCGGGCGCGAGGAGGGCTGGTTCCTCGAGCGCATGGGCCATCCGCTGCTCGCCGAATGGGGCCGCCTGGGCCAGCACTTCATGCTGGCGCTCTCGGGCCAGGCCGAGATACGCATGGACGTGCGCCACTGGCGCGACGAGGACGCACGCGCACCGGCCGCGCTTTCCCTGCTGCAGCGTCTGCAGGAAAGCATCCGGCGGCTCGATCCGGCCTTGCTCCGGCCGGGGCAAGGCCAGGCGATGCATGACCGCTCGCTGCGCGTGCACCTGTGCCACACCCGCCTGCGCGAACTGGAGGTGCTGCGCGACGCGCTGCTCCACGAGCTGGCGCTGGACCCGACGCTGCAGCCGGCCGACATCGTGGTGATGGCGCCCGACATCGGTGCCTACGTGCCGCTGCTGCCGGCAGTGTTCGGCGAACCCGGCCGCGCGCACGGGCCGCTGCCCTATCACCTGGCCGACGTGGCGGTGGCGCGCGTGCATCCGCTGCTCGCCGCGTTCGACCGGCTGCTCGGCGCGCCGCAGTCGCGCCTCACCGCGCCGCAGGTGCTGGACTTCCTGCAGACCCCTGCGATCGCCGCTGCGCTGGGCTTGAACGAAAGCGCGGTGGACCTGCTCGGCCAGTGGCTGGGCGAGGCGCGCGTGGCCTGGGGCCTGGACGGCGACTGGCGCGAAGCCTTCGGCGTGCCCGGCATCGAGGAATACACCTTCGCCTGGGGCATGGACCGCCTCGTCGCCGGCTACGTGATGGGCGAGGAGGCGGTCGCCACGCTGCCCGATGGCGAGCTCGCGCCGGTCGCCGGCGCCTACGGTCCGCAGGCCGCTGCGCTGGGCGCGCTCGACCGCCTGCTGCAGGAGCTGGCTGCGCTGCGCCGCGACGCCGCGCAGCCGCGCAGCGCCACGGCCTGGGCCACGCGGCTGGAGCAACTGCTCGATGCGCTGTTCCGCGTCGATGCCCGCGACCCTGCCGGCCGCGAGGCGCTGGCTCTGTTGCGCCGGATGATCCGTGCAACGGTGGCGGAGACCCAGGACAGCGGCCTGGACCCCGAGCTCGACTTCGCCGTCGTGCGCGAAGTGCTGCGCGAGCGCCTGGCCGCCACGCCCGAGCGGCAGCGTTTCCTGCTCGGCGGCGCCACTTTCTGCGGCATGGTGCCCCAGCGCGCGATCCCGTTCCGCGTGGTCGCCGTGCTCGGCCTGAACGACGGCGAGTTCCCGCGCAACGCCAGCGACGCCGGGCTGGACCTGATGCTGCGCCATCCGCGCCTGGGCGACCGCGACGTGCGCAGCGACGACCGCTACCTGTTCCTGGAGACGGTGATGGCCGCGCGCGATGCGCTGCACCTCTCGTACCTCGGCGAGGGCGTGCGCGACGGCAAGCCGCGCAACCCGGCCGCGCCGCTGGCCGAGCTGCTCGCCCTGCTCGACGCGCAGGCCGGCCTGGCCGACCTGCCCGCCGATGCCGACGACAAGGCGCGCGCCGAGGACCCGGCTGCGCCGGTCCAGCGCCCCGGGCGCGTGCGTCATCCGCTGCAGCCCTTCGACGCGCGCTATTTCGACGGCGGCGACCCGCGGCTGTTTTCCTACCAGGCCGCGTTCGCCGCGATGGTGCCGGGCGGCCGCCGCAGCGGGTTCCTCGCCGGCACCGACGCGTTGGACGCGCTGCCGCCGGAGACGCCGGTGCCGTTGCGCGAGCTGCTGGCCTGGTATCGCGATCCGGCGCGGCAACTGTTGCGCGGACGTCTGGACGTCCGCCTGGATGCCCTGGACGAGGACCGCCTGCGCGAGAGCGAACCGCTGGAGCCGAAGTTCGAGACGCTCGACCGGGTCGGCCGGCGCCTGCTGCTCGATGCGCTGCAGGCCGCCCTGGTGCTGCCCGCCGAGCCGCCCGAATGGCTGCGCCTGACCGGCCTGCTGCCGCCGGGCCGCAGCGGCACCGCCGCGTGGGTCGCCGAGCGCGAGCGCGCACAGGCGTTGCTGGGAATCGCCCGCTATCATCCGTTGCTGGCCGATGGCCTGCCGCCGCGCGTTCCTCTCGCGCTGGAGCTCGACGTCGGCGGCGCACGCGTCGAGGGCGAGCTTGCGCACGTGCACGAGCGGGCCGGCACGCGCTGGGTATTCGAGTTGTTCGCCGGCAAGAAGGAAAGCGAGCTGGGCTTCCGCGAGCGCCTGCCGCTGTTCATCGAATGGGCGCTGCTGCGCCTGCTCACGCCCGGCGACACGCCGGTGCGCCTGTGCCTGCTCGTCGAAGGCGAGCCTGCCTGGCAGGACGAGGTCAACGCCTGGGATGCGTCGCTGGTTGGTGCATCACCGGGCGCGCAGGCCGCCCTGCGCGCCGAGCTGGAAGCCCGCCTCGCCGTGCTGCTCGAACTCTGGCGCGACGCCCAGCGCCAGCCCGCGCGTTACTTCCCGCGCACCAGCTGGGCGGTGGCGCAGTGCCTGAGCGGCGGCAAGCCGCCGAATCTCGCCGCGTGGCTGGGCAGCGACCGCAGCCAGGGCGAGTGCGACTACGCGCCCGGCTATGCGCGCCTGCTCGCCGGCGACGTGCGCTTCGAACCGGGCCGGCCCGAGTACGACGCGTTGCTCGACACCGCGGCGCGGCTGGCCCGGCTGATCGACTTGAGGGCGCCCGCATGAGCGCACCACTGCGCGTGCATGACTGGAGCCAACTGCCGCTGGCGCATGCGCCGGAGCAGGGCGGCCGCTGCCTGATCGAGGCGAGCGCCGGCACCGGCAAGACCTGGACCATCGCGGTGCTGTACCTGCGCCTGCTGCTGGAGCAGGGCCTGAGCCCGCGCCAGATCGTGGTGACCACCTTCACCGACGCGGCCGCGCAGGAGCTGCGCGAGCGCCTGCGCGCGAAGCTGCGCGCCGCCGAACGGCTGGCGCAGGCGCCCGGCGCGGCCGCTGTCGGT
>NZ_JABFWW010000266.1 GCF_013362045.1 Frateuria sp. | reverse complement strand
TTTTGCGCTTCGAAAATAACGAAATTTGCTGCGAAATAAATCGATTATAAATCGCAATATAATACGTCATTAAAATGATTGGGAATGTCACAATTCGGGCAATTTTCCTATTGACCCATTATTTTCCAAAGCCCTAATTTGCCGCGGGTCCGACCGCCACAGCTGGCGATCGGCCATTGCGGCAAGGCGTCGCCACGAAAGGCGGTCGCCACCTTCGGAAACCGCAACGCGACGCGTCCAGTAAAGGGAGGGCGTCCGTTCGAGGGCGATATCGCCGCAAGCAACCAGGCGCCGCACGCGTGCGGCATATGCGCATGGGGTCCGACGACCGCATCGGTGTCGCTCGGCCCGAAAAAAAGACAGGAGTTCGACATGGCAACAGTTGCACGTATCAAACTGCTGGCCGCCGCGCTGGGCGTGGCGATGGCCGGCTCGGCCGCCGCGGCCACTACCCCGGCGATGGTGGCGCTTGGGCACGTCCCGACGCTGCACAGGGACGAAGCGTTCGTGGGGCCGCTGCCGGCTTCGCAGCCGCTGCACATCGAGGTGGCGCTGAAACTGCGCAACCCGGCCCAGCTGCATGCCTTCATTGCCGCCGCGCATGCTCCCGGCCTGCTGGCTGCGCCGCACGCGATGACCCCGCAGCAGTTCCGCGCCGACCACGCGCCCACGCAGGGACAGGCCGAGGCCGTCGCCAGCTACCTGCGCCAGGCCGGCTTCAGCAACGTGCAGGTCGCCCCCAACCGCCTGCTGGTATCCGCCGACGGCACCGCCGACGTTGCCGCTGCCGCATTCGGCACGCAGTTCGCCCAGGTGCGCGACAGGCATGGCCGCGCCGCCTTCATGAACACCAGCGAGCCCCGCGTCCCGGCCGCGATCGCCGACAGCGTGCTGTCGGTGCTCGGCCTGCAGAATGTGCACCGCGCGCACACGGTGGTGCAGCCGCACGCCAACGGCTTGACCCCGCAGGCGGTGACCGGCCACAACCCGACCGAGTTCGCCTCGATCTACGGCGGCGCGGGCGCACCGACCGGCGCGGGCGTCACCGTGGGCATCATCACCCAGGGTGACCTCAGCCAAACGATCACCGATCTCAACACCTTCACATCGAACAACGGCCTGTCGACGGTCACCACGCAGACCATCAACACCAACGGCACCAGCTCCGACACCAGCGGCGTCAGCGAATGGAACCTGGACAGCCAGGACATCGTGGGCATGGCCGGCGGCCAGGTCGGCAAGCTGGTCTTCTACAACATCCCCACGCTCTCCAACGCCAACCTCACCGCCGACATCAACAAGGCGGTATCGGACAACACCGCCAAGATCATCAACGTGTCGCTGGGCGAGTGCGAGACCGACGCCAAGAACGACGGCTCCGCCGCGGCGCAGGACCAAGCCTTCCAGCAGGCCGACGCGCAGGGCCAGACCTTCTCGATCTCCACCGGCGACAGCGGCGCCGACGAATGCGGCACCGGCGGCACCACGCCGAGCTGGCCGGCGGCCTCGCAGTACGTGATCGCGGTGGCCGGCACCAAGCTGGATGCTTCCACCACCACCTGGAACGGCGAGACGGTGTGGAACGAACTGGCCCTCAACGAAGGCGCCACCGGCGGCAGCGAGAGCACCTTCGAGCCCAAGCCAAGCTGGCAGACGCTGTGGTCGGGCACCTATCGCGGCGTGGCCGACGTAGCCTTCGACGGCGACCCGCAGTCCGGCTCCAAGGTCATCGTGAACGGCGCGACCCAGCAGATCGGCGGCACCAGCCTGGCCGCGCCGCTGTTCGCGGGTTTCTGGTCGCGCGTGCTGGCGGCCAAGGGCACCGGCGTGGGCTTTGCCGGTCCACTGATCTACCAGTTGCCCGCCTCGGTCTTCCATGACGTGACCTCGGGCAACAACAACGGCGAGACGGCGGGCGTCGGCTACGACCTGGCCAGCGGTCGCGGCAGCATCATGATGGCCAGCGCGATCAGCGCCCTCGGCGGCGGCAGCACCAACAACCCGCCGGTGGCGAATTTCGGCGACGTCGTCAGCGGCCTGACGGTGAACTTCACCGACAGCTCCACCGACAGCGACGGCACCATCGCCTCGCGTTCATGGAGCTTCGGCGACGGCAGCAGCTCCACCGCGACCAACCCGAGCCACACCTATGCAGCCGCCGGCACCTACAACGTGACCCTGAAGGTGACCGACAACGGCGGCGCCAGCAGCAGCAAGACGCAGGCGGTGACCGTCGGCGGCGGCAGCACCCAGCTGCTGGGCAACACCGGCTTCGAGACCGGCACGGCCGCGCCGTGGAGCGCCTCGGCCGGCGTGATCGACAACAGCACTGCGGAGCCGGCACACGCCGGTTCGTGGAAGGCCTGGCTGGACGGCTACGGCAGCAGCCATACCGATACGCTGTCGCAGCAGGTGAGCATCCCGAGCGGCAAGACCTCGGCGACGCTGCAGTACTACCTGCACATCGACACTGCCGAATCCGGCTCGACCGCCTACGATCATCTGTACGTGCGGGTCTACAACACCTCCGGCACGCTGCTTGGCACGCTGGCGACGTTCTCCAACCTGAATGCCGCCTCGGGCTACGCCGTGCACACGGCGAACCTGTCCAGCTACATCGGCCAGACGGTCGTGCTGAAGTTCACCGGCACCGAGGACGTCTCGCTGCAGACCTCGTTCGTGCTCGATGACGTGACCCTGACCGTGCAGTAAGACCGCGCGGGCATAAAACGCCGGGGGGCCGTCCATCGACGGCCCCCCGGTTCGTCTGGAGAGGCCTCAGGCCTGCTCGAAGCGGTTGGCGTCGCGGTTCTTGCGCACCTTGGCCGGATCCCACACGCGGCCGTTCATGGTGATGTACACGCCATCGGGCAGCGTCTGCACGGCCGCCACCGCGCAGCCGATGTTGAACACCGCGTCCGAACCCTGGAAGCGCGCCGGATTGAGCGCGCCGGTCAGCACGATCACTTTGCCGGGAATGGACGCGAGCTCGCGCGCGGTCTCGACCATGGTGTCGGTGCCATGGGTCACCAGCACGTGCCGGTGGGGTTGCGCCTCGATGGTGGAGCGCACCAGCGCGCGATCCTCGGCCGACATGTGCAGGCTGTCCTTGCGCAGGATCGGGATCACGTCGAAGGCGAACGCCACCCCGAGCTGGCCCAGGATCTCGCCGATCTGCGGCGCGCCGATCTTGTAGTCCGACTTGTCGTCGAAATAGATCTTGTCGATGGTGCCGCCGGTGGTGACGATGGTCAGGTGCTGCATGATGGCTTCGGGCGGATGAGAGGCAGGTAGTCTAGCGGCTCGGAAGGGGTGGAGCGTTCCGCGGGACGGCGCGTCGAACCCTTCGCGCCGTGACGCGCCCCATCACAGCAACAACCGCGTATCGGCCGCATCCGTTGTCGCCAGCCGGTCCAGGCCGTTCGCCACGAAGCGCCGCAGCGCCGCGCCGGGGCGCATGTCGCTGCGCTCGCGGGCGAAGGTGGACTGGCGCGCGAGCAAGGCCGCCGCCGCGCAGCGGGCGAGGGTGGTCGCCAGCCCGCGTGCCGAGGCCTCCAGTGCATCGCGCTCGCCGCCC
>NZ_JABFWW010000229.1 GCF_013362045.1 Frateuria sp. | reverse complement strand
CGGTGCGGCACGACTGGCTGCTGCGCCCTCGCGCGACCGCCGCGCAGACCGAGCTGGACGCACACGCGCGCCGGCGCAACGTGCGGGGGGCGTTCGCGCTGCGCGAGGGCGCGGCGGTGCCGCCGCACGTGGCCCTGCTCGATGACGTGATGACCACCGGCGCGACGCTGGCCGAATGCGCGCGCGTGCTCAGGCGTGCAGGCGTGGCGCGGGTGGACGTATGGGCGCTGGCGCGGGCACCGTCGCCGCGTGGCAGATAGGGCGGGCGTTACTTCACGGCGAGGGCGAGCACGATGCCGATCCACAGCGTCAGGCCCACCCAGTTGTTGTGGCGGAACGCGGCCAGGCAGGCGTCGCGGGCGCGGCGGCGGATCAACCAAAGTTGCCAGCCGAACAGGCCGGCGGCGGCGAGCAGGCCCAGCCAGTACGGCCAGGGCAGCTGCGCGCGCTGGCCGACGAACAGCATCGCCAGCAGGAAGGTGCCGATCAGCATCCCCAGGATCGGCACGTCGGCGTCGCCGAACAGGATCGCGGTGGACTTGGCGCCGACCTTGAGATCGTCGTCGCGGTCGACCATCGCGTACTCGGTGTCGTAGATCACCGACCACAGGATGTTGCCCAGGAACAACAGCCACCCGAGCGGCGGCACGCCGTGGGTCACCGCGGCGAAGGCCATCGGGATGGACCAGCCGAACGCCGCGCCCAGCACCACTTGGGGCAGGTAGGTCCAGCGCTTGGTGAAGGGGTAGACCGCCGCCAGCGCGGCGCCGGCGAAAGCCAGCTTGATCGTCAGCGCGTTGGTGAGCAGCACCAGCACGAACGAGAACGCCAGCAGCGCGCCGAACACGACCAGCGCCTCGCGTGGGCTCACCCGCCCGCTGGCGATCGGCCGTCCGGCGGTGCGCGCCACCTGCGGGTCGAGCTTGCGGTCGGCGTTGTCGTTGATCGCGCAGCCGGCCGAGCGCATAGCGAACACGCCCAGGGTGAAGATCAGCAGTGCCTTCCACGGCGGGAAATCGCCGGCGGCCAGCCACAGCGCCCACCAGGTCGGCCACAGCAGCAGCAGCGCGCCGATCGGGCGGTCCATGCGGGTGAGCACGAGGTAGTCGGCCGCCTTTTCGCGCCAGTGCGGGGGCAGCGGGCGCAGCAATGCATCGAGCACGCGGGTGGCGCGGGTGGAACTGTCCGCCGGGCGGACCGGGCGTGCGCTGCGGGCGGGGGTGTGCGGCCTGGCCGTGGGCGGCGGCTTGCGGTGCTGGCGCTTGCGGGGAGTGGGAGCCATGCGCGGCAGTGTAGCCCGGGCGGCTCGCGGCGATCCTAGACTTCGCGCACTCAAGCACCCGTTCCCCGGCACCGCGCGGGGAACCGGGCGTGGCTTCGTGGCGCGGCCGGCCTACGGTGCCGGCGGCTCCAGCGGGTCGTCCCGTTCCAGTGGGCTGGCCAGGGGATCGCTGTCGGCGTCGCGGGCCGGGTTGGCGCTGCCGGGGCTGCGGATCTCCTGGTCCGGGCGCAGTTTGCCCGGCTGCGCGATCGGCGGTTCCGGATGCTGGGGATTGTTCGGCATGGCTCGGGGCTCCGTCCGGATTCAAGTGCCGCCAGCCTTGCGCAGGCGCCGTCAAGCGCATGCAAACGCAGCGCCGAGCCACGCCGGGCTCAAGTGCATGCCCGCCGTGGCCGATAAACCCGGTGACAGAGCCCGCCGCACACGGCGGGACCGGCGGGAGGTCCTGCCGGCGTCGGGAGGCCAGCATGTCCGTGGCATACGACATCGGTAAAGAAGCCGTCATTCCGCTGGCGCGGGCAGTGCCCGCGGTCGCCGCGGCGCCGCGAGCGGTGCCGTTGCCGGCGCGACTGCTCGAGTCGGTCGCTTCCTTCACCCACCATCGCGACATCGATGCGCTCGACCATGGGCTGGTCCTGTCGTTGGCCGAGCTGGCGCCGGCGCGTGCGGTGCTGCTGTGCAAGCGCACGGTGGACGGCCGCCGGCTGGAGGGCCTGGTGCGCGTTGCCTGCGATGCGCAGGGGGCGTTCTCGGTCCGCGCCAGCGAGGCGGACGACCAGGACCCGTCGTGGCAACCGGTCTGGCACTGCATGGACCAGCAGCAGAGCCACGCCGGGCAGGGCGCCGACGGCAGCCACCGGCTGTACGTGCCGGTGCTGCACGAGGGCCGCGCGCTGGGCGCGCTGCAGCTGGAGAGCGACGCCCCGCTGGACGGCGCACGCGCGCTGGCCGAGGGCTTCGCGCGCATCTACGCCAACTACATCACCCTGCTCAACGAGAGCGAGCGCGACAAGCTCACCGGCCTGTACAACCGGCGCAGCTTCGAGCGCCACCTGCAGCGGATGTTCCGCCCGCTGGCCGCCGCGCGCAGGCCGCACGAGCGCCGCGCGCCGCGCGCCGACGACGCGGGGGTATGGCTGGCGATCTTCGACATCGACCATTTCAAGCGGGTCAACGACACCTTCGGCCACATCTACGGCGACGAGGTGATATTGCTGCTGGCGCAGCAGATGCGCACCGGATTCCGCCAGGGCGACATGCTGTTCCGCTTCGGCGGCGAGGAATTCGTGGTGCTGCTCACCGGGCACGACGAGGCGGTGCGCGGCGCGCTGGAGCGCTTCCGCGAACGCGTGGCCGGCTTCCCGTTCCCGCAGGTCGGCCACGTCACCGTCAGCGTGGGCTACGCGCTCGCCGCGGTGGGCGACTACCCCGAATCGGTGATCGACCGCGCCGACAAGGCGCTGTACTACGCCAAGGAACACGGCCGCAACCGCACCTACAGCTACGAGGAACTGGTGGCGCGCGGCGACCTGGCCGGCGAGGCGGTGAACGTCGGCAGCATCGACCTGTTCTGAGAGACGCCTACGCCAGCGCCGCCCGCTCGGCCACGAAGCGCAGGCTGTCGAAATTCAGGTTGGCGCCGGAGACCACCGCCACCAGCGCACCGTCGCCTTCGCAGGAGGCGGCGTACTGCCGCAGCCCCGCCAGCGCCAGCGCGCCGGAAGGCTCCGGCACGCTGCGCACGTCCTGGTGGATGTCGCGGATGGCCGCGCAGATCGCCGCGGTGTCCACGCGCACGATGGCGTCGGCGTGGCGCCGGCACAGCGCATAGGTCAGCGCGCCCACCTGCTTGACCGCGGTGCCGTCGGCGAACAGGCCGACCTCGTCCAGGGCGACGCGCCGGCCGGCTTCGAACGAGCGGGCCATCGCGTCGGCATCGCTGGCCTGCACGCCGATCACGCGCACCTGCGGCCGTATCGCCTTGATCACTGCCGCCATGCCCGCGAGCAGGCCGCCGCCGCCCACCGGCACGAACACCGCCTCCAGCCGGCCGCCGTGCTGGTCGAGGATCTCCAGCGCCACGGTGGCCTGGCCGGTGATCACCTGCGCATCGTCGAAGGGATGCACCAGGCAGGCATCGTGGCGTGCGGCGAGCGCCAGCGCCTCGGCCTGCGCCTCGCTGTAGGACGGGCCGGCCAGCAACACCTCGACCCAGCGCCCGCCCAGGCGCCGTACCGCGTCGACCTTCAGCCGCGGCGCCGTGCGCGGCATCACCACCGTGGCGCGGACGCCCAGCC
>NZ_JABFWW010000170.1 GCF_013362045.1 Frateuria sp. | reverse complement strand
GGCGCGCGGCCACCGCGCAGCCGGCCGGGCCGGCGCCGACGACGATGAAATCGGCCGCGTCCTGGTCGTGCATGTCGGCGCGTCCGTCAGTGGCCGGAGGGCGGCTTCTTCGACTTCAGCACGTTCTGCAGCAGGTCGTTCAGGACCTCCTGCTTGTTCCCCGACGGCTGCTGTGCCGCCGGCTGCGACGCCGCCTTGCCGAGGCCGGCCTTGAGCAGGCCCGCGGCGGCGGCCGGATCGATCTGGAAACTGGGCGCGCTGGCGGTGCCGCCCACGCGCACACCGATACCCTGTTCGCTGGCCCCGCCCAGCACGCCGCCCAGCGCACGGCCGGCCTTGGAGTGGCCGAGCAGCCCGGCCAGGCCCTGGCCGCCCGTGGCGCTGCCCGCGATCGCCTGGTCCAGCTTGACCAGCATGCGGAAGTCCAGCCGGCGGTCGGCGGCCATGCCGCCCTTGCCGGTCATGCTGCCGAGCTGCACGACCTGCGCGCTGGCCGGATCGGCCTGAATGCCGGAGGGCGAGATGGTCAGCGACGCCTCCGCGTGGCGGATCACCGTGTCCCTCGGCGCGCTGATGCCGGCCAGCGCCAGCGCACCGCCGAGCTTGGCGCCCAGGCTGAAGCCGGCCAGCCTGGTATCGTCCAGCGATACCGGGCCGCGAATCACCAGCGCATCGAGCGGGCCGCGCACGGTGAGATCCATGCTGGCGGTGCCGCCGCTCAGGCGCGAATCCTTCGGCAACACCACGCCGAACACCGGCAGCAGCGGCTCCAGGTCGTCGACCGGCTGCTGCTTGCCCGCGACGCGCAGGTCCAGATGCATGACCGCCGGGCGGTTGTCGATGCCGCCGCTGATCGCCAGCCGCGCCTTGCCGGCGCCCAGCGTCGCGGCATCGATCTGGCCGGTGCCGGCGGTCAGCCGGTAGTGCGCCTGGTAGTCGATGCGCAGCGGTTGCGGCGAGGGCGAGCCGGCCTTCACCAGCTGCAGCTTGCGTGCATCGATGCGCCCCTTCGCGGTGAGCACGCCCTTGGCCGACGCGATCCGGCTGTCCAGGTCGAGCACGCCGCCGACGCCGCCTTCGCGTGCCATCAGGCCGGCGCCGACCAGGTCGAGGTCGTGCATCGCCAGGTGCGCATCGAGCGGCGTCAGCAGCGCATTGCCGGCATCCCACGGGCCAAGCGTGCCCTCCAGCGCCAGCGTGCCGCCGCCGGCCAGCGCCGCGCCCAGCTTTAACGGAAAGGCGGCCTGCGTGCCGACGTGGTCGGCGCTAACGCGCAGCTGGCTGTAGACGTGCGCGTCGCCCGCGGCGCCATGCAGTTCGATGCGCCCGTCGTTGATGCGCAGCCGGTCGACCGTGAAGGCGGGGGTCGCGGAAGGCGTGGATGGTGCAGGCGTAGCCGCAGTCGGTGCATTGCCGCCGAGCCGGGCAAAGTTCCAGCCGCCGCTGCGGTTCTGCAGCAGCCGCACCTGCGGCTGGTCGAGCGTGAGCGAGGTCACGTGCAACTGCCGGTGCAGCAGCAACGGCCACAGGCGCACGCCGAGCTTGAGCGAACGCGCGGTGACGAACGGCTGCGCGCCGAAGGCCGGGTCCTCGCCGATGCGGATGTCGTCGGCATCGAGCGAACCGGACCATATCGACATCCGCAGCTTGCCGATCGCCACGTCGCGGCCCAACGCCTTGCCGAGCGAGGCCTGCACCTGCGGGCGGAAGTGGTCCGCGTCGACCAGCGACAAGGCGCCGATGCCCAGCACCACCAGGATCAGCAAGACGGCGACGATACCGATCAGCAGACGCTTCATGGTCGCTACTCCGCGGGATCAACGGCGCCAAGGCCGGAGCGGGGATACTAGCGCGGGTGGTCCGACCCGGCCGCGACGAGGCGGATCACGCCGCACGCCGTCGGCCATGCTTTCACGGCGCATTGAGCGTCCGTTGCCGGCGCCGCGGCTAGCTTTGTCCATCCCGCTCCGCTGGAACCGCGCCCATGAAGCCGCCGCCCGCCACGACCTTTGCCGCCCGCATCGTGCTCTGCGCCGGCCTGATGCTGCTCGCGGCGGCACCGGCGGTCCGCGCCGCGGACAAGCCGGCCACGCTCGATTCCGCCGAGCAGGCCTTTGTCGCCGAGGCCACCGCCGACAACTCGATGCAGATCACGCTGGCGCAGGTGGCGCAGGTGCGCTCGCAATCGTCCAAGGTCCGTGCGCTGGCCAGGCGCATCATCGACGACCACCAGGCGCTCAACCGCAAGTTCACCGACTTTTCCGTCGCCCGCAAGGCGCATGGCCGGGCACACGGCATCCCCAGCCGCGACGTCACGGAAGACAAGCTGCGGCTGGAAAACCTGCAGGGCGACGCGCTGGACAAGGCCTTCGCCGGCATGATGGTCCAGGAGCACCAGAAGGTTATTCCGCTGTACGAACGCGCCGCGAAGGACGAAGGCAACCCGCGCCTGCAGAAGATCGCCCGCGAAGCCCTGCCGCTGCTGCGCGAACACCTGCAGGGCGCGCGCGCCTTGAGCGGCGGCTGAGCTTGCGGGAGCACGCAGGCCTGGGCACGGTCCGCCTGATGCCGGGCCGCCGCTGAACCGCAGGCCGCGGCCAGCTGGCCTTTCGGCCATCGCTATAGTCGAATGGCGGCTGCCTCGACCGGGAGCCCGGGTGATCAAAGACGTCCATCGCCTCAATCGCCTGCTCGATCGCTACGAGCGCCGGCTGCCGGCCGGGATCGCCAAACCGCTGCGCTGGTTGCGCGCGCCTTCCTCGCGCTGGGTGCGGCTGCCGGCCGGCCTGTTGCTGATCGTCGGCGGTCTTTTCAGCATCCTGCCGCTGCTGGGCCTGTGGATGCTGCCGCTGGGCCTGCTGCTGCTCGCGCAGGACCTGCCGTTCCTGCGCCGTCCCATGCGCTGGGCGATGATCCTGCTGGAGCGGCGCTGGTTGCGCTGGAAGCGGCGCCGCCGCCCGCAGCCGCAGCGCTGACCTCGTCACACCGTGGACGCCTGTTGCCGGCGCTGGCTGACCAGCGCTCGTTGCATTGCACGCGCGCCCGGGGATGGAGCCCGCGCGTCCCTGCCCTCTGGTCCGCTAGGCCACAATTCACCGGATTGCGGCGACAATTGCACCGCCCCAACCTCTCCGGCCGCGACAGGCATGCACAGGAAACCGATCTTCTACGACCCCACCGGCCGTCGGGCTACCCGCGTCTCGCGCTTGGGACTGGCGCTGGCCGTGGTCAGCACCTTGCTGGTGGTCGCCTGCGCGGTGAGCCTCTTCGTGGGACCGAGCCTGGGCGTACTGAGCCTGGGCCGGCACGAGCACGGGCTGCATGCGAAGGCCGCGGCGCCGCAGCTGGTGCGGCCGGCCGAAAAGCTCGCCGCCGAAGTGCGCACGCGCCAGCGCCAGTTGCGCCACCGCACGGCCGCCCGCACCGGCCAGGCGCACACGCCGCCGCCGTCGCTGGACCGGCCGACCGACCGACCGCTGGCGATCGGCTTCTACGTCAACTGGGACGACAGCAGCTACCCCGCGCTCAAGCGCGCGCTGCCCACGCTGGACTGGGTGATTCCCTCCTGGCTCAGCGTGAGCGGCCCGGACATGGCGCTGCACACGGCAATCGATGCGAAGGCGCTCAACCTGATCCGCCGCGGCAAGCCCTCCATG
>NZ_JABFWW010000067.1 GCF_013362045.1 Frateuria sp. | reverse complement strand
GCTGCTGCTCGTGCGCGGCACCCGCACCTACGTGCGCGACGTGGCCTCGGCGCTGGCCGCCGAACGGCGGCTCCGGCACGGCTGCCAGGGCAGTGGCCCGGCCTGACGCAGGCGGCGCCCGGCGCGGGGATGCGCCTGGACACCAGGTCCCCACCGGGCGCGAACGGCCCGGCCGGCTGCACGCATATCGCCAGTCATGAGACAGGCCGTTGAAAACATGGATCTCTCCGGCGTGCTGCCGGCCGGAGCAGCGGGTACGCGCGTTGCGCACCCGCTCGACGCGCGCAGCCAGACCTTACTAATTAGGAGTACCGCAATGAACCATCGTTTCGAGCGCACCGGCCCGTTGACCGAACTGGGCAGCTATCCGCAATGGGCCCAGGACCTGGTGGACGCCTGCGAGGCGACCCGGCAGGCCGTGATCGGGCACGAACTGTGGGACCTGATGCGCGAAGTGCGGCTCGGCCGCTACGGCACCCGCGACTTCATGGCCGGCATCTGGCCGGTGATCGAGCGCTTTCCCGCCTACATGGCGCGCAACCTGCTCAAGACGCAGTACGGGCGCAGCCCGGGCGACAACCTTGCGCGCCGCTGGCTGGTGCGCAACATCCGCGTCGAGCAGAACCATGCCGACTACTGGCTCAACTGGGCCGAAGGTGCCGGCGTGGCGCGCGAGGAAGTGCTCTACGGCCCGCGCGCCGAGGGCACCCAGGCGTTGGCCGACTGGTGCGAGGAGGTGAGCCACCATGACAGCCTGGCCGCTGGCATCATCGCCACCAACTATGCGGTGGAGGGCGCCACGGGCGAGTGGTCGCGGCTGATCTACGACAGCGCCAGCTACGCCCAGAGCCTGCCGGCGCAGACGCGGGCACAGAGCCTGCGCTGGCTGCAGCTGCATGCGGCCTATGATGACACTCACCCCTGGGAAGCGTTGGAGATCGTGTGCACCCTCAAGGGAACCGCACCGGTGGCCGATGAAGTGGACCACCTCATCGAGTGCGTCAGGCGCAGCTATATCGGCATGCGCATCCTGGCGGACCGCTGCGTGGGTCGGACGCGCGTTTACGGAATCGTGAACGGGGCGGCGGCTTGATAGGCGCCAAACGTGCAACGTAGCCCCGTAGAATCGGGCATGTCAGCCAAAGGACAAGGGACGCAATGCCAGCTGCCGTGCCCAGCCTGCAGTCACTGCCAAGGCGCCTGCTGCCGCTGGCGTACGGTCTGGCGGCGGTCATCGGGCTGATCCTGGTGTTCATCTGGGGCGCGTTGCAGATCCAGGTCGCTCTCGCCGGCTTCCTCAATGGCGAGAGCATCTGGTCCAAGGCGCAGAAGCAGGCGGTGATCGACCTGAGCGTCTATGCCGCCAGCGGCGACCCGGCCGACCTGGCCGGGTTCCGCCGCAACTACGAGGTCCTGCGCACCGACCGCTGGACGCGCGACGTCACCGCCGCCGGCCGGTACGACCGCGCGGCGGTCACCGCGGCGCTGCAGCGGGTCAACACCATGCCCTCGGCGGTGCCGGGCGTGATCTTCATGCTGGACCATTTCGCCTCCGCGCCCTACATGCGCCAGGCGCTGGCCGCGTGGCGCTCGACCGACGCCCAGGTGGCCGAGCTCGACACGATCGCCGGCCAGTTGCAGGCCGGCCACGCACGCGGTGCCATGGACCGTGCCCAGGTGGCCCGGCAGCAGGCACGGATCCGCGCGCTCAACGACCTGATCGAACCGCGCGCCCAGCTGTTCTCGCGGGAGATCGCTCAGGGCGCCGCCTGGATGGGCCGGGTGCTGTTCGGCACCATCGCCGCCGCCGCGTGCATCGCCCTGCTGCTGTGGCTGCGCCTGGCGCGACGCGTCCTGGCCGGCATCCGCGGCACCGAGGAGCGCTACCACCTGCTGTTCGACCGCGCGCCCGATGCCATCGTGATGGTGGACGAACAGGACGGGAGCATCCTCGACGTCAACCGCAAGGCATGCGAATGGACCGGCCGGTCCGCGCGCGAGCTCGTCGGCATGCCGTTCGCCTCCTTGTTCGAGGGCGGTGCGCCCAACCGCGAGGGCGTCACCCACGGGGTGCTGCGCGGCGTCGCGGGGTACGTCCGTCCGGTGGAAACGCAGAGCAGCCTGGTCCGCTGGCGCGAGCGCAAGGTGCGCCAGGCCATCGTCCGCGACATTTCCGAGCGGCTGAGCCTGGAGCAGGAGCGGCGCATCGCCGCCGAGGCGCTGGCCAGCATCGCAGAGGGCGTGATCATCGCCGACGCCGATCGCCGCGTGGTTTCGGTCAACGCCGCGCACATGGCGATCACCGGCCTGTCGCTGCAGGAGATGCAGGGCCGCCGTTTCGACGAGCTGCGCCGCCTCCCCGACCAGTCGCCGCTGCCGCCGTCGGTGTGGGAAACCCTGCACGCCGGCGGCAACTGGCTGGGCGAAGTGCAGAGCCTGCGCGCCGACGGCAGCGTGTATCCGGAGCTGCTGAGCATCAGCGTGATCCGCGACGCGGAGGGTCGCGTGCAGCACTACGTGGCGGTGTTCACCAACATCAGCACCACCAAGACCCACCAGCGGCGGCTGGAACACATGGCCACGCACGACCCGTTGACGGGGCTGGCCAACCGCGCCGAGTTCGAGCGCCGCTGCGCGCTGGCCATCGCCGCGGCCGACCGCGAGCACGGCGCGGTGGCCGTGCTGTTCATCGACCTGGACGCCTTCAAGGTGGTCAACGACAGCTACAGCCACGCCATCGGCGACCGCCTGCTGGTGCATGTGGCCGAGCGGATCACCCGCGGCCTGGGCGAACACGACGTGGCCGGCCGCATCGGCGGCGACGAGTTCACCGTGCTGATCGGCAAGCTGGTTTCGCGCGAGCAGGCCGGCGCGCTGGCGCAGCGCCTGCTGACGGTGCTTGGCGAGCCGATGAAGGTGGGCGACTACGAGGTGGCGCTGAGCGCCAGCATCGGCATCGCCGGCTACCCGCTGGACGGCGCCGAGCCGGTCACGCTGATCGCCAACGCGGATGCCGCCATGTACGCGGCCAAGACGCAGGAGCGCAATACCTACCGCTTCTACTCGCCCATGATGCAGGCCGACGCGCGCAAGCGCCTGGCGCTGGCGGCGGAACTTCGCCAGGCACTGGCGCGCGGGGAGTTCCGGCTGGTCTACCAGCCCAGCGTGGACATGCACAACGGAAAGGTGGTCGCGGTCGAGGCGCTGCTGCGCTGGCGCCACCCGGCGCGCGGCGAGATTGCGCCGGGCGAGTTCATCCCGTTGGCCGAGAAGCTGGGCCTGATCCGCCACGTCGACCAATGGGTGCTGCAGGCGGTCGCCCGACAGATGCGCCAGTGGGACGAGGAGGGCCTGCCGCCGATCCGCGTCGCGGTGAACATCTCGGCCGGTTCCTACGGAGCACCGCACTTCGTCGAGGACGTGCGCCGCTGGCTGGTGGCCGAGCGGGTCGCCCCGCAGCGCCTGCTGCTGGAAATCACCGAGGGCGCCATCCTGCGCCTGGGCGACGAGATGGAGCGCACCATGAATGCGCTGCATGCGCTGGGCGTGGGCGTGGCCATCGACGACTTCGGCACCGGTTACTCCTCGATGTCCTACCTCAAGCTGCCGGCGATTGCCTTCCTCAAGATCGACCAGAGCTTCGTCGCCGGCTTGCCGGGCAGCGCGCACGACGCGGCCATCGTCGAGGCGATGCTCGCCCTGTCCAAGCGGCTGGGCCTGTGCGCCATCGCCGAGGGCATCGAAACCGAGGCGCAGCACGAGTTCCTGCTGCGCGCCGGCTGCACCGAGGGGCAGGGCTACCTGTACGCACGCGCGCTGGAGGTGCCGGAAATCGTGCGCATGCTGCGCCCCGGCCAGCGCCCCGGCGCCAAGCTGCGGCTGGTGCCGCCGACGCGCTGACGCCAGCCGTCGCACATCCGCGCAGGGTGGGCTTCAGCGCACCGTTTTCGGGCTGATGGGCAAGGACATCCCTGCGGCGGCGTCAGTGCAACTGGACTTCGACCGTCTGCGCCTGCGGGCGATAGAGCGCCGGCAGCCACTGCTTCAGGTGCTGCACCTTGGGCGCGTCGTTGTAGGCGATGTAGGGGTTGTCCGGATGCAGGGCGGCGAAATTCTGGTGATAGTCCTCCGCCATGTAGAAGCCCTTGAGCGGTACCACGCGGGTCACGATGGGGTCGGCGAAGCTGTGCGCTGCCGTGAGCTGGGCGATGTAGGCCGCGGCCACCCGCTGCTGTTGTGGCGTGGTGTAGAAGACCACCGAGCGATACTGGCTGCCCACGTCCGGTCCCTGGCGGTTGAGCTGGGTGGGATCGTGGACCACCGAAAAGAACACCTCGAGCAGTTGGCCGTAACTGACCTGGCGCGGGTCGTACAGCACCTTCACCGATTCGGCATGGCCGGTGTCGCCGCTGCTGACCTGTTCGTAGGTTGCGGTGCCGGCGGCGCCGCCGGCATAGCCGGACCAGGCCCTGCGCACGCCCCTGACGTGGTCGAACACCGCTTCCACGCCCCAGAAGCAGCCGCCGGCGAACACCGCCACCTGCTCGCCTGCCTGGGCGGGCGCCTGGTCCAGCTGTGGATCGGGCAGGCGTGCTGCACCGCCGGCGTCGGCCGGGCCGGACATGCCACAGCTGGCCAGCATCGCGCCGGCCAGCGGAATCAAGGCGAACCATCGACGAACCATCGGCATACCCCACAAGCGGACCAGAACGCGCATGCCGGGACCGGATGCGCCGCACTCGCAAGGGATTTCGCCGGCAGGAGCCGTTCGGTTACTTCGACTTCCCAGTCACGGAAGCGTCCCGCGCTTGCCGCAGGCAGGGCGATCAGCCCACGCGGATTTCCACGTCGCCCAGCCGCACGGTCTGTCCCGCATGGATCTTGCAGGTCTTGCGCAGTTCGCGCTGTCCGTCCACGTAGACCGCCCCGCTGGCCACCAGCGCCTTGCCGGCGCCGCCGCTATCGCAAAGGCCGCTCAACTTGAGCAGCTGGTTGAGCTCGACATGGTCGCGGTCGAGCCGGAAGGAAAGCTGGCGCATGGGCGGAAACGCATCGGGCGGTGCGCCAGTGTATCCACGACGCGGATGCGGCGCCTCGCCCGTGCGGCCCGTACGCCCAGCTCAGTGGTAGTAGTTGCTGATGCGGTTGGTGAAGGTGGTATCGGCGAAATCCGGCCAGTTGTCCTTGTCGAAACCGGGCGCGTCCTTCAGCCGCTCCTTGGAGACGTCGAGCACCAGGCAATGGTTGGCGGTATCCAGGCGCATGGAATTCCACGGCACCGCAAACAGCTTGTCGCCCATGCCGAGCCAGCCGCCGAAGGAAAGCACCGCGTACTGGATGGTGCCGTTGGCGGTGTCGATCATCAGGTCCTTGATCTCACCAAGATCTTCGCCGGCGGCGTTGCGCACGTTCTCGCCATTGAGCGTGCTCGACGCCAGCACGGGCCCTGTTCCGATGCCTGCGCCGGTGCGGTCGGTGGTGTAGCCGGTGGATTGGATTGCCATGGCGGATCTCCTGGGCAGTGATGGGAGTCGTCGTCGATACGACGATTTCCAGCCTGCCCCAAGCCCCGTGATGCCAGGGGCAAGTCTCTGTAAACATCGTTCGGGCGAACCGGTCATGCGGCGTCGATGCGCGCCTGCAACGCCATCGCCGCGGCCGGATTGCGTTCCTTCGCGCTGCCGATGAAGAACACGAACACTTCCCTCGGCGCGCCCTCGGGCTGCGGTGCGTCCGCGTGCGGCAGCTCCGCCATGTCCTTGCCCTGCGCCCAGGCGTGTGTGCGCCTGGCCCATGCATCCAGTGCCGGGGACGGGTAACCGTCGGGCTCGTCGGCAGCGCTGCGCATCAGTCGTGCATACACGAAGCGGCCGGTGAGGTCGGCAAGGGAGGGGTACTGCGTGGCGTCGGTGAATACGGTCGGCACGCCGTGTGCGCGTGCGAGCGCGACGTAGCGCTCGCTGGCGAAGCTTCGGTGCCGCACCTCCAGCACGTGGCGCAACGGCTGGCCGTTGAGCTCGCGCGGAAGCGCGTCCAGAAAGCCTGCGATGTCGTCCGCGTCGAACGGGCGCGAGGGCGCCAGCTGCCAATTGATCGGGCCGAGCCGGTCGGCGAGCGCGTCCAGCCCGCCGAACACGAACGCCTCGATACCCTTGCCCGCGGCGGCCAGGCGCTTGCTTTCCACCACGTAACGCGGGGCCTTCAATGCGAACACGAAGCCCTCGGGCGTCTCGGCGGCCCACTTGGCATAGGTGGCCGGCTTCTGCGCGCCGTAGAAGGTGCCGTTGATCTCGATCGCGCGCAGCTGGCGGCTGGCGTATTCCAGCTCGCGCCGCTGCACCAGCCCGGCCGGATAGAAGTTGTTGCGCCAGGGCGCGAAAGTCCAGCCGCCGATGCCGGCGCGGATGGGGGAGGGCAAAGGGCTGCTGGGCATGACCGGCTCCCGCGGAAAAGAGCGGATCTTGGCACGCCCGTGCGGGCCTGCATGTGAGCGTGACTTGCGGCACACGCCGGGCCCGGCGGGCGGGCGTATCAGTGCCGCTTCCTCCATGAGTCAAGGATCGGACATGAACCGCGTGATCGGCGGCCTGCTGGCTGCGTTGCTGGTGCCCGGCGTTGCGTTTTCTGCCACCGAGGCCGCGCTTCCGGTGCAGCCGACGATCTTCGCCCCGGGCGTCATCTCCGGCCCGGCAGCGGAAGATTCGGCGGCCTTCACTCCTGACGGCCGCACGGTGTTCTTCGACCGCATCCGCTGGCCGAACGCGGCGATCCTGGTGTCGCACCGCGCGGCCAGCGGCTGGTCGACGCCCACGCTCGCGCCGTTCTCGGGCCAGTGGCTGGACCACGATCCGGCGATGGCGCCGGATGGTTCCTTCCTCGTGTTCAGCTCCAATCGCCCCGACCACGCGGGAGGCAAGCCGCTGGACGCGGTGATGGCCAATGGCAAGGTCGCGCCCAGCTCCGGCGGACACCTGTGGCGGGTGGACCGCAAGGGCGAAGGCTGGGGCGAGCCGGAGCGTCTGCCCGATGCGGTCAACGCCAGCACGCGTACCTATGCGCCCAGCGTGGCGGGCGACGGCAGCCTGTATTTCCAGCGGCCGGGCGCGGACGGCGATTTCCGGCTGTTCCGCTCGCAGTTTCGCGATGGCCGCTACCAGGCCCCGGTCGAGGTTGCGCTGGGCGATGCCCGCGCGCACAAGCTCGACCCGGCGGTGGCGCCGGATGAATCGTTCATCGTGTTCGACGCCAACTACGCCGGCAAGGACCAGCCCGACCGGCTCTACATCGCCTTCCGCGAGGGCGACCGCTGGGGTGCGCCGATTGACCTGGGTGACACGGTGAACAAGGGTGGCCCGTGGGGCTCGCACCTGGGGCCGGACCACCGCACGCTGTATTTCTCCAGCACCCGCGCCGTGCCCGTGCACTACCCGCGCACCGGTGCGCAGGGCCAGCAGGACCTGGCGCGCATGGCGGCCTGGGACAATGGCCTGGAGAATCTGTGGTCGATCCCGCTGGGCTGGTGGCTTGATGCGCATGCCCGCCACGGCGCCGAAGCGGACCGGACGGCTGGCGCGGCGCCGGCTTTGCCGCGATAGTGGGGCGTTCTCATCAGCGGAGCCTCTCGATGACCCGACCCGTCCTCTCCACGCGCGTGGCAGCGGCCTGCGCCCTGGTGTTCGCCGCCACCGGCGCATGGGCGCAGACGCCAGCGCCACGACCGCTGCCGCCGCCGGTGTCCACCGGCGACACCGCGCGTCCGCTGCTGCCGGCGCAGCTGGACGACTTCGGCGCCTACGTCGACCGCGCACGCAAGACCTTCGACGTGCCAGGCATCGCCGTGGCGATCGTCAAGGACGGCCAGGTGGTGATGGAGCAGGGCTTCGGCGTGCGCGAACTGGGCAAGGGCGACAAGGTCGACGCGCGCACGCTGTTCGCGATTGCCTCCAACACCAAGGCGTTCACCGCCGCCGCGCTGCAGCAGCTGGCCGAGGCCGGCAAGCTGGACATGGACGACCGGGTGATCGACCACCTGCCGTGGTTCCGCATGTCCGATGCGTACGTGACGCACGAGATGCGCATCCGCGACCTGCTGGCGCACCGCAGCGGCCTGTCGCTGGGCGCCGGCGACCTGCTGTACTGGCCACCGACCAGCTACACCACCAAGGAGGTGGTCCAGCGCCTGGCCAACGTGCCGATCAAGAACGGTTTCCGCAGCGGCTACGCTTACGACAACATCCTGTTCGCCGTGGCCACGCTGGTGATCGAGCAGGCTTCCGGCCAGAGCTACGCCGACTACGTGCGCGAGCACATCTTCAAGCCGGTGGGCATGGACGAGTCGCTGATCGACAAGACCTACCTCAAGAGCGGCATGGACGTGGCCACCGGCCACGCCAAGGCCGACTTCAAGAAACTCGAGCCCGTGCCGCCCATGGCCTGGCTCAACGACCCCGGCGCGGGCGGCATCTACTCCAGCGTGCACGACCTGGCCAGGTGGATGAACGTGCAGCTGGCGGGCGGCGCATTGCCGACGGTGGGCGCGGACGGCAAGCCGCAGCGGCTGTTCTCCGAGGACAGCCAGAAGCAGATGTGGTCGATGCTCACGCCGATCAAAACCGGCAAGCCGCCGGTGCCGGAACTGGCGCCGCTGATGCCGCAGTTCTCCGGCTACGGCGAGAGCTGGTTCCTCTCCGACTACCAGGGCAGGAAGCTGGTCTGGCACACCGGCGGCTGGCCGGGCATGGTCTCGCGCCTGACCCTGGTGCCGCAGCTCAAGCTCGGCGTGGTGGTGCTGACCAACGCCGAATCGGGCGCAGCGTTCAACGCCATCACCTACCGCGTGCTCGACGCCTACCTCAATCCGGGTACCAAGACCGACTGGGTGGCCGCCTACGACAAGGCGGTGAAGAAGGCGCAGGCGAAGGCCGACGACAGCTTCGCCAAGCACGAAGCCGCGCGCGCCAAGAACAGCAAGCCCTCGCTGCCGCTGGCCGGCTACGCGGGTACCTACCGCGATCCATGGTATGGCGACGTCGTGGTCAGCCAGGAAGGCGGCAAGCTGCGCCTGCGCTTCAGCCACACGCCGCAACTGGTCGGCACCATGACGCCCTGGCAGCACGACAGCTTCACCGTGCGCTGGGACGACCGCACGCTCAACGCCGATGCCTTCATCACCTTTGCGCTGGATGAGGACGGCCAGGTGCGCGAAGCGCGCATGGAACCGATCTCGCCGCTGACCGACTTCAGCTTCGACTTCCAGGACCTGCGCCTGGCTCCGGTGCAGAAGGGCGCCAAGGACTCGAAGGACTGACCATCCACGGGGCCGGGCAACCGGCCCCACGCTTGAAGGAGCGCTTGCCATGTTGAACCCCGTCCGCGGCGCACTTGCGTTGCTCTTCACCGGGCTGCTGGCCACCGGCGCCTGCGCGCGCGAGGCGGCACCGGTCGCGCACCAGTTCTTCCAGGTCAGCCTGCCGGCCTCGGCTGCCAAACCGACGGCCGGGCGGTTGCTGCTGTTCGCCACCGAGGCGAAGGCCGCGAGGGCGGCGGCCAAGGACGGCAAGGTGACCGAGGTGGAGAGCAGCCCGTTCGCGCCGAAGCAGACCGCGGTCGCCGCGCGCGAGGTCGAACGCCTGGCGCCCGGCGGCGATGTACTGCTGGATGCCGACGACCAGGCCTTTCCTTCGGCGTTCTCGAAACTGCCGCCGGGCGACTACCTCGTGCAGGCCGTGCTGGACACCCAGCACGACTACAACTACCACGGGCGCAACGGCGGCGACCTGGTGAGCCCGGTGGTGGAAGTGCACCTGCCCAGCACCGGCGCACCCGCGTTGGCACTCGCCGAAACCGTGCCCACGCAAGCGCTGTGGGATCTTCCGGCGCGCTACCTGAGCGACACGACGAAGAAGCACCTCGCCCAGGCGCGCCAGCAGGTGCAGCCGATCGATTTCGTCAGCCCCGCGCTCAGCGCCTTCTGGGGCCGGCCGATCCACATGCGGGGCTGGGTGGTGCTGCCGCCGGGCTATGACGCCTCCGCCAAAACCACGTATCCCACCGTCTACCAGACGCACGGCTTCGGCGGCGACCTGCGCACCCAGGCCGGCACCGCCGCGATGGTGTTCGGCGCGATGGCCGAGAAGCAGTTGCCGCCGATGATCTGGGTGGTGCTGGATGAATCCAGCCCGACCGGCACGCACGAGTTCGCCGACTCGGTGAACAACGGACCGTGGGGGCAGGCGCTCACGACCGAACTGATCCCTTCGCTGGAAGGCGAGTACCGCATGGACGCGCGTCCGTCGGGCCGCTTCCTCACCGGCCATTCCTCCGGCGGCTGGGCCACGCTGTGGCTGCAGACGCGCTACCCGAAAATATTCGGCGGCACCTGGTCGACCTCGCCCGACCCGAGCGACTTCCACGACTTCACCGGCGTGGACCTGTACGCCCCGCACGCCGACGTCTACCGCCGCGCCGACGGCACGCCGTACCCGCTGGTGCGCGACAAGGGCAAGGTGCTCGCCAGCTTCGAGACCTTCGCGCGGCTGGAGCGCGTGCTCGGCCCCTACGGCGGGCAGATGGCCTCGTTCGACTGGGTGTTCTCGCCACGCGGCGCGGATGGCCGCCCGCTGCCGATGTTCGACCGCGACACCGGCGACGTCGACCCGACGGTGGTCGCCTATTGGAGCGAGCACTACGACATCGCCCGCCGCGTCAAGGAACACTGGCCCGAGCTCAAGCCCGACCTGGACGGCAAGATCCACCTGGTGGTCGGCACCGCCGACACGTTCTACCTCGACGGCGCGGCGCACAGGCTCAAGGCAGTGCTCGACAGCCTGGGTGCGAGGTCGGACTTCCGCTTCCTGCCCGGTCGCACGCACATGGACCTGTACGCGCAGGGCAAGGATCGCCAGGCCCTGCTCAAGCAGATGGCATGGGAGATGTACGCGCTGGCGCGGCCCGAATCGAAGCTGCGCCGCGCGGCAGGGCGCTGAGGCAGGCCGGGCGCCGGCCGCTTGAGCACCCCGCTGCGGCGTGACACGATCCTGCCGGTGACCTGCAGACCCGCCACGGCACGGCACCTGCGCGACCTTGCGCGATTGCGCCGCGTGCGTGACCGGATCGATCGCGAGTACGTCCAGCCGCTGGACGTCGAGGCGCTCGCCCGTGGCGTGCACATGTCCGCCGGTCATCTCAGCCGGCAGTTCCGTCTCGCCTACGGCGAATCGCCGTACGCCTATCTGATGACGCGCCGCATCGAACGCGCGATGGCGCTGCTGCGTCGTGGCGACCTCAGCGTCACCGACGTCTGCTTCGCGGTCGGATGCGCATCGCTGGGCACCTTCAGCTCGCGCTTCGCCGAACTGGTCGGCATGTCGCCGAGCGCCTACCGGCGCCGGGAGTCCGATGCGACCGAAGGCATTCCCTCGTGCGTGGCCAGGCAGGTCACCCGACCGGTCAGGAATCGAGAAGCGCCAGCCGCCGAGCCGCAGCCGGCATGATCGCCTCCTCCAGCGGGCGCGGCTGCCATGGACCTCACCTCGCCTCGCGTCCTTCCGGTACCCGGCCGGCAACCACTTGCGCGCCCGCCAGGCGCGCTGAGTCCTATGGGCTGAAGGGGCGAGCGCCGATGCGGGGCATCGGTGCCCGTGCGGATCAGCCGGTTTCGCCCGGATCGGGCAGGCGGTACACGCGCATGTCCTGCGGCCGGGTCAGCGGCAGCCGCTCGCTGCGCAGCCGTTCGAGTACCGCGAGCAGCAGGTCGCTGCGCACCGCGCCGACCTCGCGCGGGCTGTGCACGTAGCCGGTGCCGACGAAATGGACGCCCTGCGTGTCGATGCGCTCGATCTGCACGTTCGGCGCCGGCGTCTCCAGCATGGCGGCGTGGCCGAGGAAGGCCTCCAGGATGATCTCGCGGGCACGCCGGGCATCGGTGTCCAGCGGCATCGGCAGCTTGACCTGCACGCGGCCCTGCGCATTGGCCAGGGTCACGTTGCGCACGTTCTGCGTGATCAGCTGCGAGTTGGGCACGATCACGGTGGAGCGGTCCCACAGCTGGATCTCGGTGGCGCGCACGTTGATCCGGCGGATGTCGCCCTCGACGTCGGACAGGCTCACCCAGTCGCCCACCTTCACCGGCCGCTCGGCCAGCAGGATCAGGCCGGAGATGAAGTTCTGCACGATCGCCTGCAGGCCGAAGCCGATGCCCACCGACAGCGCGCTGGCAATCCAGGCGATGCTCTGCAGGCTGACGTTTAGCGCGGCCAGCGCCAGTGCGAAGGCGCCCACGCCGCCGACGTAGCCGAGCAGGGTGACCACCGAGTTCTGCATGCCCGGCTCGAGCGTGGTCTTGGGCAGCAGCTGCTCGCCCAGCCAGCGCTTGACCGCCCGCACGGCGACGAGGCCGAGCACGAACACCAGCAACGCCTCGAACACCGTGCCCGGATGGATGTGCAGCTCGCCCAGGGTGAGGTTGCCCAACAACTGGCTTATCCGCGCGGCGAGGTCCTGCGGTTCGGTGCCGAACGGCGCCAGCAGGGCGCCTATGGCGAGCAGCAGGATCAGCACGCGGCTGATACCCGAAAGCACCGTGGCCGACTGCTCCAGCACGCGCGGGGCAAGGCCGAAGGTGGACTGCAGACGGTGTCCGCTGCGCCCCTCCGGCGCGAGCAGGGCGGCGATCAGGTCGTGCACCAGGTGCAGCAGCAGGTAGAGCGCGCTGGCCAGCACGCCGATCCACAACATTTGCGTGGCGATGAAGAAGGCCAGCGCGATGTAGCCGAGCACCACCGCCATCAGGCTGAAGATCACGCCCAGGGTGGCGGCGCCCACGAGCAGCCCGACCCATAGCGGCCGCTGCGCCGGCGCCCTGCC
>NZ_JABFWW010000131.1 GCF_013362045.1 Frateuria sp. | reverse complement strand
CCGGGATCGCCCGAGGCGGCATGGCGCAGGCCGCTGCCGGCCAGCAACAGGTTGGTGAAACTGCTGGTCATCACCAGGCTGCGGTCGTTGGTGGCCTCCTCCAGCAGCAGCACCTGCATGCGCGGCTCGTCGCGGTAGCGCGTGGCGAGCTGGCCCTGCGCATTGCAGATGATCGCCAGGTGCGCATAGCCCGGCTTGGCGGCCAGCACCTGGTCGACCACGCCCGTGCTCTCGGGGCTGTCGCCCGAGCGCGCGATCGACACCAGCAGCCCGCGGCCCGGCGGCAGCACGCCGCGGCGCGAGGTCAACAGCGTGCCCGCCGCGATCGCCAGGCACGGCACGCCCAGCGCCGCCTGCAGCACCGGCGCCAGGCACTCGCCCACGTAGAGCGAGCTGCCCGAACCGGTGAGCACGATGTGCGCCGGCCGCGCCGCCAGCAGTTCGCGCAGCATCGCGACAATGTGCCCCCCGGACAGCCTGGACGCGGTGCCGAGCCAGGTCTGCGGCTGCTGCAGGATCTCGCGCAGCGTGTGCGCATAGCCACGTCGCGCCTTCTCGGCCTCGGAAGCGCCGTGGAGTTGTGCCAGCGCGGGCGGCAGCACGGGAGGTTTGACAGGCATGGGCGTCTGAGGAAAGATGGTGGTGATCGAAAGATATCGAAACTTTCATCCAAAGGTATTCGAAATGAAAGACAACTTGCAAGCCGTCCCCGTGCTGGACTCGCTGAGTCTCCCGCACGGCAAGCGCACGCGGCTGTGGCGGATGCTCTACGGCCACGGCCCGCGCAACGGCACGCTGCTGGTGCTGCCGCTGGACCAGGGCCTGGAGCATGGCCCCACCGATTTCTTCCCGCATCCGCCGGCGCTCGATCCGCAATACCAGTTCGAGCTGGCCGAGGCCGGCGGCTTCTCCGCCATCGCGCTGGGCATCGGCCTGGCCGAAAAGTACATGGGCCGCCATGCCGGGCGCGTGCCGCTGATCCTCAAGCTCAACGGCAAGACCAACATCCCCAGCGACGCCGAGGCCACCTCGCCGCTGTTCGCCTCGGTCGAGGACGCCGTGCGGCTGGGCGCCGACGCGGTGGGCTACACGCTGTACGTGGGCTCGCCGCGCCAGCACGAGGAGATCCGCCAGTTCGGGCAGGTGCGCCGCGACTGCGAGCGCTATGGCATGCCGCTGGTGATGTGGTCGTATCCGCGCGGCGCGGCGGTCGAGGCCAAGGGCGGCAAGAACAGCCTCTACGCGCAGGACTACGCCGCGCGCGTGGCGCTGGAGCTGGGCGCGGACATCGTCAAGCTGCACGAGCCGGTGGCCGAGCGCGCCAAGTCCCCGGCCCCCTACGACGCGCTGGACGAGGACGCCGCTGCACGCTCGCAGCGCGTGGTGCGCTCGGCCGGCCGCACGATGGTGCTGTTCTCCGGCGGCGAGAAGAACGACGACGACGACGCCGTGCTGCGCAAGGTCGAGTTCTACATGCAGTCCGGCGCCGGCGGCGTGATGTTCGGCCGCAACATGTGGCTGCGTCCGTTCGACCAGGCGGTGGCGCTGGTGCGGCAGGTGCATGCGATCATGCAGCGCTATCCGCGCTGAAGGCTCCGATGACGGACGATCGCGATCCAGCCGCCCCGCGCCACCGCTTCTGCGGCTGCTGCTCGGCGCCGCCGCGCATGGCGGCGCCGGCCGGCAGCGAGGGCAAGCACCTGCTCGCCACCGCGCCGGACGCGGACAAGCTCGAACTGCCGCTGGTCGACTACGCGCCGCGCAGCGTGCTGCGCGTGCCGGCCACCCTCATCGAGCGGCCGCGCTTCCCGGTGATCGACGTGCACACGCACCTGTCCTGGATGCGCGAGGTGCGTGGCGCGGTGCCGGTGGGCGAGGCGATGACCTTCTTCAGCGAGCCGGCCGCGCTGCTGCCGCTGATGGAACGCAAGGGCATCCGCGCGATGGTCAACCTGACCGGCGGCGTGGGCCGCGGGCTGGAAGAAACCATCGCGCGCTTCGACCGCACCGCGCCCGGCCGCTTCCTCACCATGACCGAACCTTCGTTCGGCCTGTTCGGCGAACCGGACTACCCGCGCCTGCAGGCCGAGGCGATCGAGCGCGCATACCGCGCCGGCGCCTGCGGGCTGAAGCTGCTCAAGACGCTGGGCCTGTACCTGCGCGAGCGCATCGACGAGGGTCCGCTGGTCGGCGTGGACGACGCACGCTTCGATCCCATGTGGGAAACCTGCGCCGCGCTGGGCCTGCCGGCGTTCATGCACACCGCCGACCCGCTGGCGTTCTTCCTGCCCACCGACCGCCACAACGAGCGCTACGAGGAGCTGGCCCGGCATCCGGACTGGTCGTTCTACGGCCCGGAATTCCCCGGCCACGAACAACTCGTCGCCGCGCGCGACCGCGTGATCGCGCGCCACCCGCGCACCACCTTCGTGCTGATGCACGTGGGCAGCCAGGCCGAAGACCTGGATGCGATCGAGGCGTGCCTGGCGCGCTTCCCCAACGTCATGGTCGACATCAGCGCGCGCATCGCCGAGCTCGGCCGCCAGCCGCGGCGCAGCCGCGGTTTCTTCGAGCGCCACCAGGACCGCATCCTGTTCGGCACCGACGCGGTGCCGGCCCCGTGGGGCGAGGACGTGCCGCAACAGCTGCTGGGCGATGCGCTGTACGAGATCTACTACCGCTTCCTTGAAACCGAGGACGAATACTTCGACTATGCGCCGGCGGCCACGCCGCCGCAGGGCCGTTGGTCGATCTACGGGCTGGGCCTGTCGGAGACGCTCCTGCGCAAGGTCTACCACGACAACGCCGCACGACTGCTCGGATTGGACGGATGACGACACGACGCAAGGCCGCCGCGCCCAAGCTGCTGGTCGAGGAACGGCGCCGGCTGATCGTCGAACAGGTGGAAAGCCGGGGCCGCGTCACCGTCGAGGAACTGGCGCGGCGCTTCGGCATTTCGGCGGTGACCATCCGCCAGGACCTGGAGGCGCTGGCCCGCGCCGGCACCGTCACCCGCTCGCACGGCGGCGCCATTCCGGCCGGCCCCGGCGCGCAGGACACGCCGCTGACCATCAAGGAAACCCGCCACCACGCGCAGAAGCGGCGCATCGGCGAGGCCGCGGCGAAGCTGGTGCAGGATGGCGAGACGATCATCATCGACTCCGGCTCGACCACCGTGGAGATCGCGCGGCAGCTGCGCCAGCGGCGCTGGAACGCGCTCACGGTGATCACCAACGCGCTCAACATCGCGCTGGAGCTCTCCGGCCTGGCCGGCGTGCGCGTGATGATGCTGGGCGGGCTGCTGCGCCAGACCTCCTACTCGCTCGCCGGCCCCGATGCCGAGCAGGCGCTGGCGCGGCTCTCGGCCGACCGCCTGTTCCTGGGCGTGGACGGCCTGGACCCGGACGTGGGCGTGACCACGCCCGACCCGCTGGAGGCCTCGCTCAACGCGCTGATGATCCGCGTCTCGCGCCAGACCATCGCGGTGCTCGACGCCAGCAAGTTCGGCCAGCGCAGCCTCTCGGTGATCGCCCCGCTTTCCAGCCTGGACATGGTGGTCAGCGACGCCAGCGTGCCGGGCGAGTACGCGCAGGCGCTCGAGGCGCGCGGCATCACGCTGCAGCTGGTCTGAGCGGCGTTCGCTCCGGGGCTGGCCCGCCCCGGCGGAAGCGC
>NZ_JABFWW010000184.1 GCF_013362045.1 Frateuria sp. | reverse complement strand
CGAACGCGCGCTGATGCGCAAGCTGGCGCCGCCCATCCTGGTGACCACGCCCGACTCGCTGTCCGTACTGCTGGGCTCGGCGTCCGGGCGCGAGATGCTCAAGAGCACGCGCACGGTGCTCGTCGACGAGATCCACGCGCTGGCCAATTCCAAGCGCGGCACGCATCTGGCCTTGTCGCTGGAACGGCTGGAGTCGCTGTGCCGGCGGCCGCTGCAGCGGATCGGATTGTCGGCGACGCAAAAGCCGATCGAGGAAGTCGCCAGGTTTTTGATTGGCGCGAGATCGCTTTCGTCAAATTCCGGGGAAAGGGAGAACGACGCGGCGATCGTCGACGTGGGCCACACCCGCCCCCGCGACCTCGCCATCGAAGTCCCGCCGGTCCCGCTCGAAGCGGTGATGTCCAATGACACCTGGGACACCGTCTACGACCGCCTCGCCCAGCTCGCCCGCGAGCACCGCACCACGCTGGTCTTCGTCAATACCCGCCGCATGGCCGAGCGCGCCGCGCGCCACCTGGCCGAACGGCTGGGCAAGGACGCAGTGGCCGCGCACCACGGCAGCCTGGCCAAGGAACTCAGGCTCGACGCCGAGCAACGGCTGAAGCGCGGCGAGCTGAAGCTGCTGGTCGCCACCGCCTCGCTGGAGCTCGGCATCGACATCGGCGATGTGGACCTGGTCTGCCAGCTCGCCTCGCCGCGCTCGATCGCCGCCTTCCTGCAGCGCGCCGGCCGCTCCGGCCACGCGGTGAGCGGCACACCCAAGGCGCGGCTGTTCCCCACCAGCCGCGACGACCTGCTGGAGTGCGCCGCGCTGCTGGACTGCGTGCGCCGCGGCGAGCTCGACGCGCTGATCCAGCCGGTCGAACCACTCGACGTGCTGGCCCAGCAGATCGTCGCCGAGGTCGCCTGCCAGGAGTGGGACGAGGACGCGCTGTACGCGCTGGTGCGCGGCGCGCATCCCTACCGCGAGCTGCCGCGCGAGCGGTTCGACGCCATCGTGCGCATGCTGGCCGAGGGCTTCAGCACGCGCCGCGGCGCGCGGGCGGCCTACATCCACCGCGACGCCGTGCATCGCCAGCTGCGCGCCCGCCGCAATGCGCGGCTGACCGCGGTGACCTCCGGCGGCACGATCCCCGACACCGCCGACTATCTGGTCGTGCTGGAACCGCAGTCGACCATCGTCGGCTCGGTCAACGAGGATTTCGCCGTCGAGAGCCTGGCCGGCGACGTGTTTCAGCTGGGCAACACCAGCTACCGCATCCTGCGCGTGGAGCGCGACCGCCTGCGCGTGGAGGATGCGCACGGCGCGCCGCCGAGCATCCCGTTCTGGCTGGGCGAGGCGCCCGGGCGCAGCGACGAGCTGTCCCACGGTGTCTCGCGCCTGCGCGAGGAAATCGGCGCGCTGCTGGAAGGCGGCGGCATCGCGGCGGCGTTGCAATGGCTGCGCTCGACGCTTTCGATGAGCGAGGCGGCGGCGCAGCAGCTGGCCGACTACCTGCACCGCGCCAAGGCAGCCCTCGGCGTGCTGCCGACCCAGCACACGATCGTGTTGGAGCGCTTCTTCGACGAGTCGGGCGGCACCCAGCTGGTGATCCACACGCCCTTCGGCAGCCGCATCAACCGCGCCTGGGGCCTGGCGCTGCGCAAGCGCTTCTGCCGCCAGTTCAACTTCGAGCTGCAGGCGGCGGCGACCGAGGATGCGATCGTGCTGTCGCTCTCGACCAGCCATAGCTTCCCGCTGGAGGAAGTAGCCCGCTACCTGCACTCGAACTCCGCCGAGCACGTGCTGGTGCAGGCGCTGCTGGACGCGCCGCTGTTCCCCGCCCGCTGGCGCTGGAACGCGGTGACCGCGCTGGCGCTGCCGCGCTATACCGGCGGCAAGAAGACGCCGCCGCAGATCCAGCGCATGAAGAGCGAGGACCTGCTCGCCACCGTATTCCCTGACCAGGTCGCGTGCCTGGAGAACATCGTGGGCGAGCGGCAGATCCCCGACCACCCGCTGGTCAACCAGACGCTGCACGACTGCCTGCACGAGGCGATGGACGTGGATGGGCTGCTGCGCATCCTGCGCGGCTTCGAGACCGGTGCGATCGCCGTGGCAGCGCGCGACCTCACCGGCCCCAGCCCGCTGGCCTCGGAGGTGCTCACCGCAGCGCCCTACGCGTATCTCGACGACGCGCCGCTGGAGGAACGCCGTACGCAGGCGGTGCAGAGCCGGCGCTGGAGTGCGGAGGATGCGGACGACCTTGGTCGGCTGGATCCGGAGGCAATCGCTGCTGTGCGCGAGGAGGCATGGCCGGAAGTGCGCAGCGCCGACGAGATGCACGAGGCGCTGACGCTGCTGGGGTTCGTCACGGGCGACGAGGTCACCGCCAATGCAGGTTGGCAGGAACGCCTGGATGCGCTCGCCCGGCACCAGCGCGCCACGCGCCTTGCCTTAGACCCAGCGCCCTCTCCCCTCCGGGGAGCGGGCCGGGGTGAGGGGACACTCTTGCCCGAACCAATCCAAGCGCGCCCTCTAGGCGAATCCCCTACGAGCACCCGCCCCTCATCCGACCCCTTCGGGGCCACCTTCTCCCCGCAGGAGAGAAGGAACGGCGGCGTGTGGGTCGCGGCGGAATTGCTGCCGCTCTGGCAAGCCGTCCATGCGGACGCCGCGTTGCACCCGCCGATCAGCGCGCCGCCCGACTATGCCGCGCAAACCTGGACCCGCGACGACGCCTTGCTCGAGCTGGTGCGCCGCCGCCTGGGCGGCCTCGGTCCGGTCACGGTCGATACGCTCGCCGCTTCGCTCGCCGTCGGTCTCGCGGACATCGAACCGGCCCTGCTGCGTCTGCAGTCGGAAGGCTACGTGATGCAGGGCCGCTTCACTCCTGCCGCGCCCGCCATCGAGTGGTGCGAGCGCCACCTGCTCGCGCGCATCCACCGCTACACCATCGGCCGCCTGCGCCGCGAGATCGAGCCGGTCAGCCGGCGCGACCTGCTGCGTTTCTTCGCCGACTGGCAACACCTCACGCCCGACACGCGCCTGGAAGGCCCCGACGGCCTGATCGCGACGCTGCACCAGCTGGAAGGTTTCGAGGCCGCCGCCGGCGCTTGGGAAGCCGAGCTGCTGCCCGCGCGCGTGGGCGACTACGCCAGCCGCTGGCTGGACGAGCTATGCCGTGCCGGCCGCTTCGGCTGGAACCGCCTGCGCGCCGGCGGCGGCAGCGCCGGCCCGGTGCGGGCCACGCCGATCGTGCTGCTGCCGCGGCGGCAGATGGCCATCTGGACGTCCATGGCCGCCGACGGTCAGCCGCAGGAAGCGCTGCCTTCCTCCCGCGCCCAGGCGGTGGCCGACGCGCTGGCCGCGCATGGCGCGCTGTTCTTCGACGAACTGCTCGACGCCACCCGTCTGCTTCGCACCGAGCTGGAAAACGCATTGGGCGAACTGGTCGCCGCCGGCCGCATCAGCGCCGACAGCTTCGCCGGCCTGCGCGCCCTGCTCCTCCCCGCGGCCAAGCGCGATTCACGCCCGCACCGGCGCGCCCGGCGGCATGCGCTGAGCGAGATCGAGGACGCCGGGCGCTGGTCGCTCGCACGCCCATCCCCTCTCCCCGCCGGGGACAAGGTGGCCCCGAAGGGGGCCGATGAGGGGCGGGTGCTCGCTGCAGAATCGCCTGCGGCGCGCTCTTGGCCGGGTCCGGGCAGGAGTGGCCCTT
>NZ_JABFWW010000108.1 GCF_013362045.1 Frateuria sp. | reverse complement strand
CGTGTTCGGCTGGCAGATGCGCTTCGACCTCAACCAGGGCTTTCCGCTGGTCACCACCAAGAAGGTGCACTGGAAGTCGGTGGTGCACGAGCTGGTCTGGTTCCTGCGCGGCGACACCAACGTGGCCTACCTCAAGGAACACGGCGTCAGCATCTGGGACGAATGGGCCGACGAGCGCGGCGAACTCGGCCCGGTCTACGGCAGGCAGTGGCGCGCCTGGCCGACCGCCGACGGCGGCACGGTGGACCAGATCCGCTGGGTGGTGGAGGAGATCCGCCGCAATCCGGATTCGCGCCGGCTGATCGTCAGCGCCTGGAACGTGGGCGAGCTTTCGAAGATGGCGCTGATGCCCTGCCACACGCTGTTCCAGTTCTACGTGGCCGGCGGCAAGCTGAGTTGCCAGTTGTACCAGCGCTCGGGCGACATCTTCCTGGGCGTGCCCTTCAACATCGCCAGCTACGCGCTGCTCACCCACATGGTGGCGCACGTGTGCGGCCTGGGCGTGGGCGATTTCGTGCATACGCTGGGCGATGCGCACCTGTACAACAACCACGTCGAGCAGGCGCGGCTGCAGCTCTCGCGCGAGCCACGGCCGCTGCCGCGCGTGGCGCTCAATCCGGACGTGCGGGCACTGGAAGACTTCCGCTACGAGGACATCCTGCTGGAAGGCTACGCGCCGCATCCGGCGATCAAGGCGCCCGTAGCGGTGTAGGGGCGGCGTCGGCCCGCCGGGAACCTTGCGGTGAATTGCATGGTGGGCTGAAGCCCACCCTAGGTTTCGCGCGCCAGCAACTCGCGCAAAGCGGGGCTGTCGAGCAGTTGCGCGAACGGCGTCACCGGCGCCGGTCGTTCAGGGGGCGTCTGCAGGGTTTTCTGCCACACGCCCACGTCCCACCAGCGGCCGAGCTTGTAGCCGCTCTGGCGCCATACGCCGGCCGGCTCGAAACCCATCGATTCGTGCATGCGCACGCTCGCCTCGCCCGGCAGGGTGATCACGCCGACCGCCTGGGTCAGGCCCTGCATGCGCATCGCATCGAGCAACACGCCGTACAGGCGCCGGGCGATGCCCTGGCGCTGCGCATCGTCGCGCACATAGATCGAGGTCTCGGCGATCCAGTCGTAGGCGGCGCGCTCGCGGAAACGGCTGGCGTAGGCGTAGGCCAGCACCTGGCTCTCGTGCTCCCACACCAGCCATGGATAGCGCGCCAGCCGCTCGACGATGCGCTGGCGCATCGCCTCCTCGCCTGGCGGTTCGGTTTCGAAGGTGGCCACGCCCGTCTGCACCGAGGGCAGGTAGATCGCGTGGATGGCCTCGGCATCCTCGAGGCGGGCGATGCGGGTGGCCATGGCGCGGTTCAGAGCTCGCGCAGGTAGTAGCGGTCGCAGCCGTGGTGGCCGGTGCCGCCCATCGCCTGGCAGATCGGCGCGAAGCCGCTCCTGCGGTAGAGCGCCTGCGCCGCGTCCATGCCGGTGAGGGTTTCCAGGTAGCAGCGGCGATAGCCCAGTGCGCGGGCGGCATCCAGGCAGCGCTGCATCATCGCGCTGCCCGCGCCGATGCCGCGCGCCTGCGGCAGGAAGTACATCTTGCGCAACTCGCACACGTCCGGCTCGCCGCCTTCCAGCGGCGCCACGCCAGCGCCGCCGATCACCGCGCCGCCGCGTTCGATGACGAAATACGCGCAGCCCGGTCGAACGTAGGCTTCGGCCATATGGGCCACTTCCGCGTCGTGGATCGCGAAGCCGGGGCCGTCGGCGCCGAACTCGGGCATGACGGTGCGGATGATCGACGCCATGGCGGCATCGTCGCGCGGCTCGATGGGGCGGATCAGAAAGTCAGCGGTCATGGTTGATCGTGCGGGGAAGAAGTCGGGCTCGGCGATGCAACGGGTCATGCCGCCGTGCGCGCACGGGTGACGCGGCTGGCCGTGTCCTTGTGCAGCTGCGCCGAGAGCCAGGCGCCGGTGGCGATCAGCAGGTCCAGGTCGATGCCCGTGCGCATGCCCATCCCGTGCAGCATGTAGACCACGTCCTCGCTGGCCACGTTGCCGGTGGCGCCCTTGGCGTACGGGCAGCCGCCGGTGCCGGAGACGGCGCTGTCGACAACGCGCACGCCTTCCTCCAGGCAGGCCAGGATGTTCGCCAGCGCCTGGCCGTAGGTGTCGTGGAAGTGCACCGCGAGCGCGGCCATCGGTACCGCCTGCGCCACGGCGCGCAGCATGGCGCGCGCCTTCGCCGGCGTGCCCACGCCGATGGTGTCGCCCAGCGAGATCTCGTAGCAGCCCAGCGCGTGCAGCCGCTCGGCCACCCGCACCACGTCGGCGACCCCCACCTCGCCCTGGTAGGGGCAGCCGAGCACGGTGGAGACGTAGCCGCGCACCGCCACGCCGTCGGCCTTTGCATGCTCGATCACCGGCACGAAGCGCTCGATCGACTCGTCGATGGAGGCGTTGATGTTCTTGCGGTTGAACGCCTCGCTGGCCGCGGTGAACACGGCGATCTCCTGCGCGCCCACTGACCGCGCGCGCTCGTAGCCCTGCAGGTTGGGCACCAGCACCGGGTAGCGCACGCCGGGCACCTTGCGGATGCCGGCAAACACCTCGGCGGCGTCGGCCAGCTGCGGCACCCATTTGGGGCTGACGAAGCTGGTCGCCTCGATGGTGGCCAGGCCGGTGGAAGAGAGCCGGTCGATCAGCGCGATCTTCACCTCGGCCGGCAGCAGCGTCTTTTCGTTCTGCAGGCCATCGCGGGCGCCCACCTCGACGATGCGGACGGTATCGGCTGGGGCGGTCATGGCGGCTCCGGGGCGGGCGGAACCGCCATTTTAGCCGGTTCGCCCATGCCCGGCCGCCGGCGGCACGAAAGCCGCCGGCGGGCTGGCTTTGACCCGCACTCCTCCGTATAATCGCCCGCTCGACCCACACGGACGGGTCGTGAACCGATGTCGGCAGGATGGAAAGCGTGGCCCGCGGGTCGCCGCCGAATCAGTCAGAAACCGGGCAATCAAGCCCACCCATGGAGCATTCCCATGCCCAAGATCAAGACCAACCGGGCGGCGGCGAAGCGTTTTCGCAAGACCGCGTCGGGCAAGTTCAAGGCCGGTCACGCCTTCAAGTCGCACATCCTGACCAAGAAGTCGACCAAGCGTAAGCGCAACCTGCGCGCGACCAACCACGTCAAAGCGTGCGACACCAAGGGTGTGGCGCGCATGTTGCCGTACGTCTAAGGCGAGGAGGAAACCACCATGGCTCGTGTAAAGCGTGGCGTTACCGCCCGTCGTCGTCACAAGAAGATCATCGGCCGCGCGAAGGGCTACTACAACGCCCGCCGCAAGGTCTTCCGCGTAGCGAACCAGGCCGTCATCAAGGCCGGCCAGTACGCCTATATCGGCCGCAAGCAGCGCAAGCGCCAGTTCCGCGCGCTGTGGATCGTGCGCATCAACGCCGCGGCTCGCCAATTCGGCCTGTCCTACAGCCGCCTGATCAATGGCCTGAACAAGGCCGGCATCACGATCGACCGCAAGGTGCTGGCGGACATCGCCGTGCACGACATCAAGGCGTTTGGCGCGATCGCGGAAAAGGCGAAGGCCAGTCTGGCCGCTTGATCGTCGTCACCGACGCTATGCTGTAAATCAAGCGGGGAGAAGGCCAACGCCTTCTCCCCGTTTTTATTTAATAGCGTGCTCTTGTGCGTTCGCTTCCTCTCC
>NZ_JABFWW010000214.1 GCF_013362045.1 Frateuria sp. | reverse complement strand
TACCTGGGCGGCGACTTCAAGGGCGTGCTGGACAACGCCGGCTACATCCGCGGCATGGGCTTCGGCGCCGTGTGGATCACGCCGATCGTGGACAATCCGGACGAGGCCTTCACCGGCGGCGACCCGGTGCATTGGGGCTCGAAGTTCACCGACCGCGGCAAGACCGGCTTCCACGGCTACTGGGGCGTCAACTTCTACAAAATCGACGAACACCTGCCGAGCAAGGACCTGGACTTCGCGCAGTTCACCGCCGGCATGCACAAGGCCGGCCTGAAAGTGGTGCAGGACATCGTGCTCAACCATGGCTCGCCCGCGTTCACCATGCCCGTGCGCCAGCCGCAGTTCGGGCAGATCTTCGACGCGCACGGCAAGCTCGTCGCCGACGAGCAGAACCTGCCGCCGTGGCAGCTCGACCCGCGCCACAACCCGCTGCACCGCTTCTACCACGCGTACGAAGACCTGGCGCAGCTGTCCAACAACGACGACGCCAACCCCGCCGTGCTGGACTACTTCACCGGCGCGTACCTGAAGTGGATCGGCCAGGGCGCCGACGCCTTCCGCATCGACACCATCAACCACATGTCGACCACGTTCTGGCGCCAGTTCTCCGCGCGCATCCGCGCCAGGCATCCGGGCTTCTTCATGTACGGCGAGGCGTTCGACTACAGCCCGGACGACATCGGCAAATACACCTGGCCATCGAGCGGCGGCATCAGCCTACTCGACTTCCCGCAGCAGCAGGCGATCAAGGCAGTGTTCGAGCACCCGGGCAGCGACTACGGCCTGCTGCAGTCGAAGCTGTACCTGACCAATGGCCCGTACGCCAACCCGTACGAGCTGGTCACCTTCTACGACAACCACGACATGGCGCGCATGGACGCCAGCGACTTCGGCTTCATCGACGCCAACAACTGGCTGTTCACCACGCGCGGCATCCCGGCGATCTACTACGGCTCGGAAACCGGTTTCGAGCGCGGCCGCGCCGAGCACGAGGGCAACCGCAACTACTACGGCCAGACGCGCATCGATGCGGCCGGCAAGAGCCCGATCTACCGCCAGCTCAAGCGCATCGCCAACCTGCGCGAACGCACGCCGGCGCTGCAGCGCGGGTTGATGCTCGTCGAACACATGGCCGGCGACCAGGCGGCGTTCTACCGCGTCTACCAGAAAGGCGGCACGCACCAGATCGCGCTGGTGTTGCTCAACAAGGGCGACAAGGCCGCGCGCTTCCAGGTGGCGAAGTACCTGCAGCCGGGTCGCTGGCAGGCCGCGCTGGGCGGTGCGGCGATCGAGGTGGCGGACGGCGGTGCGCTGGATGCCGAGGTGGCGCCGCACGGCGTGGCCGTCTACCTGCTCGACGCGCCGGCCACCCGCGCCGATCTCGCCGCCGAACTCACCCGCCTGATGCGCGACAAGAGCCACCCGGATGATTGAGCGCTTCGCAGGATGGGCCCACCGCCTCCTGCCAGGTCAGGCACGGTGGGCTGAAGCCGACCCTGGGCGGTTCCTGGCCGGCTTGTGGTTTGTCGTGCTCCTGCTGCTGCCCTGTGCGCTGCATGCGCAGGTGCAGAAGCTCGAGCTGGATGCCCCGGCGTTCGCCTCCGAGCGCGTCCACGTCACGGTGTACCTCCCGCCGGGCTATGCACAGTCGACCGCCCGCTATCCCGTGCTGTATGCCAACGACGGGCAGGACATGCAGGCCGTGGGACTGCAGGAGACACTGGCCAAGCTGTATGGCGAACACGCCATCGAGCCGGTGCTCGTGGTCGCCATCGACATGCTGCACGACCGCGCCAGCGGCTACGGGCTTTCCGACCGCCAACGCGGGCAGAGCGTGGTCGGCGGCTCAAGGATCGGCGCGATCGGCCTGAGGGCCGCGGACTATTCGTCCTGGGTCGCCACCTCGCTGGTGCCGTACGTCGACGCGCACTACCGCACCCGCGCCGATGCCCGCCAGCGCACGGTGATGGGCTGGTCGCTGGGCGCGCTCAATGCGTTCAACCTGGGCTGGCAGTACCCGGAGGTGTTCGGCAAGGTCGGCGCCATGTCGCCCTCGTTCTGGCTGGCGGGCGATCGCAGCAGCGCCGAGGCGGTGCAGGGCAGCCGGCTGGCGCAGGCGATGGTCGACCACGGACCGAAGCGCGACGGCCTGAAGTTCTGGTTCGCCGCGGGAACGGCCGAAGAGACCAACGACCGCGACCACGACGGCGTCATCGACGTGATCGACGATCTGCAGGATCTGGTGGGCGGCTACCGCGGCGACGGCGTGCAGCGACGGGGCCTGCGCCAGCTCGGCTATACGACAACGGGAGCGGATGCGGACGTGACCGTGTTCCTGCTGCCCGGCGGACATCACCAGCAGGCCTCGTGGGCGAAGATGCTGCCGGTGTTCCTGCGCTGGGCGTTTGGGGTTTCGGCTCGACCATAACTTCCCGCGAGCCCCGGCCCCTCACCCAACCCTCCCCCCGCGGGAGAGGGAGCAGAACCCACCTTACGGCCGCACGCTCGACTGCCGCACCATCAGCTTCACCGGCAGCATCACGCTCTGCGCCGGCTCGCCGCGGATCATCTTCAGCAGGCTGTCCACCAGTACCTCGCCGGCGCGGCGAGTGTCCTGCAGCACCGTGGTGAGCGGTGGGCTGGCGAAGCTCGCCATCGGAATGTCGTCGAAACCGGCGACCGGCACGTCCGCCGGCACTTTGTAGCCGTGCTCGGCCAGCGCGCGCATGGCGCCGATGGCGATCAGGTCGCTGGCGGCGAACACCGCATCGAACGCCGCGCCGCGCGCGATCAAGCCGGTCATCGCCCGGTGGCCGCTCAGCTGCGTGCTTTCGGCGTCGACCTGCAATGCCTCGTCGGCCGGCAGGCCAGCCTGCGCCAGCGCATCGGCATAGCCGCGGTAGCGCTCGAAGAATTCCGGATAGTGGCTGGAGGCGTCGCCCAGGAAGGCGATCCGGCGGCAACCCTGCTCGATGAAGTGCCGCGCCACCGCCTGGCCGCCACTGAACTTGTCGCAGCCGACCGACACGCCCGGCTGGTCGGGCTGTACCGCACCCCAGCGCACGAAGCGGGTACCGATCGCCACCAGCTTCTCCAGCCGCGCGCGATAGGCATGGTAGTCGCCGTAGCCGAGCAGGATGATGCCGTCGGCCTTCTTGCTGTCGGCGTAGTCGGCGTGCCAGTCGGTGGAGAACTGCTGGAAGGAGATCAGCAGGTCGTAGCCCTGCTGCGCGCAGGCACGCGTGATCGAGCCCAGCAGCGAATGGAAGAATGGGTTGATGTTCGAGCCGTCGGTGGTCGGGTCCTCGAACAGCAGCAGCGCCAGCGTGCCCGAGTGCTGCAGGCGCAGGTTGGAGGCGTTCTTGTCGACCTTGTAGTTCAGCTGCTCGGCGGCGGCGCGGATGCGCTCGCGGGTTTCCTCGCTCACCAGCGGGCTGCCGCGCAGCGCACGCGAGACCGTGGCCTGGGAGACCCCTGCGAGATGGGCGATGTCGATCGACGTCGCTTTGGCCTTGCTCACGTGCTGCGGAACCTCTGGTACTGCCGGCGCCGACAACATTACCATCGGCCGACCACGGTGTGCCGATGCCCATGCATACGTATTCAGCCGGACGGCGACCGCGGCAACGGCGAGACTCGCACCACTGTACTTGGGCTTCGGGGGAAGAACGGATGAGCACGCGGGAGACGCCAGTCGACCTGGCGCTGGAACAACGGGCAACCGCCCGCATCGTGTTGATCGCGGCGGCAGCGGCGCTCGGCGGCTTCCTGTTCGGATTCGACACGGCGGTGATCAACGGCGCGGTGGAGGCCATCCGCGGCGGCTTCGAGTTGAATGCGGCGAGGATCGGCATCGCAGTTTCCTGCGCCCTGCTCGGCTCGGCCGCGGGTGCGTGGTACGCCGGCCCGCTGGCCGACCGCCTCGGCCGCGTGCGCTCGATGCAGGTGGCTGCCCTGCTGCTGGCGATCAGCGCGGTGGGCTCGGGCCTGGTCACCGGCATGTGGAACCTGATCCTGTGGCGCGTGGTCGGCGGCATCGGCGTGGGCATGGCCTCGGTGATCGCGCCCACCTACATCGCGGAAGTGTCGCCCGCTCACGTGCGCGGGCGGCTCGGCTCGCTGCAGCAGCTGGCGATCGTGCTGGGCATCTTCGCCGCGCTGCTTTCCGATGCCTGGCTGGCGAGCACCGCCGGCGGCGCCTCCGCGCCGCTGTGGTTCGGGCTGGCGGCATGGCGCTGGATGTTCCTGGCCGCGACCGTGCCGGCGCTGATCTACGGCGCGCTGGTGCTGGGCGTGCCCGAATCGCCGCGGCACCTGGTCGCCAAGGGGCGCCTGGCCGAGGCTCGCGATGTGTTGCGCCAGGTGCTGGCGATGCGCAGCGATTCGGCGCTGGACTACAAGTTGGGCGAGATCGAGCGCAGCCTGAAAATGGAGTACCGGCCCAGGCTGCGCGACCTGCGCGGGCCGCGCTTGGGCCTGCTGCCGGTGGTGTGGGTCGGCATCCTGCTGTCGGTGTTCCAGCAGTTCGTCGGCATCAACGTGATCTTCTACTACTCGTCCGCGCTGTGGCACTCGGTGGGTTTCAGCGAGGCCGATTCGTTCTCGATCACCGTGGCCACCTCGGTGGTCAACGTGCTGGTGACGCTGGTGGCGATCGGCTTGGTCGACAAGGTCGGGCGCAAGCCGCTGCTGGTGCTCGGCTCGGCCGGCATGACGATCACACTGGGGCTGATGGCGTGGTGCTTCGCCGAGGCGACCGGCAGCGGCGCTGCCTTGAGCCTGCCGGCACCCTGGAACATCACCGCGCTGGTCGCGGCCAATGCCTACGTGGTGTTCTTCGGCATCAGCTGGGGCCCGATGGTGTGGGTGCTGCTGGGCGAGATGTTCCCCAACCGCATCCGCGCGGTGGCGATGGCGGTCGCGGCCGCGGCGCAGTGGCTGGCCAACTTCATCATCACCTCCAGCTACCCGGCGCTGGCCGAGGCGGGCCTGAGCTTTGCTTACGGGCTCTACGCCGCGTTCGCGCTGCTGTCGCTGGTGTTCGTGGTGGTCGCGGTGCGCGAGACCAAGGGCATGGAGCTGGAAGACATGCCGGGGTGACCGGTTCTTCATCACCGGGCAAGGAAAAAGGCCGGCGATACGCCGGCCTTTTTTTGTGGCGCCCCCGATACGATTCGAACGTACGACCTTCCCCTTAGGAGGGGGACGCTCTATCCAACTGAGCTACGGGGGCAGGCCGCGGATTTTGGCATGGATGGCGCGTCCGCGCGATTGCCCGTTCGACCGGCGGTGCCGGGCCCCGCCGGGCCGCCCTGCTAGAATGTGCGTTTCGCAATAGTCCTGCGCCCACGCGCTCGACCACAAGGAGTCACGCATGTCCCACGATATTCTCAAGGCGCTCGGCCTGGGCGATTCGCAGTCCGGCACCTACCTGGGCAACGGCGAGTGGTCCAAGACCACCGACGCCGGCACGCTGAAGCCGCAGAACCCGGCCACCGGCGAGGTGATCGCCAGCGTGCACGCCTCCAGCGCGGCCGACTACGAGACCATCGTCAAGCGTGCGCAGGACGCCTTCAAGGTCTGGCGCACCACGCCCGCGCCCAAGCGCGGCGAGGCCATCCGCCTGTGCGGCGAAGCGCTGCGCAAGCACAAGGACGCGCTGGGTTCGCTGGTCGCGCTCGAGATGGGCAAGATCAAGCCCGAGGGCGACGGCGAAGTGCAGGAGATGATCGACATCGCCGACTTCGCCGTGGGCCAGAGCCGCATGCTGCACGGCTACACCATGCATTCGGAGCGCCCCGGCCACCGCATGTACGAGCAGTACCAGCCGCTGGGCCTGGTCGGCATCATCAGCGCTTTCAACTTCCCGGTCGCGGTATGGAGCTGGAACGCCTTCCTCGCCGCCGTCTGCGGCGACATCTGCATCTGGAAGCCCTCGCCCAAGACCCCCCTGTCGGCGGTCGCCAGCATGAAGATCTGCAACGAAGCACTGAAGGCCGGCGGCTTCCCGGACATCTTCTTCCTGTTCAACGACGCCGGGACCGAACTCTCGCAGTCGTTCGTCGACGACAAGCGCATCCCGCTGATCAGCTTCACCGGCTCGACCCGGGTCGGCCGCATGGTCGGCGAACGGGTGGCCCATCGCATGGGTCGCTCGCTGCTGGAGCTGGGCGGCAACAACGCGATCATCCTGGACGAGACGGCCGACCTGAAGCTCGCCATCCCCGGCATCGTGTTCGGCGCCGTCGGCACCGCCGGCCAGCGCTGCACCACGACGCGCCGCCTGTTCGTGCACGAGTCGATCTTCGACAATGTGCTGAACACCCTGGTCGGCGCGTACAAGCAGGTCGAGGGCAAGATCGGCGACCCCACCCTGGCCACCACGCTGATGGGCCCGCTCAACAGTCCCGAGGCCGTGCAGGGCTATCTGTCCGCCATCGAGAAGGCCAAGGCCGCGGGCGGCACCGTGCGCACCGGCGGTGCGGCGCTCGCCGACCGCAAGGGCAACTTCGTGCTGCCGACCATCGTCACCGGGGTGAGGAACTCCGACGAGGTGGTGCAGACCGAGACCTTCGCGCCGATCCTCTACGTGATGCCGTTCAAGACGCTGGACGAGGCCATCGACATGCAGAACGACGTGCCGCAGGGCCTGTCCTCGTCGATCTTCACCAACAACCTGCGCGCGGCCGAGCAATTCCTTTCCGCGGCAGGCTCCGACTGCGGCATCGCCAACGTCAACATCGGCACCTCCGGCGCCGAGATCGGCGGCGCCTTCGGCGGCGAGAAGGAAACCGGCGGCGGCCGCGAGTCCGGCTCGGACGCATGGAAGGTCTACATGCGCCGCCAGACCAACACCCTCAACTACTCCGACGCGCTGCCGCTTGCGCAGGGCATCAAGTTCACGGTGTAACGCAAACTCCCTCTCCCCTGGCAAAGCCGGGAGAGAGGGTTGGGAGAGGGGAGGCCTGTTCGCCCCAATCCCGGCAGCAAAATGCAGCCCCTCACCCCGCCGAGGATCGCCGTCATGAACGTACCGCCTCCCGCTCACCGCACGACCAGCGCCATGGCCGTGGTCAGCCTGGTCTTCGGCATCGCCGCCTGGTGCGTGTTGCCGGTGGCCGGCGCCATCGTCGCGATCATCTGCGGCCACCTGGCGCGCGGCGAGATCCGCCGTGCGCAGGGCCAGCTGGAAGGCGACGGCCTGGCGATCGCCGGCCTGGTGCTTGGCTACGTGCAGCTTGCCTTCGGCGTGGTCCTGCTGCTGTTCGCCATCGCGGCCATCATGCTGGGGTTGTCCATCGGCATCGGTTCCTCGCTCTTCCACTGACATGCCTGGCGGCGCGGCCTTCGATTTTCGCGGCTACCGCGTCGTCGTCGCCGGCGGCAGCAAGGGCATCGGGCGCGCCATCGCGCTTGCCTTTGCGCAGGCCGGCGCGATGGTCTCGGTCTGCGCACGCGGCGCCCCGGCGCTGGAAGCGACACGGCAGGCGTTGGCCGCCTTCGGTCAGGTCGCGCACGCCGCCACCTGCGACCTGGCCGACGCCGCGGCCATTGCCGGCTACGTCGCCGAGGCCGCCCAGGCATTGGGCGGCATCGACGTGCTGGTGAACAACGCCAGCGGCTACGGCTTCAGCGACGACGACGAGAGCTGGATCCGAGGCTTCGAGGTCGACCTGATGGCCGCCGTGCGCGCCTCGCGCGAAGCGCAGCCGCACCTGGTCGCCTCGCCGCATGCCTGCATCCTGCACACCAGTTCCATCGCCGCCTTCCATCCGCGCCGGAACGGCGCACCGTATGCCGCGGTGAAGGCGGCGCTCAGCCAGTACACCACCTCGCAGGCGCTGGCCCTGGCCGGGCAGCGCATCCGCGTCAATGCCATCGCGCCGGGGTCGATCGAATTCCCGGACGGCCTGTGGGACCGCCGCCGCCGGGACGAGCCCGCGCTCTACCAGGCGACGCTAGCCAGGATCCCTTTCGGCCGCTTCGGCGCACCCGAAGAGATCGCCCACGCCGCGCTGTTCCTCGCCTCGCCCCAGGCCGCCTGGATCACGGGACAGACCCTGTGCGTCGACGGCGGCCAGGGCCTCAACGGATAGACCCATGTACGACTACGTCCGCCCACTGCTGTTCGCGCTCGACGCCGAAACCGCGCACCGGCTCACCTTGTATGCGCTGGGCGTGGCCCATCGCAGCAACCTGGGACGCTTCGTCGCCATGCCGCCTGCCGACTTTCCGGCCGACGCCTTCGGCATCCGCTTTCCCAACCCGATCGGCCTGGCCGCTGGATTGGACAAGAATGCCGCGCACCTGGACGAGCTGGGCGCGCTGGGCTTCGGCTTCATCGAAGTGGGTACGGTCACGCCGCGTCCGCAGCCCGGCAACCCGAAACCGCGCATGTTCCGCCTGCCCGCGCACGAAGCGATCATCAACCGCCTGGGCTTCAACAACGAGGGCGTCGATGCGCTGGTGCGCAACGTGGAGGCATCGAGCTACCGCGGCGTGCTGGGCATCAACATCGGCAAGAACAAGGACACGTCCAACGAACGTGCGGTGGACGACTACCTGTTCTGCCTGGAGCGCGTGTACCGCCACGCCAGCTACGTGACGGTCAACATCTCCTCGCCCAATACCCAGGGCCTGCGCGACCTGCAGGAGGAAGCCACGCTGCGCCGCTTCATCGAAACGCTGCGCGAGGCGCAGGAGCGGCTAGGCTCGCAGGCCGGCGCGCGCAAGCCGATGCTGCTGAAGATCGCGCCCGACCTGGCCGAGGCGGAACTCGACGGCATCGCGCAGGTGCTGCGCAGCACCGGCATCGATGGCCTGATCTGCACCAACACGACGGTCGACCACGCGGCCGTCGCCGGCGATCCGCGCGGCCAGGAGGCCGGCGGCCTCTCCGGCAAGCCGCTGTTCGCGCGCTCCACCGAAGTGCTGCGCGGCATGCGCGCGCGGCTCGGTGCGTCCATGCCGATCATCGGCGTGGGCGGCATCCTCGAAGGCAGCGACGCGGCCGAGAAGCTCGACGCCGGCGCCAACCTCGTGCAGGTCTATTCGGGCCTGATCTACCGCGGCCCGCAGCTCATCGGCGAATGCGTCGGGGAGATCCGCCGCCAGCGCGGGGCTGCCCATGGCGGTTGAACGGGTCGACATGGGCGGCTACACGCTGCTCGAAAACGCTCCGCTGGTCGCGCGCAACACCCTGCGCGTGGCTGCGCGCGCCCGGCTGCTGGCCGAAGTGCGCGATGCAGCGAAGCTCCCCGAACTGCTCGACTTCCCCGCCGTGCGCGACCGCCCGCTGCTGGTGCTGGGCGAAGGCAGCAACCTGCTGCTCACCGGCGATTTCGACGGCACCGTGGTGGCGATGGCCACCCGCGGCGTGCAGGTCGAACAGGACGGCGACGTCGCCCACATCGCGGTGGCCGCGGGCGAGCGCTGGGACGACTTCGTGCGCTGGACGCTGGGCCAGGGCTATGCCGGCCTGGAGAACCTGATCCTGATCCCCGGCACCGTCGGCGCCGCGCCGATCCAGAACATCGGCGCCTACGGCGCGGAGGTCGCCGAGTTTATTCAAAGTGTGGAAGCGTGGGACCTCATCGAGCGGCGCGTGGTATCGCTGGACAATGCCGCCTGCGCGTTCGCCTACCGCCACTCGCTGTTCAAGCGCGAGCCGGGCCGCTACATCGTCACCGCGGTGCGCTTCGCCCTGCCCCGCCAGCGCGAGCTGCGCACCGACTACGCCGGCATCGGCGAAGAGCTCGCCCGCATGGGCGTGGACAAGCCCGCGCCGTTCCACGTCGCCGAAGCCGTGGTGCACCTGCGCACGCGCAAGCTGCCCGATCCGGCGGTCATCGGCAACGCCGGCAGTTTCTTCAAGAACCCGATCGTGGATACCGCGCTTGGCGAACGGCTGAAGCGCGAGCACCCGGAACTGGTCGCCTGGCCCGGCCGCGACGGTCGCTGGAAGCTCTCCGCCGCGTGGATGATCGAGTCGGCCGGCTTCAAGGGGCATCGCGAGGGCGACGCCGGCATCTCCAATCGCCACGCACTGGTGCTGGTCAACCACGGCCATGCCAGCGGCGCGCAGCTGTGGGCGCTGGCGCAGAAGGTGATCGCCGGGGTCGAGGCGAAGTTCGGCGTGCGGCTGGAGCCGGAGCCGGTGGTGGTCTGACGCAAGACAAGGGCCGCGCATGGCGTGGCCCTCGGTCGATCGGCGGGTTCTGCAGCATGGCGCGCAACCGCTTGCGGCCGGGGGCCATGGCTGCGGACTCAAGCCCTGCGAGGCCGGTCCAGCTCCGGCAGCAGCACCGTGATCAGCCCCATCAGCGGCAGGTATGCGCACAGGCGATAGACGTATTCGATGCCGTGCGCGTCGGCCAGCTGGCCGAGCACGGCGGCGCCGATGCCGCCCATGCCGAAGGCGAAGCCGAAGAACAGCCCGGAGACCATGCCCACGCGCCCGGGCAACAGCTCCTGGGCATAGACCAGGATCGACGAGAAGGCCGAGGAGAGGATCAGGCCGATCACCACGCTCAGCGCGCCGGTCCAGAACAGGTTCGCGTGCGGCAGCAGCAGCGAGAACGGCGCCACGCCCAGGATCGAGATCCAGATCACCGACTTGCGCCCGATCCGGTCGCCCACCGGGCCGCCGATCAGCGAACCGGCCGCCACCGCGAACAGGAACACGAACAGGTGCGTCTGCGCGTTCTGCACCGACACGCCGAAATGATGGATCAGGTAGAAGGTGTAGTAGCTGGAAAGGCTGGCCAGGTAGAAATACTTGGAGAAGATCAGCAACCCCAGCACCAGCAGCGACAGCAGCACGCGGTTGCGCGAGAGCATCACCGCCGCGTGGTGCCGGCGCGCCGAGCCGCGACTCAGGTGATGCGCGCCGTACCACCGGCTGACCTGCAGCAGCACGGCGATGGCCAGCAGCGCGGCCAGCGAGAACCACGCCACGCTGCCGCGCCCGTGCGGCACGATGATCCATGCCGCCAGCAGCGGACCCAGCGAGGCGCCGGTGTTGCCGCCGACCTGGAACAGCGACTGCGCCAGGCCATGCCGCCCGCCCGAGGCCATCCGCGCCACCCGCGAGGATTCGGGGTGGAACACCGACGAGCCGGTGCCGACCAGCGCCGCGGCCGTCAGCAGCAGCGGGAAATTCGGCGCCGTCGCCAACAGCAGCAGGCCGCACAGGGTGAAGCCCATGCCGACCGGCAGCGAGTACGGCATCGGCCGCCTGTCGGTGGCCACGCCCACCAGCGGCTGCAGCAGCGACGCGGTGAGCTGGTAGGTCAGCGTGATCAGGCCAACCTGGCCGAAGCTCAGGTCGAAGCCGCTCTTGAGGATCGGGTAGATGGCCAGGATCAACGACTGGATCATGTCGTTGAGCAGGTGGGCGAAGCTGATGGCGCCGAGCACGGCAAAGGCGGTGCGCGGCGGCTCCGCAGGCGGTGCGGCGGCGGCAAGCGGTTCGGCGCGGGCGTTCATGCGAGAGTGCGGGTCCAGGGGAGGCGGCCTGCCGGCCGCGGGGCGCACTCTAATGCCTGGGCCGCCACTCGTACACCGCCGGAAGGCACGGATCGCATGGCGCAGCTCTTTCGTGGCGGCGGGGCAACTTACCGCCGGGCGAAGCCGTGTTCCTCGGCTGCACGGTGGGCGCGCAGGCGGGCCATGCGGATGGTGGCGGCCAGGCGACCGCCGAGATTGCGCGCCGGCCTGGCGCGCTTGGCCTTGCGTGGCTTGGCCTCGTCGGCTGCAGGCGCGGCATTGCGTCGGCGCGCCGAGGCCCGCATGGCCGGGAGCATGCCGCGGCGGACGGCTTCGCCGGTCGGCCGCATCCGTGCGGACGCTGCTCGATGGATGCGGCGGGTTGCCTCCGGGCATGCCCGTGCGGGCAGGCCTGCGCGCACGGAGCTCGCTTTTCCGGCCATGGAAGGGGTCTCTTCGGGGTCAGCCTGCATGCTGCGCAATGCAGCGTGAAAAAGTGGGCAACGCGGCGCGTGGCCGTGATTGACCGGCCGCGGCGGCCCCCCGATCATGCCCGGATGCCCATCCTGCAACGCCTCCTCCTGTGCCTGATGCTGCTCGGCGCTTGCGCACTGCATGCCCAGGACATCTCCCCCGCCGCCGCAACCTCCACGCCTGCGCCAGCGCAAACGCTGGACGGGCTGCGCGACCAGCTCGACGCGATCAAGAAGACGCTGCACGAAAAACCCGACGCCCAGGCCCTTGCCGACCTGCGCACGACGGCCCTCGGCGTGCAGGACCAGGCCGGGCAGCTCGCCGCTACGCTCGCCCCGCAGATGGACAGCCTGGATGCGCGCCTGGCCGTGCTCGGTCCCGCGCCAGCCAAGGGCGCGCCGCCGGAAGCGGCGGAGGTCGTCGCGCAGCGGCGCCAGTTGGACAAGGCCAAGGCCAGCCTCGATGCGCAGATCAAGCAGGCGCAGCTGCTCGGCGAGGAAGGCATGCAGCTGGCAGCCCAGGTGGTCGGCATGCGCCGCGACCAGTTCCAGGCCCAGCTCGCCTCGCGCACGGCCACGCCGCTGGGGCGCGCGTTCTGGGCCGATCCGGCTCGCTCGCTGCCGGACGATCTGGCGCGCCTGCAGCGCCTGGAAGCCCGCATCGCAGCGGCATGGCACGACGCCTGGCAACCGCCCAACCGCCTGCCGCTGCTGCTCTGCCTGGGCGCGGCCCTGCTGCTGGTCGTCGCCGGCCGCCTGCTGCTGGAGCGCGGACTGCTCGCGCTCGCCGTGCGCTTCATGCCGGACAGCCATCTTCGCCGCAGCGCCGTGGCCGCCACCATCGCCCTGAGCACGATGCTGGTGTTCGGCGTGGCTGCGCAGCTGCTGCGCGAGGGACTGGATTGGCACGGCACGCTCGATCCGGACCTCGACGAGCTGGCCAGCGCCCTGGTGCAGTTGGTGTGCTTCGCCGCCTTCGTCAGCGGCATCGGGCGGGCGCTGATCTCGGCGGCTCGATCCTCGTGGCGCTTGCCGGCGCTGTCCGACGCGGCGGCGGCACGGCTGCGCCCGTTCCCCTGGCTGCTCGCCGCGGCGGCGCTGCTGCTGGGCCTGATCGAACGGATCAACAGCGCCATCGGCGCCAGCCTGCCCGCCACCGTAGCCACGCGCGGCCTGGCCGCACTCGTGGTAAGCGGCCTCATCGGCGCGGCGCTGCTGC
>NZ_JABFWW010000025.1 GCF_013362045.1 Frateuria sp. | reverse complement strand
GCGGCTGGTGGAAGTGCGCGACGGCGTCGCGCAGACTCGGCCCATCGCCGGCACCAGGCCCCGCGTGGCGGGCGACGACGACGCGGCGCGCATCCGCGAGCTCACCGCGCACCCCAAGGAGCGCGCCGAACACGTCATGCTGATCGACCTGGAGCGCAACGACCTGGGCCGCGTCTGCGTGCCGGGCACGGTGGCGGTCGACGAACTGATGGTGGTGGAAAGCTACGCGCACGTGCATCACATCGTCTCCAACGTGCGCGGGCGCCTGCGCGAGGGCGTGACGCCGGGGCAGGTGATCGCCGCCACCTTCCCGGGCGGCACCATCACCGGCTGCCCGAAGGTGCGCTGCATGGAGATCATCGCCGCGCTGGAAGACGCCCCGCGCGGCGCCTACACCGGCGCGCTGGGCTACCTCGACCTGAGCGGCGAGCTGGATCTGAACATCCTGATCCGCACGCTGACCCAGGTCGGCGATGAAGTGAGCCTGCGCGCAGGCGCCGGCATCGTCGCCGACTCGGTGGCCGAAAAGGAATTGGAGGAGACCCGCGCCAAGGCGCGCGGGCTGCTGCGTGCGCTGGGAGCGGTCGGATGATGCCGCGCGTGCTCGTCGACGGGCAGGCGAGCGACCGGGTTGCTGCACTGGATCGCGGCCTCGGCTATGGCGACGGCCTGTTCGAGACCATACGCTTCGCTGGTGCCGAGGCTCCCCTGTGGGCGCGCCACATGCAGCGCCTGGACGAGGGCTGCCGCCGGCTGCGCCTGCCGATGCCCGATCCGGCGGTGCTGCTGGCCGAAGCGCGCACGGCGTCGCAAGGCATGGACCACGCGGTCGTTCGGATCACGCTCACCCGCGGCAGCGGCGCGCGCGGCTACGCGCCGCCGGCGCAACCCAGGCCGACCCGCATCGTCGCCGCCTTCGAGCCGCCTCCGTTCGACGGGCCGGCCCAATCCGGCGGCATCCGCGTACGCCTGTGCGCGCTGCGCCTCGCCCCGCAGCCGCTGCTCGCCGGCCTCAAGCACCTCAACCGGCTGGAGCAGGTGCTGGCGCGGGCCGAATGGGACGACCCGGCGATCGCCGAGGGCCTGCTGTGCGATACCGGCGGCCTGGCCATCTGCGCGACGGCGGCCAATCTGTTTGCCGTGTACGCCGGAAAGCTGACGACGCCGGCGCTGGACCGTTGCGGCGTCGCCGGCGTCGCCCGGGCCGAGATCCTGGCCGCCAGGCCGCAGGCGCAGGTGCGCCCGATCCTGTTGGCGGAACTTCGCCAGGCCGATGAGCTCTTCCTATCCTCGAGCGTGCGCGGCATCCTGCCCGTTCGCGAACTGGATGGCCACGCTTTCGCGGTCGGTCCGGTCACGCGCGCGCTGCAGGCGCATTGGCGCGCGCTGGGCTTTTGAAGGAGTCATCGATGGGGCGCAAGAAAGTGCGGGGCCGCGTGTCGCGGATCCTGGCATGGCTGGTGGTGCTGGCGGTGCTGGCTGCGGTCGCCGCGGGCTGGTACGGCTTCGAGCGGTTCAGCCGCACGCCGCTGGCGGTCGGGCCGCAGCGGCAGACGATCGACGTGGAGCGTGGCAGCAACCTGCGCGGCATCGTCGTGCAACTGCACGCGCGCGGGCTCAGCGGCGCGCCGTGGCTGTACTGGCGCCTGCTTGCCGCGCGCATGCGGGTCGCCGACCGGCTGCACGCCGGCGAGTACGCGCTCGACCCTGGCATCACGCCCACCCGCCTGCTCGATGCGATGGCGGCGGGGCGCGTACTGCAGCGCAACTTCACCATCGTCGACGGCTGGACCTTCGCGCAGCTGCGCGATGCGCTGGCGCATGCGGCCACCCTTCGCCACGATGGCGCGGCGCTGGACGATGCCGAGCTGATGCGCCGCATCGGCGCGCCGGGCGAACTGCCCGAAGGCCGTTTTTTGCCCGAGACCTACGCCTACGTAAAGGGCGACAGCGACCTGGACATCCTCAAGCGCGCGCACGAGGCGATGGCGCACACCCTTGCCGAACTCTGGCCCGGGCGCGACAAGGACCTGCCGCTGGCCTCGCCGTACGAGGCGCTGATCCTCGCCTCCATCGTGGAGAAGGAAACCGGGCGCGCCGACGAGCGGCCGAAGATCGCCGGCGTCTTCGTGCGCCGCCTGCAGAACCACATGCTGCTGCAGACCGATCCCAGCGTGATCTACGGCATGGGCCAGGCTTATGCCGGCAACATCCACAAGAGCGACCTGACCACCGATACGCCCTACAACACCTACCTGCGCCCGGGCCTGCCGCCCACGCCCATTGCATTGCCCGGCCGGCCGGCGGTACTGGCCGCGCTGCATCCGACGCCGGGCGATGCCCTGTATTTCGTGTCGCGCGGCGATGGCAGCCATGCGTTCGCCCATTCGTTGGCGGAGCAAAACCGCAACGTCGCCTGCTACCAGCTGAAGCGCTGCCATGACTGAACGGCGCGGACGCTTCATTTCGCTGGAAGGCGGCGAGGGTGCCGGCAAGAGCACCCTGTTGGCCGGCCTGCGCACGCATATCGTGGGGCAGGGCATCGAGCTGGTGCAGACGCGCGAGCCGGGCGGCACCCCGGTGGGCGAGGCGGTGCGCGCGATCGTGCTCGATCCGCGCGAGCGCGGCGTGGCCGCGGAGACCGAACTGCTGCTGATGTTCGCCTCGCGCGCCCAGCTGGTGCGCGAGGTGATCGCGCCGGCGCTGGCCGCCGGGCGGTGGGTGCTGTGCGACCGCTACGTCGATGCGAGCTACGCCTACCAGGGCGGCGGCCGCGGCCAGCCGTTCGCGCGTATCGCCGAGCTGGAGCGCTGGGCCTGCGCGGGACTCGTGCCGGACCTGACCCTGCTGCTCGACCTGCCGGTGGCCATGGGTCGCACGCGCGCCGCCGGTCGCGGCGAGGCGGACCGCATCGAGACCGAGGCCGACGCCTTCTTCGAGCGCGTGCGCGAGAGTTATCGTGCACGCGCTGCCGCGGAGCCGGCGCGGTTTCGCCTGATCGATGCCGGCCAGCCGCCCCAGGCAGTGCTGAGCGCAGCCATCGCGGCGCTGGCGCCGCTGTTCGCGGACAATGCGGCATGACCACGCCATCCTGGCACGAGGCACTTTGGCAACGGCTGCAGGCGCGCCTGGCGCGCAGAGCCTTGCCGCACGCGCTGCTGCTGTGCGGCCCGGCCGGCCTGGGCAAGCGCGCCTTCCTGCAGCGCTTCGTGCGTGGACTGCTGTGCGGGCGACCGCGCGATGGTGACGCCTGCGGCCAGTGCCGCAGCTGCCTGCTGCTCGATGCCGGCACCCATCCGGATTTCGTCACCGTCAGCTACGGCTTGCGCAAGGATGGCGTGCAGCGCAAGGAGATCGTGGTCGAGCAGATCCGCGAGCTGTCGGCGCGACTGGCCATGGCCAGCCAGTTCGGCGGTTGGCAGGTGGTGGCGATCGATCCGGCCGACGCGATGAATGCGAACGCCGCCAACGCCCTGCTCAAGACATTGGAAGAACCCTCGCCGCAGACCTTGCTGCTGCTGGCGGCCGATGCACCCTGGCGCTTGCCGCAAACCATCCGCAGCCGTTGCCAGCGGATCGAATTCCAGTTGCCGCCGCGGACCGATGCGTTGGCCTGGCTCCACGCGCAGGGCGTGGCCGATCCGGCCGCCGCGCTGGAGGCCGCCGGCGGCAATCCCGGGCTTGCCCAGACCTGGACGGAGCAGGGCGCGTTGGCGCGCCGGCAGGCCGTGCGCAAGGACCTGGCCGCGCTGGCAGCCGGCCGCACCGAGCCGATG
>NZ_JABFWW010000130.1 GCF_013362045.1 Frateuria sp. | reverse complement strand
GGGACGGAATCGAACCGCCGACACGGGGATTTTCAATCCCCTGCTCTACCAACTGAGCTACCCGGCCGGGAAGAGGGCAGCGCGCGGGGCGTGCTGCGTGGAGCCGCGCATTTAAGCCGATGAGCGTGCGTGCGTCAAGGTTCGTCGGGAGGGACGTAGCCGGTGGCCTGGGCGACTTCGCCGCCGCCGAAGAAATATTTCTCCATCTCGCCGGCAAGGAACTGGCGGGTCTTCGCTTCCAGCGGGTTGAGGCGGTACTCGTTGATCAGCATGGTCTGGTGGGCGAGCCATTGCTGCCAGGCCTGCCTGGAGACGCGTTCGTAGATGCGCTGGCCGAGCGGGCCGGGCCAGGGGGCGAAGTCGAGGCCCTCGGCATCGATGTCGAGCTTGGCGCAATGGACGGTACGGGGCATTGGAGGGTTTTCCGGATGCGGCTCAATGTGCCGTTCGCGCCGGGCGGGCTGCACCGGCAGTGCGGAACCGCAGCGTGTCCGCGCGATCCGCCGTCGTGCAGTCCTTCGACTTGGGCCGGTGGCCTGCGCTCAGGACGAACGGAGTGGTTGCTGCGCCAAGGCATCGAGCAGGCTGCGCACCGGGGCGGGCAGGCCGAGGCCAGGCCATTCGTCGCGGGCGCACCAGCGCAGGGTTTCATTATCGGCGATGGCGGGGTGGGCTGTCGCGCCATCGAAGAGCAAGGGCTCGACGGCCAGGCGGTAGTGGCTGAAGACGTGGACGAACGGCACGAGCGCCTGTGCGTCGTCCAGCTGTGCGTGGCTCTGCGCCAGGCGCCAGGCGGTGTCGTGGTCGGGCGCCTCGGGCAGGCTCCACAGGCCGGACCAGACGCCCTGCGGTCCGCGCCGCTGCAGCAGCACGCGCCCCCCGGCATCGCGCAATACCAGCATGGTGGTGTTGCGCGTGGGCAGGGCCTTGCCTGGCCTGGGCGTGGGCAGCTGCGCGGTGCGGCCTTCGCGGCGCGCGACGCAGGCTTCGCTGAGCGGGCAGGCCTGGCACAGCGGGCGCGAGCGCAGACAGACGGTGGCGCCCAGGTCCATGATCGCCTGGGTGTAGTCGGCTACGCGTTCGTGCGGCGTGTGTGCGTCGGCCCGCTGCCACAGCTGCTTCTCGACCGCGGCGGTGCCTGGGTGGCCTTCGATGCCGTGATAGCGCGCAAGCACACGCTTGACGTTGCCGTCGAGGATCGCAAAGCGCAGCCCGTGCGCCTGGGCGAGGATGGCGCCGGCGGTGGAGCGGCCGATGCCCGGCAGCGCGGCCAGTGCATCGAACTCGCGCGGCAGTTCGCCGCCGTGGCGCTCCACGCACAGCTGCGCGGCACGGTGCAGGAAGCGCGCGCGGCGGTAGTAGCCCAGGCCCGACCAGAGGGCGAACACCTGGTCCTCGGGCGCGGCGGCAAGCGCGGGCAGGGTCGGCAGGGCTTCGGTGAAGCGCAGGAAATACGGAATCACCGTGGCGACCTGGGTCTGCTGCAGCATCACTTCGGACAGCCACACGCGATAGGCGTCCCGGTGGCCTTCCGAAGCCGGGGCTTGCCAGGGAAGGTCGTGGCGCCCATGGCGATCGAACCAGGACAGCAGGTGGGCGGAGAAAGCGACGGTCATCGGGAGGAGCCGGTGGCGGGTGCGGTGCCGGTGCTGGTGGCAGGCGGGGGCGTGAGTTCCAGTTGCAGGCCTTCCACGCGCACGCCGCCCAGGTCGAGGGTGGCTGCGTCGAGGTGGCCGCTGCCTGGCGGCACGGCCAGCAGCGGCCCATGCTGATCGTGGATGCCCGCCCACCACTGCGCTATCCCCAGCGGCGGCAGGCGCAGGTCGATGTGGTCGCCGGGTCCATCGAGCTTGAGCGCCACCAGCAGCGGATCGTTCTGGTTGGCGGGGGTGAGGCGCAGGGAGATGTCGTAGTGGCCGGCGTGCACGTGGTCCAGCGAGCCGGCCAGCGTGGCCGCGGCATCGGCGGCGCCGTGCCAGTGCGCTTCGCCGGCCAGGCGCATGGACAGCGCGGAGCCGCGGGTCAGGTTGAGGTCGATGCCGTTGAGCTGCAGCGCGTTGCCCTGGATGCGTGGCGTGGCGGTGAGGCGCAGCTGCATGGGTGTGCCGTCGGCATCCTTGGCCGACATCACCAGCGGAAACGCCCGGCCCGAGAGCAGGCTGCCGGCGTCGAGCGAGAAATCCCGCAGCAGCAATTGATTGCCGCGCACGAGCGTGCCGCGCGCGATGCGCACGCCGGTGTCGATGCGCGGGATGTTGGGCGGCGCGTTGGCCGGCCGCGGCGGCAGGCTGGAAAGCCAGGCCTGCAGCGCGTCCAGGTCGACCCGCGGCGCGTCGATCTCCAGCCGCGATATCACCGTCGGGCCGCCGAACAGCGTGCGCCATGGCAGCGCGAGGCGGCCGCTGGCGGCCAGCAGGATCGGCATGCTGGCGCCCTGTGCGGTGAGGGTGAGGCCCTGCAGCTCCAGCGCCGGGCGCGGGAACAGCGTGGGACTGGCCGGGCTGGCGAGGCTGAGTTCGAGTCCGGCGCCATGCGCCTGCTGCTGCAGCATGGCGGTGAAGCGTTCCGGTTGCAGCAACAGGTAGACCGTCACCAGCAGCGCGACCAGGCCGGCGGCGAGCAGGCCGGCCAGACCCAGCAGCGCCAGGCGCAACCGGCGGGTCATCGTCGCGCGCGCTCAGCCACGCGCCAGCGTCGCCGGCAGCAGGCCATCGACATAGGCGCGCGCGTCGAACGTACGCAGGTCGGTGGCGCTCTCGCCCAGGCCGACGAAGCGGATCGGCAGGCCGAACTCGCGCGCCAGCGCGAACACCACGCCGCCCTTGGCGGTGCCGTCGAGCTTGGTCACGACCAAGCCGGTCACGCCGACGATCTGCTGGAACTGGCGCAGCTGGCTGATCGCGTTCTGGCCGGTGGTGCCGTCGATCACCATCAGCACCTCGTGCGGCGCGTCGGCATCGAGCTTCTTCATCACGCGGGCGATCTTGGACAGCTCGTCCATCAGTCCGCCCTGGGTGTGCAGGCGGCCTGCGGTGTCGGCGATCAGCACGTCGGCGTTGCGCGAACGGGCGGCCTGCAGCGCGTCGAAGATCACGCTGGCCGCGTCGGCGTCCTGGCCCTGCGCGATCACCGGCACGTTGTTGCGCTCGCCCCAGGTCTTGAGCTGCGCCACCGCGGCGGCGCGGAAGGTGTCGCCGGCAGCGAGCAACACCTGGCGGCCCTCGTCGCGCCACCTGCGCGCGAGTTTCCCGATCGTGGTGGTCTTGCCCACGCCGTTGATGCCGACGATGAGCACGACAAAGGGTTTGTGACCGGCCACCTTCAGCGGCAGCTGCACCGGCAGCAGCATCGCCACCAGCGCCTCGCGCAGCGCGGCCAGCAGCGCGTCGGCGTCGGCGAACTCGCGCTTGTGCATGCGCTTGCGCAGCGCCTCGACCAGCGTGCTGCTGGCCTCCACGCCGACGTCGGCGGTGATCAGGATGGTTTCGAGTTCGTCGAGCAGTTCGTCGTCGAGCTTGGGATGGCGCACGAACAGCGAGGTCAGGCCCTTGGCGAAACCGCTGCCGGAGAGCCGCTCGCGCCAGCTGCGCCTGGTCGGCGCCGGCTCGGCCGCCACGGCGGGCGGCGGCGGTTCATCGACCACGGCCGGCTCGGCCGGAGCGAGCTCGGCGCGCGCCTCGTCCAGGGTCGGGCTGGCGTTGTCCAGGGCGGCGACGTCGGCGGCATGCGCGTCGGCGGTCGGCATCTGGCCTTGCTCGGCGGGCTGCTCCGAAATCGTTTCGGCGGGCTTTTTCTTCCAGAACTTGAGCATTGCGGCAGCGTTTCCAAGACAATGCGCGGATGCTAGCACCGGCAACCAGACTGCCCGCTGAGGGCCGCTTCACCCGTGACGGTGCGCCTCGTGCAGCGATCGCGTGCGGGGTGGCGGGGGCATGAAGGGTGCTCCCGGCCGCATCCGCATCATCGGCGGCACGCTGCGCAATTCGCGGCTGGACGTGCCGGACCTGCCGGGCCTGCGCCCGACTCCCGAACGCGTGCGCGAGACGCTGTTCAACTGGTTGGCCCCGGCGCTCGCCGGCGTGCAGGCGCTGGACCTGTGCGCCGGTACCGGGGCGCTCGGCATCGAGGCGCTTTCGCGAGGCGCCGCGGCAGTGCGCTTCGTCGAGCGCGACGCGCGCGCGGCGCAGGCCCTGCACGCGAACCTGGCGCGGCTGAAGGCCGAGGGCGGCGCAGTGACGGTTGCCGACGCGCTGGCCTTCCTCGATGGCGCCGCCACGCCGTTCGGGCTGGTGTTCCTGGACCCGCCGTTTGCGGCCGATCTCTGGCCTGCGCTAGCCCAGCGGCTGGAAGCCAATGGCTGGCTCGCCGCGCAGGCGTGGGTCTACGTCGAATCGCCGCGCGACCACGCGCCCGCGCTGCCGCCGAACTGGGTGCTGCACCGCGAAGGCCGCGCGGGCGAGGTGCGCCATGCGCTCTATCGCCGCTGCGCGGAGCTTCCGTTAAGCTAGCGGACAACCTACGCGGTGCAGCGCCTCACGTGAACAAAGCCCTGGTCAACAAGCGCCTGGCCGTGTATCCAGGCACCTTCGACCCGATCACCAACGGCCACGCCGATCTGGTGTCGCGCGCCGCGCCGCTGTTCGAGCGCGTGGTGGTCGCGGTAGCCGAGAGTTCCAGCAAGGGGCCGGGCTTCAGCCTGGACGAGCGCATCACGCTGGCGCGCCTGGCATTGGCCGACCTGCCCAACGTGGAGGTGCGCGGCTTCAACAGCCTGCTCGCTTCCTTCGTCAGCGAGATCGGCGCCGGGGTGATCATCCGCGGCCTGCGCGCGGTGTCGGACTTCGAGTACGAGTTCCAGCTGGCGAGCATGAACCGCCACCTGATCCCGCAGGCGGAGACGCTGTTCCTCACGCCCGCCGAGCAGTACAGCTTCATTTCCTCCTCGCTGGTGCGCGAGATCGGCCGTCTGGGCGGCGACATCTCCAGCTTCGTGCACCCGGCGGTGCAACAGGCCATGCGGCAGCGCTGGCGTTCAACCATGTCCAAAACAGAGGGTGACAACTATGCGTAAGTTCCTGATCGCCGCAACGCTGGCCGTGGCCGGCACCCTGGCCCTTTCCGCCTGCAACAAGCAGGAGGACAACCAGCAGGCCGCCCAGCAGGCCGCCGTTCCCAAGCCGACCAACCCGAGCGACGCCCAGGCCTGGAACGCCTACCTGGGCCAGATCGTGCAGAACAACATGCAGGGCATGACCGCCGAGCGTCCGTACGCCTACCTGGTGCCGGCCGGCGACGACGACGACGCCAAGGCCAAGTACGACCGCCAGCTGCAGAACGTGCAGGAAACCATCGCCCGCGGCGTGCTGCCGGGCAACCTGCTGGCCTTTGCCGGCCCCAGCTCGACCAAGACCGCCGATTTCGTGGTCGCCGCCTTCAAGGACGCCAAGCCCGGTTCCTTCAAGGACGTGATCGTGCTGTTCATCGGCGACCAGGCCGACAAGGACCGCGTGACCGCCGCGCTGCAGCCGATCGGCGCGACGGTGCGCTTCGTGGCGATGTAACAGGCGCGCGCGCCAGCGCTCGAAACGCCCGCGATCGCCGATGGCATCGCGGGCGTTTTCGTTTCGGCGATACGAAAAGCCGCAAGGCTGCGCAAATGCTCCTTCTCCTCCGGCCCTGCCCGGGGGAGAGGGAGCAAGCAACCAAGGGCGGCCTCACCGCGGTACCATTGACGGATGTCCCTGAAGATCCTCGACACCTGCGTCAACTGCGACGTCTGCGAACCCGCGTGCCCGAACAAGGCGATCTCGATGGGCGAGGACTACTACGTGATCGACCCGGCGCTGTGCACCGAGTGCGTGGGCCATCATGACGAGCCGCAGTGCGTGCTGGTGTGCCCGGTCGAATGCATCATTGTCGACGACACGCTGGCCGAGACGCATGAGCAGCTCGAACTCAAATACCGCCAGTTGATGGCCAAGGAGACCACCGAATGAGTCTTGCCCCGCGTTGGCGTGTCCTGTTGCTGAGCCTGTTGCTGACCTGCGGTTCTGCCTATGCAACGGATCCGCCTTCGCAGGTGGCCCATGCACCCGCCGCCGTCGCGCAGGCACAGAAGCCTGGCCATGCGGCGATCGCCAGCGCGAACTTCCTGGCCACCAACGCGGGGCTGGAAGTGATCAAGGCGGGCGGCAACGCGTTCGACGCGGCGGTGGCGGTGGCTTCCACGCTTTCGGTGGTGGAGCCGGAAAGCTCGGGGCTGGGCGGCGGTTTCATGGCCGTGCTGCGCCGCGCCTCGGACGGGCGCGAGGTGTTCATCGACGCGCGCGAGGTGGCGCCGGCCGCGGTGAATGCGAAGGATTACCTCAAGAGCGACGGCACGCCCGACCGCGACACCGCGCTCAACGGACCATTGTCGGCCGGCATCCCCGGCGAGCCGGCCGGCCTGGCATGGCTGGCCGAACACTACGGCAGGCTGCCGCTGAAGCAATCGCTGGCGCCGGCGATCCGCATCGCGCGCGACGGCTTCGAGCCGGACAGCCGCCTGCGCGGCTCGATCGAAGAACGCGCCGACGACCTCCGGCGCTGGCCCGCCTCGGCCGCCAAGTATCTCGTCGACGGCAAGCCGCCGGTGGAAGGCCGGACCTGGCGCGATCCGGACCAGGCGCGCACCTTGCAGACCATCGCCGACCGGGGCGGCGACGGCTTCTACAAGGGCGAGGTGGCGAAGAAGCTGGTGGCCGCCGTGCGCGCCGCCGGCGGCAACTGGAGCGAGGCGGACCTGGCCGCCTACCAGGTGAAGGAGCGCGCGCCGATCAGCGTGGACTACCGCGGCTACCGCATCGTCACTGCGCCGCCGCCGTCCTCCGGTGGCGTGGCGGTCGCCGAGATCCTCAACATCCTGCGCGGCGTGGAAACCGAAAAGCTCGACCGCGCCCATCGCATCCACTACGTGATCGAGGCGATGCGCCGTGCGTTCCGCGACCACAACGACTACCTGGGCGACCCGGACTTCGTGAAGATGCCGCTGGACATGCTGCTGTCGCCGTACTACGCCGACGGCCTGCGCCAGAGCATCCTGCCCGACCGTGCCACGCCCTCCTCGATGCTGCCTTCCAGCGCCGCGCGCGACCCCGGCCCGCACACCACGCATTTCTCGATCATCGACAAGGACGGCAACATGATCGCCGTCACCTCGACGGTGAACTACACGCTCGGCTCCACCTTCGTCGCCGCCGGCACCGGCGTGCTGCTCAACGACGAGATGGACGACTTCGCGCTGGTTCCCAACAAGCCCAACGTGTACGGCCTGCTCGGCAGCACCGCCAACGCGCCCAAGGCGGGCAAGCGCATGCTCTCCTCGATGACGCCCAGCCTGGTGATCGGCAAGGACCGCACCGCGGTGATCGGCTCGCCCGGCGGCTCGACCATCATCACCCAGGTGCTGGAAGGCATCCTCGCCTTCATCGACGGCAAGGACGCCAGCGACATCGTGGCCCAGAAGCGCTTCCACCACCAGTTCATGCCCGACCGCGTGGACGTGGAGCAGGGCGTGTTCGACCCGGCCACCGCGCGCGAACTCGAGCGCATGGGCTACGCGCTGCACCCGCGCGAGCCCTGGGGCTTCATGAACGTGGTCACCTGGGACCATCGCAGCAATACGCTGGAAGCGGCCAGCGACCCGCGGCGGCCCTCCGGGCTGGGCAAGGTGCAGTAGGCATGCTCTCCCGTCCTGGCGGCCCGCAAGCGGGCTGCTAGGACGGCCCGCCTCGTCCGGCGGAGACGGCAGACAGCACCGCCGCCCCTGCGTAGAATCGCGGGACAGACATCCTTCCGGACATGGGACGTGTCATGCAGCTGTGGTCCCTTGAGGGCAACACGCAAAAACTCGACGGCGGCGCGATGTTCGGCAACGCGCCCAAGGCCATGTGGGCGCGCTGGATCGAGCCGGATGCGGAGAACCGCATTCCGCTGTCCTGCCGCTGCCTGCTGGCCAGGGACCTGGACGGGCGCAACGTGTTGTTCGAGACCGGCATCGGCGCGTTCTTCGAGCCCAAGCTGCGCGAGCGCTACGGCGTGGTGGAGGATCGCCACGTGCTGCTCGAGTCGCTGGCCGAAGCCGGCCTTTCCCACGAGGACATCGACGCGGTGGTGCTCTCGCACCTGCACTTCGACCATGCCGGCGGCCTGCTGGCGCCGTGGACCGAAGGCGAGCCGCCGCGGCTGCTGTTTCCCCGCGCCACCTTTCTGGTCGGCGCCGGGCACTGGCGGCGCGCGCAGTCGCCGCATCCGCGCGACCGCGCCTCGTTCATCCCCGAACTCACCGGCCTGCTCGAGGCGAGCGGGCGGCTGGAGCTGGTCGAGGGGGCCCATTCGAAGACGCTGGGCCGGTCGGTCCGGTTCCATTTTTCCGACGGCCACACGCCCGGGCTGATGCTGGCCGAGGTCGACGGCGTGGTGTTCTGCGCCGACCTGATTCCCGGCCGGGCCTGGGTGCATCTGCCGATCACCATGGGTTACGACCGCGCACCGGAGACCCTGATCGACGAGAAGCGCGCGTTCCTCGAGGACAAGCTCGAACGCGGCGTGCGGTTGTTCTTCACGCATGACCATGCCTGCGCGCTGGCGCGGGTGACCCGCGACCAGCGCGGCCGCTTCGGCACCGCGGACGAACAGGCTCGTCTGCGCGGCGAAACCGCCGGCGGGATTGCCGGGTGAAAAGGCCTTTGCGGATCGGCACGCGTGCCTTGCTGCTGCGCGGCGGCGGCGCGGTGCTGCTCATCGCCGGGCTGGGCCTGGCGGCGATCACCGAACGCAGCCTGCTGATGCATCATCTCGCCGCCATGCGCCACGGCGGCGACATCGTCGTCGTGGACTCGCACGGTCCGCGGCCGGGCCTGCACGGCAGCATGGTGCTGGTCTCGGGCACCCCCGAGGTGGTCGAGGCGCCGCGCGATGCCGATTTCAACCTGAGCATTCCCGTGCCAGTGCTCGAGCGCAATGTGGAGATGTTCCAGTGGCGCGAGGTGCGGGTGGGCGCCGACCTGCACTACGAGCTGGACTGGTCGGACCAGCTCCAGGACAGCGGCCGGTTCCGGCAACCGGCAGGGCATGCCAACCCCAAGGCCATGCCGCTCGAGAGCAAGCGCTTCGATGCAGGCAAGGTGCGCGTCGGCGGCTTCGTGCTGGGACCGCTCCTGGTGCATGCATTGCCCGGCACGCAGACGGTGCCGCCGGATCCGTCGCGACTGCCGGCCAATCTCGCGGCAAGCTTCAGCCTCTACCACGACTACCTGACCACCAGTGCGGACCCCGGCTCGCCGCGGCTGGGCGACGTGCGGGTGAGCTGGCAGGCCGTGCCGCTGCAGCCGGTGACGATCCTGGCGCGGCTGGACGGCGACCGGCTGGTGCGCGCCAGCGGGGCGGACGATGGCCAGGGTTACCAGGTGCAGGTCGGCCAGCGCTCGCTCAGCGACGTGCTGCCGGACGTACCCGAGCCGCCCGAGTTCACCCTGGCGCGACGCCTCGGGGCGATCGTGCTGGCTGCGCTGGGATCCTTCCTGCTGCTGTGGGAGCGCCGCCGCCGCGTCAGCGACCCGCTGCTGGCGCTGGCCGTGGGGGCGACCGCGATCGGCGCGGTGTCCTGCGCCTCCTGGCTCGGTGGCGACTGGCAGCCGGTGCTCAACTGGCTGGGCGTAACCACGGCCGGCGTGCTGGTGGTGGCGCTGCTGCACCGGCGGACCGGCAGGCAGGACCGGGTCCCTTAGCAGGCGGCCGCCCAACGGGCAGGACGCTGCGCACGGGCTTGCCGCGAAGGCGGCGTTGCCGCAATGCGCGGGAAGGTCCTTCCGACCACGGATTACGGCCTGCGTCCTAGGCGGCTGCGGGAGCCTTGTGGTCGGCGAAAGCGTATACCTGGTCCGCCCACTGGGTCGCTTCCAGGTAGATGCCGGCCATGCGCTGGATGTGCTGCGGCTGGGCCTGGCCGCTCAACTGGCCCGCTTCCCAGGCGTGGATCTGTTCCAGCAGCGGGCCGAACGGGCCGCCGTTGCCGACCAGCGCGTCGCGGATTTCCGGCACCAGCGGCAGCTGCGCCAGCACGAACTCCATCGGCGCGCACATCAACGTGTCCAGCAGCGAGAACAGGCCCACGGTGAAGGCCATTTCCTTCTGCGCGCGCGGCATGCTGCCGGCCAGTTGCTCGCACATGTGCGCGCGGATCAGCGCGGTGCGCAGCAGTTCCGGCGGCCGGTCGTCCATGCCGCCCAGCGACATGGTGTAGACCCAGTTGCGCATGCGGGTGACGCCGAAGAAGATCGCCGCCTGCTGCACGGACTTGAGCTGCTTGGGCAGGCCGAAATAGGCCGAGTTCACGCAGCTCAGCAGCTTGTAGGAAAGGATCGCGTCGTTGCGGATGATGTCGCCCAGCTCGACCGGGCCGGGGCTGTTCTCCTGCAGCTCGCGCATCAGGCGCAGCAGCGACAGGCGGTTGGCCGAGAGCACCGGCACCTCGACCTGGTCGGGAATCAGCAGGTAGCGGCCCTGGATCGCCTGCAGCGGCAGTTCCAGGCAGCGCTGGTAGGTAGCGTGGTCATCCACGTGCCCCGCGACCACCCAGATGCCGCGCTCGTGCAGGCGCTCGGCGCGTGCGCGCAGTTCTTCCGGGCTCAGCGCATTGGCGTCGAGCCGCACGAACTGCACCAGGTGCACCAGCGCCTCCATCGCGGCCGAGCCGTGCAGGTCGGCCGCGCCGGCGTCCAGCATCAGCAGGCACCCGCGCTGGGCCATCTTCTGCAGGCGTTCCATCAACTCGGCATCGTCGGCCATCGCAGGCTGCAGCACCACGCCGAAGCGCGGCTGGTGCAGCAGCACGTCGGTCTGGTCCAGCAGCAGTTCGCGCGAAAGGGCGAGGAAGGTGCGGTTGCCGCGCACCAGCCGGGTCAGCGCGCCGTCGGCCAGGGTCGAGAGCACGCGCTGCATCAGCTCGTGCTCGTCGCCGGCATGGCGGTGGAACATGATCTCGTAGGCGAACAGCTCGCGTTTCTGGTCCAGCATCGGCACCCGCACCACCGGGAGGGGCATTTCGCGGTTGCCGGCGAGGCGGGACTGGGCGGAAGCAGCGGTATCGCTCATGGCTTTGATCTGCTCGCGGGACGGGCCCGCCTTAGGTTGGATCGCCACCGGCCCTGCGGCGCGGTGTCCGTAAGGCTGTGATGCGTCAGGCCGAGGCCAGGTGGTGCGAGCGCAGCGCGGTGCGCACTTCGCCGGCCGGTCCGTAGACGCCCTTGGCGTCGCCGCCCTGGCCGGTCAGCACGGCCAGCGCCTCGCGCACCTGCGCCAGCCGCTGGCCGACCAGGCTGCCGTTGCGCTGGTTGAGTTCGTGGCAGCCCTTGAGCCGTTCCAGCACCTCGCGCCAGCGCGTCTCGACCTGCGTGGCGGCGGCCGGTTCGAGCTTGAGCATCTGCATGCGCTCGGCATCCAGCTGTTCGAGCTGCTGCATCAGCGCCTGCTTGCGGGTGCCGGCGCGGTCCAGCGCCAGCGCATCGGCGGCGACCAGCGCCTCGCGTTCGTCGGCCAGCGTCGCGGCAAGCTCGGTGACGGACCGGTGCAGGTCCTCCACCACCGCGGCCAGCGCGGCTTCGAGCTCGTGGTGCAGGTGCCTGCTCATGGCTGGATTACGGCTTGGCGGTGCCGGCCATCTGCGCATCCAGCGCCAGCATCCTGTCGGCGATGGCGCCCGGATTGACCTGGTAGCTGCCATCGGCGATCGACTTGCGGATCTGCTCGACCCGCTTGGTGTCGACCACGGCCTGGCCGTCGACCTTCGCCGCCTCCTGCAGGGCGCGTGCCGAGTCGGTCAGGCGGACGCTGTCGTCCTTGCCGGCCACGCCGGCAGGGGCATCGCTGGCGGCGTTGCCGGCGCCGGCGGCCGTGCCGTTGGCCTGGCTGCCGGGGGGCTGCGGCAAAAGCGGCAAGCCGTTGTTGGAAATGGTCGTGTTCATCGGTCCTTCTCGAGTCGGTTAGGCCCTGTTCCTCTGGAAATCGGCCGGGACGGGGAAAACTTTAGCTCCATCCGTCGCTTCGGTTGCCGGCATCGGTTCATGGCAGGGCCACGACCACGCCGGGGGCACGCACGATGGCATCCACCACGCGGCCGGAGCTGCCGTTGCGCACGCGCAGGCGCGCGCCCGAATCGCCGCTGCCCAGGGCAACGCCCTCGGCGCGCACGGCGATGCCGTCCAGCTCGGCCACCATCTGCACGTGGTCGCCGGCGCGGATCATCTGCCGGCCGCCCAGCGCGCCGGGCGTGAGCACGCTGCCGGCGGCGAGCGGCCGCGACAGGCTGCGCTCGGCCACCTGGTCCATGCTCCCGATATAGCCGTACGGCAGGCGCGCGACGTCGCGCTCCTCGGAGTGGACGTCCCCCGCCACGATGCCGTCGCCGCGAAGCAGCGGCCGGCTGGCCACCAGCACCTGGCGCCAGACCTTCAGCGTGACCGGCACGCGCACGGCCCAGCCGTCGGCCACCGGACAACGCACCAGTACGCTCAGGCGCGGCGCCACGCGGTCGCCGCCGGGAAGGCTGGCGATGAGCGGCAGGGCGCAGCCGCCGATGCGCAGGCGCGCATCGAGCGGGTCGGATTTCACCTCGATGCGGCTGCCGGGCGCGGCGTAGTGCTGCTGCACGTAGCGCTCGGCCTGGCCGCGCACGTCCGCTTCCGGCGTCGGCGCAGCCAGGGCCGGCAGGGCCGCCCCGAGCAACGCGAGCAGCAAACAGCGGCGCGGCAGCGTCATCAGGCCTGCGCCAGCAGGGCGGCGAGCTGGGCGACCAGCGCCTCGCGGTCGGATTCCAGCCGCTGGCTGATCTGCTGGGCCTGGTCCAGCTGGCCGTTGACCAGCAGGCCGACGAAGGCGTTGCCGTGCTCGGACAGGCGTGCCCCGGCCTCGCTCAGCGCGCCGGCCGCCGGATGCTGCGGGTGCTGCGCGGCCAGCCGGCGAACGGTGCGGTCCAGCGCCTCGGTGTCGAACCAGCGCCGGTCCAGCGCTCCCGGCTCGAGCAGCGCCAGCTCCATCGCCTGGCGGATGCCCTGCGCCGACTCGCGCACGGTGAGGCTGAGGCTGGCCGGGTCGTTGCCGGCCTCGTGCTCCAGCCAGCCCAGCGCCAGGCGATGGGCGAGCAGGGCGGCGCGGCTGAGCGCCTCGCTCTGCCTGCGCGCCTCGGTGCTGCGCCGCTGCAGGGCG
>NZ_JABFWW010000048.1 GCF_013362045.1 Frateuria sp. | reverse complement strand
AGCAGCGCCCGAAGGTTCCGTAGCGGACACGGGGTCGGCTGCAGCCCGCCGCTCCGTTCGATCAAAGAAGATGGACCGAAGCCCACGCTACGCTCATTCGAGGTGCGCGCGCCGTGCGGCCACCTGGGCCAGCGCGGCCCAGTCGCGCTGCTCGCCGCCGCCGGCCAGCGCCTCGACCAGCGCGTCGCGCACCACGCCGGCGAACGGCAGCGGCACCCGCGCCGCCTCGCCCGCGGCGAGCGCAAGGTTGACGTCCTTCAGGCCCAGCGGCAGGGCGAAGCCCGCGGGCGTATAGCGCTGCTCGGCGATCAGCCGGCCGTACCCCTGGTAGGCGGGCGCCGCGAACAGCGTGGCGGTCATGATCTCGAGGAAATCGGCCGCGTCCACGCCGTGCGCGCGGCTCAGCGTGCTGGCCTCGGCCATGCTCTCGATGGCGCAGGCGAGCATGAAATTGCCGGCCAGCTTGACCACGTTGGCGCGCTCGGGCACATCGCCCACCGGCCAGATGCGGCTGCCCATCGCCTGCAGCAGCGGGCGCACCGTCTCCACCTGCGCCGGGTGCCCGGCGACCACGGTGTTGAGCTTGGCCGCCGCAGCCATGTCGGGCCGGCCGAATACCGGCGCGGCGACGTAACCCAGGCCGCGTCGCGCGTGTTCGGCAGCCAGCTCGCGCGCCAGCGCCACCGAGATCGTGGCGTGATTGACGTGCACGGTTCCGCGGTCCATCTCGTCGAGCAGGCCGCTGTCGAGAAACACCGCGCGCACCGCCTGGTCGTTGGCCAGCATGCTGTGCACCACCTGACCCTGCACCGCCCGCCCGGGGCTGCGCGCGACCTTGGCGCCGAGCGAGGCGAGCGGCTCGGTGGCCGCTTCGGACCGGTTCCATACGGTCAGCGTGTGGCCGGCAGCGAGCAGGTTGCTGGCCATCGCGCTGCCCATGGCGCCCAGGCCGAGGAATCCGATGTTCATGGCGGTTCTCCTTGGAGCGACCGGGTAATGGAACACCCGGCTTGTTGAGGAGGCGCAAAGGTGGAACCGGGATGCGTAGGGCGAGCGTCCGAGCGGTGGGCTGAAGCCCACCCTACGTCACGCCACCTCGCCTGCCGCATGCCCCGATGCCCACGCCCACTGGAAGTTGTAGCCGCCGAGCCAGCCGGTCACGTCGACCACCTCGCCGACGAAGTACAGGCCGGGCACGCGCTTGGACTGCATGGTGCTGGAGGACAGCCCATCGGTGTCTACGCCACCGAGCGTGATCTCGGCGGTGCGGTAGCCCTCGGTGCCGCTGGCGGTGAGCGGCCAGTCGTGCAGGCGACCGCCGATGGTGGCCAGTTCCGCCTCGCGATACTGGCGCATCGGGCGATTGCTTAACTCCAGCTCGCACAATCGCTGGGCCAGCCGCTTGGGCAACACGTCGGCCAGCACCGTCTTCAGTTCCGCCAGCGGACGCCCGGCGCGCTGCGCCAGCAGCCAGCCGGCGGCGTCGCCGTCGGGCAGCAGGTCCAGCCGCAGGTCGTCGCCCGGTTGCCAGTACGAGGAAATCTGCAGGATCGATGGCCCGCTGACGCCGCGATGCGTGAACAACAGGCCGCCGCGGAAGGACTGCCGGCCGCAGCGCGCCTCGGCCGGAAGCTCCACGCCCGCCAGCTCCGCGTAGTGCTCCTGGTGCTTGCCGCTCAGGGTCAGCGGCACCAGGCCGGCACGGGTGGACCGCACGTCGTGGCCGAACTGGCGCGCCAATTCATAGCCGAAGCCGCTCGCGCCCATGCTGGGAATCGAGAGGCCGCCGCTCGCCACCACCAGCGCCTGGGCATGCACCTCGCCCTGGGCGGTTGCCACGCTGAAGCCGGCCTCGCCATGGCGCACGCGTGTCACCGCGCAGTCGGTCTGCACCCGCACGCCGGCCGCCGCGCATTCGTCCAGCAGCATGCGCACGATCTGCTTGGAGGAGTCGTCGCAGAACAGCTGGCCCAATTCCTTCTCGTGGTAGGCGATGTGGTGCTTCTCCACCAGCGCGATGAAATCCGCCGGCGTGTAGCGCGCCAGCGCGGACTTGGCGAAATGCGGGTTGGCCGACAGGTAATTGGCCGGCGTCACGCCCAGGTTGGTGAAATTGCAGCGCCCGCCGCCGGACATCAGGATCTTCTTGCCGGGCTTGTTGGCGTGGTCGAGCACCAGCACGCGCCGGCCGCGCTGGCCGGCGGTGATCGCGCACATGAGCCCGGCGGCGCCCGCGCCGATGACGAGTACGTCGATTTTCATGGCACCGCCGTCAGATGGGGCGCGCATTATCGCCGAGCGCTTACACTTTCCACTCCGTTCCCACAGGCGCCCACCCATGCCCTCCTTCGACGTCGTTTCCGAAGTGGACAAGCACGAACTGACCAACGCGGTCGACCAGGCCAACCGCGAGCTGGCCAACCGCTTCGACTTCAAGGGCACCGACGCGGCCTACGAGCTGGACGGCTACGTGATCACCCAGCGCGCGCCCAGCGACTTCCAGCTGCAGCAGATGCTGGACATCCTGCGCGGCCGCCTGACCAGCCGCAAGATCGACATCCGCGCGCTGGACGTGGCCGAGCCGGAAACGAACCTGGCCGGCGCGCGGCAGAAGATCACCGTCAAGCAGGGCATCGAGCAGCCTATCGCCAAGAAGCTGATCGCCGAACTGAAGGCCGCCAAGCTCAAGGTCGAGGCGCAGATCAACGGCGACAAGCTGCGCGTGACGGGCAAGAAGCGCGACGATCTGCAGCTGGCGATGGCCGTGCTGCGCAAGTCGCCGACGGAGCTGCCGCTGCAGTTCGACAACTTCCGCGACTAAAGGTGCTGGCGCGTCAGCTGCCCATTCCGGCGACGATGTTCACGCTGGCGGCGATGATGAACACGTTGAAGAAGAACGCGATCACGCTGTGCAGCAAGGCCATGCGCCGCAGCGCGCGACTGGTGATCTGCACGTCCGAGACCTGGAAGCACATGCCGATCACCAGCGCGAAGTACATGAAGTCCCAGTAGTCCGGGTGCTCGGTCTGCGGGAAATCCAGGCCCTGGTGCTGGGTGCCGAAATCGCCGTAATAACCGTGCGCGTAGTGCTGCGCGAACATCGTGTTGATGAACAGCCACGACAGCACCAGGGTGAGCGCGGCCAGGCCGATTGCCGGCAGGCCGCCGCTCTTGTTGGCGTGCATCTCGTTGGTCAGCGCCACCAGCACCACGCCGGTCAGCACCAGCGCGCTGCACAGCACGCCCCAGCGGCCGGTGTCCATCGCGCGCACGTGGCTGCGCATGTGCTCGGGCGTGGCCTGCGCGAACAGCATGCCGAGCGCCACCAGGTAGACCAGGGCGCCCAGATCGAAACCCAGCAGCACCGCGCTGCGCGGCAATGCCCCGGCCAGCACCAGCGCCCCGGTGGCCAGCACGAACACTGCGCCGGCCAGGCTCAGCCGAGGTCGCGCCCGCAGGTGGTGCAGCGGCCGCCAGCGCCAGCGTGGGCGGGGCGGGACGAGGGTGTCGTCGATATCCCGGGGCAAGGAGCGTTCTCCATCAGGCTTGGGCCGCCGCGTCGGCGAACCGGATCTCGCGCCGCGGGCGGCGGCGATGGTATCAGGCGCGCAGGTCGGCGAATTCCGGGTGCCGCCGCAGCCAGGCCGCCGCGTAGGAGCAGGCGGGCGCCACCTTGAGGCCTTCGGCGCGGGCCGTTTCCATCGCCGCCTGGGTCAGCGCCGAAGCGATGCCGCGGCCTTCCACCGCCGGCGGTACGCCGGTGTGGGTGATCGTCATGACGCCGCCGGCGAGGTGGTAGTCGAGCACGCAGAGCGCCCCGTCGACGCGAGTCTCGAACCGCTCTTCGGCGCGGTCGTGGCGGATGTCCAGGTTCATGCGCCTTCGTCCAAAGCAAACGGCGAGGATACGGCCGGGCGGAGAAAAACGCCCGTGAAGCGCATGCCGCACCGCATTCGCACGCCCTGCATGGCGGGCCGGCCACACTCGCGAACTCGACCGCAAGGGAGATCGCCATGAAGAAATCCGCATCCGCCGTCTGGACCGGCGGCCTCAAGGACGGCCAAGGCACGATGTCCACCGAAACCGGGGCGCTGCGCGAAGCACCTTACGGCTTCAAGTCGCGCTTCGAGGACGGCCCGGGAACCAACCCGGAGGAGCTGATCGGCGCCGCGCTGGCCGGCTGCTTCTCGATGGCGCTCTCGCTCGGCCTGGGCAACGCCGGGCTGACGCCCGAACGGATCGAGACCCGCGCCCTGGTGACCCTGGACAAGCAGGGCGAGGGCTTCGCCATCACCACGATCGCACTCACCTGCCGCGCCCGCGTGCCCGGCGCCGACGCCGGCACGTTCGGGCGCATCGCGCAGGAGACCAAGCAGGGCTGCCCGGTCTCCAAGGTACTGAAGGCCGAGATCTCGCTGGACGCGTCGCTGGAAGGCTGATCGCGCGGGGCCGGGCGACCTCAGGCCGACAGCGCCCTTTCGGCCAGCGAACGGTCGGCGGCCATCACGCGGTTGCGGCCGGCGCGCTTGGCGGCGTAAAGCGCGGCGTCGGCTCGCTGCAACAGCCCGGGCACGTCGCGCTCGCCGGGCTCGGCTGCGGTAGCGCCGATGGAAACGGTCAACTGCAGCAGGTGCCCGTCCATCAGCAGCGGCGTGGATTCCACCGTGGCGCGGATGCGCTCGGCCAGCACCAGCGCCTGCTCCAGGCCGGTGTCGGGCGCCAGCACCACGAACTCCTCGCCGCCCACGCGGCCGATCACGTTGCCCGCGCGCAGGGTGGCGCGGATGCTGGCGACCAGCGACAGCAGCACCTTGTCGCCGCCGCCGTGGCCGAAGCGGTCGTTGACGCTCTTGAAGTGATCGGCATCGAGCATCAGCACGCCCAGCGGACGCCCGGCGCGGCCGGCCTGGGCCAGCAGCTGGGTGGCGGTCTCGGTCAGCGCCAGGCGGTTCTTCACCCCGGTCAGCGAATCGACGCGCGCCAGCGTGTGCATCTCGCGCTGCAGCGTCTCGCTGTAGAGCAGCAGGAAGCCGATGCTGAGGAATAGCGGCTGCATGCCGGAGAACAGCACGTAGAGGTAGTTGACGGTATCGGGCTGGACGATATCCGCCGGCGGACTGAGGTCGAACCACAGCTGGCCGTTGCGCCAGGCCAGCAGCAGCGAAGACAGCGTGTACATCACCAGCAGCACCGCGCGTGCCCGCGTGATCCTGCGCGGGCGGGCGTGCAGCAATGCCTGCACGCGCAGGCCGATGAACGCCAGGATCGCGGCCGACCCCCACAGCACGCGCAGGCGATAGTCCGGCTGCACCACGCCGAACCAGCCCACGCCCAGCCAGCCGATCACGCCGATGGCCAGCGCCGACCGCCAGCGCAGCGGCGCGCCCACCAGCATGCACAAGGCCACCGCCGCCATGCCGTGCGCCAGCAGGTTGAGCGCATTGCCGCCCAGCAGCAGCTGCGCCGGATGCAGCCAGGCCTGCGCCGCCAGCATGCTCCAGCCGCCGGCTTCCACCGCCAGCGCACCCGCGCGCAGCTTGAGGCTGGTGCGCGCCGGGCCGGAGCCCCCCTGGGTTCCCGCCCACAGCATCGCCGCCAATGCCAGCGACTGGATGGCAGTGATCAGCGAAAGGGTTTCGATGTGCATGGGCATGCTGGGCTCTCCCCGCGCCCGGGGCGGCGACCGGCCCGCACCGCGGTCGCTGCGGCGGGGCCATCGTCGCCGTCCTATCGGCGTCGGCAGGCTGCACTTTAGCGTTGACAGGCCGCGCAAGTCCGTTACTTTCCACGCAAAAATGCCCACTGGATGCCGCATGGCCTCGCTCATCCCGACCCGCAACAGCTGCCTGCCGCGCATGACCGCCGGCGAGAAGCGCCTTTCCGAGCGGCTGGAACAGAAGCTGGAGGACGATTACCTGCTCTGGTACGACGTGCCGGTGGGCCTGAAGCAGCGCCGCCCGGACTTCGTGGTGTTCCACCCGCGCCGCGGCCTGCTGGTGCTGGAGGTGAAGGACTGGAAGGCCGAGACCCTCCGGCACGCCGACAGCACCCAGTTCACCCTGGTCACCGAGCGCGGGCTGGTGAAGGAGAACCACCCGCTGCTGCAGGCGCGCGCCTATGCGCTGGAGATCGGCGTGGTACTGGAGCGCGATCCGGCCCTGCGTTTTCCCGCCGGGCACCGCCACGCCGGCAAGATCATCATGCCGTGGGCCTGGGGCGTGGTGCTGGCCAACATCAGCCGCAAGCAGTTCGAGGAAGGCGGGCTGGATGCGGTGATCCCGCCGCACCTGGCGATCTGCCGCGACGAGTTCTACGAATCGGTGGAGGCGGAGGATTTCCAGGAGCGGCTGTGGGCGATGTTCCCGCAAGTTTTTCCGGTGGCCTTGACGCTGCCGCAGATCGACCGCGTGCGCTGGCACCTGTTCCCCGAGCTGCGGGTGGAGCCGGGCAGCGGCCAGTTCGGCCTGTTCGGCCCGACCGACGCGGCGGTGCGGCCGCTGGAGATCCCCGAACTGGTCAAGGTGATGGACGCCCAGCAGGAGCAGCTGGCGCGCTCGCTCGGCAACGAGCACCGGATCATCCACGGCGTCGCCGGCTCGGGCAAGACCATGATCCTGGGCTTCCGCGCGATGCAGCTGGCGCGGACGATGGAGCGGCCGATCCTGGTGCTTTGCTACAACAAGACCCTTGCCGCGCGGCTGGAGCAGCTGGTCGGCGAGCGCGGCCTGGCCGAGAAAGTGCAGGTCTACAACTTCCACAAGTGGTGCCACAAGATGCTCACGGCCTACCACGTGGAGTTGCCGCCGAAGGGCGCGGACAGCTTCTTCGAGCAGATGGTCGAGCGCGTGATCGATGGCGTCGATCGCGGCCGGATCCCGCGCTTCCAGTACGGCGCGGTGCTCGTCGACGAAGGCCACGACTTCGAGCCGGACTGGTACAAGCTGATCGTGCAGATGATCGACCCGGCGACCAATTCGCTGCTGGTGCTCTACGACGACGCGCAGAACATCTACGGCCAGGCCGACCGGCGCAAGGTCAGCTGGAAGAGCTTAGGCGTCCAGGCGCAGGGCCGCACCACCATCCTCAAGCTCAACTACCGCAACACGCTGGAGATCCTCGCCGTGGCACGCGGCTTTGCCCACGAGCTGCTGGCCGCCCGCGCCGACGATGACGACGGCGTGCCGCTGATCGCCCCCGAAAGTGCCGGCCGCCGCGGCGCGGTGCCGGAGCTGATCCGCGTGGAGACCGCCCCCGCGCAGCTGACCGTGCTGATCGCCCAGCTGCGCGACGAGCATGCGCACGGCCGCCCCTGGTCGGACATGGCGGTGATCTTCCGCAACCAGTGGGAAGGCGAGAAGCTGCACGAGGCGCTGGAGCGCGAAGGCATCCCAAGCCGGCTGGCCGAGGGCCGCGGCAAGGGCGCGCTGTTCGCCGTCGGCGACACGGTCAAGCTGGTCACCATGCATTCGAGCAAGGGGCTGGAGTTCCCGTTCGTGATCATTCCCGGCCTGGGCTCGCTGCCCAAGGAGGGCAAGGACGAGGCCGAGGAAGCGCGCCTGCTCTACGTGGCGATGACCCGCGCCACCGAACGGCTGGTGCTGATCCACCACGACGATTCGGTGTTCAGCAAGCGCATCCGCGATTCGATCAACCAGGTGCAGGGCCAGCTCGTCGCGCTGCCTGCCTGACCACCCGGCTGCCGGCTCCATGCCTTTGGGCACAGTTGCGTCCGGTCGGCGCCGGCTAGGCTGGGTCTTTCGTCCCAGGGGAACACCCATCGTGCGCAAGACCCTGCAAGCCACCCTGCTGGCAGCCTCGCTGCTGGCCGCTTCCGTCCTACCCGCGCTCGCGGCCGAGGACCACAAGAGCGCTGACGCCGGCCACGGCGACTACCACCTGCCGCCCTTCCCCGCCGATGCGCGCGTGCAGCAGAGCGCGCAGATCGACGGCCGCACGCTCAGGTACACCGTCACCGTCGGCTCGCTGCCGGTGCGCGACGAGAAGGGCAACACCGTCGCCGAGGTGGTGTTCACCGCCTACACCATGGAGGGCAATGATCGCCCGGTAACCTTCGCCCTCAACGGCGGCCCGGGCGCCTCCTCGGTCTACCTGAATCTGGGCGCGATCGGCCCGAAGCGGGTGAACTTCGGCGTCGAGGGCAACAACCCTTCCGACCCCGCCACCCTGCACGACAACCCCGGCAGCTGGCTGCCATTCACCGACCTGGTGTTCATCGACCCGGTCGGCACCGGCTTCAGCCGCGCCCTGGTGGACGACAAGAAGGCCACCGAGCTCTTCTACAGCACCGACAACGACATCAAGTACCTCTCGCGCATCGTCTACGACTGGCTGGTCACCAACCACCGCATGCAGTCGCCCAAGTACCTGGTCGGCGAGAGCTACGGCGGTTTCCGCGGCCCGCGCATCACCGACTACCTGCAGACCCGGCTCGGCGTGGCGATGAAGGGCGTGGTGCTGGTCTCGCCCTACCTCGACCCGGCAGCCTCCGACGACGAGAACGTCTCGCCGCTGCCGTGGATGCTGACCCTGCCCTCGATCGCCGCCGCGCACCTGGAGCGCGAGCACAAGCTCACGCCCGAGGCGATGGCGCAGGTCGTCGAGTACACCCGCGGCGAGTACGCCACCGACCTGATGCGCGGGCGCTCCGACCCGCAGGCCACCGAGCGGGTCATCAAGAAGGTCACCGAGCTGACCGGCCTGGATCCCCTGTTCGTGCGCCGTTCCGGAGGACGCCTGGAAACCCAGGCCTACCTGCGCGAGGTCTACCGCGCCGAGGGCAAGCTGGGCAGCCGCTACGACTCCAATGTCACGGCGTGGGACCCGTTCCCGTACGCGCCGCGCCAGCGCACCGGCGATCCGATCCTCAACGGCATCATCGCGCCGACCACCACCGCGATGGTCGACTTCGTCACCCGCACCGTCGGCTGGAAATACGACGGCCGCTACAACGCGCTCAGCTACGAGGTGAACAAGCTGTGGCACCAGGACGAGGACGCCAACCAGGGTTCGGTGTCGCAGCTGCGGGAGTCGGTGGCCAACGACCCGGGCCTGCGCGTGCTGATCGCGCACGGCTGGGACGACCTGTCCTGCCCGTTCATGGCGTCGGTGCTGATCGTCGACCAGATGCCGCCGATGGGCGACCCGACCCGCGTGCAGGTCAAGAACTATCCCGGCGGCCACATGTTCTACGCCCGCCCGGACAGCCAGGCGGCGCTGCTGAAGGACGTCAAGGCGCTTTACGACGCGAAGTGAGGTAGGTTGGATGAGTGGACGCGATCCTGGCGTCGGTAACGCCTGGATTCGCTGACGTTCCTTTCTTCCTGCAGGTGCCCGCCATGCTCGACCTGTTCACGCCCGATGTCCTCGCCGCGCAGCCCCTCGACCATGCGCGGGCGCTCGCCGCCCGCTGCTACACCGACCCTCGCATGCCGGCCCTCGATGCCGCGGCGGTGTTCGCGAAGAGCTGGCAACTGGTCTGCCACCAGTCTCAGCTCGCCGGCGTGGGCGACCACCTGGTAGTCACCATCGCCGGCCTGCCGCTGGTGGTGGTGCGCAGCGATGCGGCGACCATCCGTGCCTTCCACAACGTCTGCCGGCACCGCGCCGGCCCGGTCGCCAGCTGCGACGGCAAGGGCGCGACCGCGTTGCGCTGCCGCTACCACGGCTGGACCTACGGCCTGGACGGCGTGCTGCGCGGTGCACCGGAGATGGGCCGTGCGCCGGACTTCGATCCGTCGAAGATCCGCCTGCCGGAGGTTCGCGTGCAGGTGTGGCAGGGGCTGGTCTTCGTCGCCATCGGCGAGGCGCCGCCGTTCGGCGAATTCGTCGAAGGCATCGACGCCCGGCTGGGCGAAGGCCGCTCGCTCGCCGGCTTCGAGTTCCACCACCGCGCGAGCTGGGACGTGGCCTGCAACTGGAAGGTATACGTGGACAACTACCTGGAGGGCTACCACGTGCCGCACATCCATCCGGGCCTGAACAGCGTGCTGGACTACCGCAGCTACGTCACCGAGACGGCGCGCTGGTATTCCTACCAGTACAGCCCGCTGGAGAGCGGCGCGGATCTCTACGGCAGCGGCGAGGCGCTGTATTACTTCCTCTACCCGAACACCATGCTCAACATCCTGCCCGGGCGGCTGCAGACCAATCGCGTGCTGCCGCTCGGCACGGATCGATGCCGCGTGGAGTTCGACTTCTACTACGCACCTGTCGAAGGCGGGCCCGACGCGAATCCGGAGGCGCGCGCCCGCCGCGAGCGCGACGTCGCCTTCAGCGACGAGGTGCAGGACGAGGACGTGACCATCTGCGAGGACGTGCAGCGCGGGCTTGCCTCCGGTTCCTACGAGAGCGGCCGCCTGAATCCCCTGCGCGAGAACGCGGTCCACCACTTCCACGAGTTGCTGCGCCGCGCCTACCGCGAGCACGCATGACCGCGTCCGCCCGACCGCTGGGCCAGGCTGCGCTGATCGCGCTGGTAGTCGGCAACATGATCGGCTCGGGCGTGTTCCTGCTGCCGGCGGCGCTGGCACCCTACGGCGCGGCCAGCCTGCTCGGCTGGGCGCTGACCCTGGCCGGCGCGCTGCTGCTGGCGACGGTGTACGCATGGCTCGCGCGCGCGATCCGCAACCACGGCGGCGCCTACGGCTACGCGCGCCGCGCTTTCGGCGACAGCGTCGGCTTCGTGGTGGCGTGGAGCTACTGGGTGTGCACCTGGAGCGCCAATGCGGCCATCGCGGTAGCCTTCGCCGGCAGCCTCGGCGCCGTATGGCCGGAAGCCACCGCCACGCCGCTGCGCTCGGCCGCCTGCGCGCTGGGCGCCCTGTGGATCTGCACGGCGGTGAACCTGGCCGGCGTGCGCGAGGCCGCGCGCGTGCAGATGCTGACCACCCTGCTCAAGCTGGTGCCGCTGGTGCTGTTCGGCCTGCTCGGCCTGGGCTGGGTGCACGCCGGCGCCTACCGACCGTTCAATCCCAGCGGGCTGCCGCTGTTCGGCGTCGCCACCTCGGTGGCCGCGCTCACGCTGTGGGCGATGCTCGGCTTCGAGGCGGCCACCGTGCCGACCGGCGTAGTGCGCGACCCGGAACGCACGGTGCCCCGCGCCACCGTGATCGGCATGCTGGTCGCCGGCCTGGCCACGATGCTCGCCTGCACCGTGGTGATCGGCCTGCTGCCGCCGCAGGAGTTGCATGGCTCGGCCGCCCCGATGGTCGCCGCGGCCGCCCACGTGTGGGGGCCGGTGGCCGGCCTCGGGTTGGCGGTGGTGGCGACCATCTCCTGCTTCGGCGCGCTCAACGGCTGGGTGCTGCTGCAGGCGCAGACGCCGCTGGCGGCGGCGCAGGACGGCCTGTTCCCGGCACGCTTCGCGCGGCTGGACGCCCGCGGCACGCCGGCCTTCGGGCTGCTGCTGAGCAGCGGCCTGGCCAGCGCGCTGATCGTGGCCAACTACAGCCGCACGCTGGTCGCGCTGTTCACCTTCTCGATCCTGCTCTCGACCGCCACCACGCTGCTGCCCTACGTGGTGAGCGTGCTGGCCTGGTGGCGCACCGAGCCCCATGCCCGCGCCTGGCGCCGGCTGCTCGCTGCCGGCGCATTGGCATACGCCTTCTGGGCGCTGGTCGGCACCGGCGGGGAATCGCTGCTGTGGGCTGGCGTGCTGGTACTGCTGGGCCTGCCCATACTGGCCTGGCAGCGCCTGCGCACTCCGTCAGCTAGCGCAAGAAGCGGGTCGTAGGGTTATCGACCGGCCGCCTGCCAGCTCAGCCAGTCGATGACCGCGGCCAGCGCAGGACGCGGACGCGCGGCGGTCGGGCGCACGATCCAGTACGAGGGCCCCAGTGGTACCTCCAGCGCACCGAAAGGGCGCAGCAGGATACCGGCCGCCACGTCGTCGGCGGCGAGCCGGTGGCGAGCCAGTGCCACGCCCTGGCCCTGCTCGGCGGCACGCAGCACCAGGTCCGAGGACGCATAACGCGCGCCGCCCTGCAGTGCGAGGCCGGCCGGCCCGTGCGCGCGGCGCCAGAGATCCCAAGCGGCCTGCGGATCGCGGTCGTGCAGCAGCCGCAACCCGGCCAGCTGTGCCGGTCGGGACGGGCGGCCGTGGTCGCGCCAGTAGGCCGGGCTCGTCACCGGGTACAGCGCGTCGTCCATCAGCGTTTCGCAGTGCAGGTTCGGCCAGGGACCCTGGCCCATGCGGATGGCCAGGTCGACGCGGCCGTCGTCGAAGGCCTCCAGCTTCTGATCGACCAGCACCGACAGCTCGATCTTCGGGTGTGCCTTCTCGAACGCCGGCAACCGCGGCAGCAGCCAGCGGATGGCGAAGGAGGGCGTGGTCGACAGCGCCACCGCATGCGCCGGCCGCACCTCGCGCAGCGCCGCCACCGCCTGCTCGATCTCGTGCAGTCCCGCGTTGACTGCCTTGCCCAGCGCCTCGCCCTGCGGCGTGAAGACCAACCCCGCCCGGCCGGCGCCGGCGTGCAGCAACGGCACGCCCAGCCAGCGCGCCAGCTCGCCCAGGTGCCGGCTCACCGAGGAGTGGGCCATGCCCAGCTCGCGCGCGGCCGCGCGCACGCCGCGGTGACGGTAGACCAGGGCGAAGGCGCGCAGGGCGTTGAGCGGCAGATCCATGGTCGGAATTCTAGACCATAAGGCGTGCAGCTCCCGACCATGGATTGAGGCGATCCTGCGATTGCTGCCGTAGCGCAGCGATCGCATCGAGGATGCCATGCACGATCTGCTCGCCATCGCCGGGCTGCTGTTCGCCGCGGCCGCCACCCCGGGGCCGAACAACCTGGTGGTCCTGCACGAGGCCGGACGCGGCGGCATGCGCGCTGCGGCACCGGCGATCGGCGGGATCGTGCTCGGCGGGCTGACGCTGCTCGCCGCGGTCGCGACGGGCACGGGCGGCCTACTGACCCGCCATGCCGGCTTGCGCACCGCCCTTGGCGTCGCCGGCGGGCTCTATATGGGCTGGCTCGGCTTGCGCCTGCTGCAGGCCGGGACGCGCGGCGCGACGAGCCGCATCGGAGCCGCCCTGCCCACCGGCATGCTGGGGCTGTTCGGCTTCCAGTTCCTCAACCCCAAGGGCTGGGCGATGGTGCTGACGGTGGTCGCCGCCTGGCCCGCCGCGCGCATGGCCGACTACCTGCCGCTGGCCCTGCTGTTCGCCTTCATCCCGCTCGCCTGCCTGCTGCTGTGGGCCGCAGGCGGCCGGCTGCTGGCCGCGCGCCTGGCCCGCCCGCGCTTTCGACGACGCGCCGACGCCGCCATGGGCGTGCTGCTG
>NZ_JABFWW010000192.1 GCF_013362045.1 Frateuria sp. | reverse complement strand
GTGCATCGGCGGCCCGGCGCCATGGCAGAGCGCCAAGGTGGCCGCCGCCGCGCACGCCCGCGCGGAGCGCCCGGCGTTCTGGCACACGCTGCGCTCCGAGCTGGCGCAGAACGTCCAGGTCTTCGCGCAGCCGGTGCCGTCGGACGAAGCCCACGGTGCGCTGCCGCTGATCGTGCTGAGCGCCTCGGACACCTACGCCGACGCGCCTCCGAACGATCGCAAGGCGCTCGACGCGGCGCGGCTGGACACCCAGCGGCGCATCGTCGCCACCTCCCGCCGCGGCGAACTGCAGCCGGTGGCCCACAGCTCGCACGACATCGAGCTGGACCAGCCGCAGGCGATCGCCGGCGCGGTCAGGCGCATCGTGCGGCAGCTACCCGGCGCGCCCGGGCACCGCACGTAGGGATGTGCGGATACGGCGCGCGCCACGACTGCGCGCCGCACCCTGCAGCTGAGCCTGCCTACCAGTCATCCCACCCGCGCACCATCGCGCCGCCCTGCTGGCGCAGGCGTACCATGCCTCGTGTTGCAGGCCTGCATCGATGGTGCGCGCCATGGCCGACAGCCGGCAGATCCCGCCCGATCAATCCTCCGAGGCGCTGTTCGCCGCGGTCTACGCGCGCCTCAAGGCCATGGCCGCCAAGCAACTGGCCGGCAACCGCCACGCCACGCTGGACACCACCGAACTGGTGCACGAGCTCTACCTGCGCATGGGCCAGCGCGAAGGGCTGGCATTCGAGCACCCTGCGCAGTTCTTCGGCTACGCCGCGCGCGCCATGCGCCATCTGCTGATCAATCGCGCGCGCGACCGCCTGCGCCTGTGCGCCGGCGGGCAATGGCAGCGGGTCACGCTGGACGATCACGCCTTGAAGCTGGCGCTGGACACCGCCGAGCAGGCGCTGGTGCTGGATTGCGCGCTGGACGAGCTGGAACAGGCCGATGCGCGTGCCGCGCAGGTGGTGGAGCTGCGCTTCTTCGCCGGGCTCAGCCTGGAGCAGGTCGGGCAGACGCTGGGGCTTTGCCGGCGCACCATCGACCGCGACTGGCGTTTTGCACGCGCGTTCATCAAGGCACGCATGGATTAGGGCACGCACGGATTGCCACGGCGGCCCACGGCCGAGGTCGCAATCGGCGCGCATCCGGTGTTTATCGAGGGCAGGTGGCGGGAGAACGAATGTCGGGAGAGTCCGCCGTGGCAACGATGACGTCCTTGCGCGAGCTGTTCGAGGCGGCGCTGCCGCTGCCCGCCGACGCGCGCGCGCGCCTGCTGGCCGAACGCTGTCCCGATCCGCAGCAGCGCGCGCAGCTGCAACGCATGCTGGAAGCCGATGCCGACGAAGGCGAGTTGCTGTCCACCGGCGATGCCGCCGGCGCTGCACGCGCGATCGGCGACGCCAGCGTTACGCAGGCCCTGCCTGCCGGCAGCCACATCGGCCCGTTCGAGCTGGTCGAGGTGCTGGGCGAGGGCGGTTCCTCCACCGTGTTCCGCGCCTTTCGCGAAACCGAAGGCGTGCGCCAGGAGGTCGCGCTCAAGCTGCTGGCGCGCGGCCTCTACAGCGCCGAGGCGCAGCGCCAGTTCCGCCGCGAGCGCGAGGCGCTGGCGCGCCTGCGCCATCCAGGCATCGCGCGGCTGATCGAAGGCGGCATCACCGACGGCGGCCTGGCCTACATCGCGCTGGAGCTGGTCGACGGCCTGCCGATCACCCGCTACGCGCGCGAGCGCCGGCTCGACCTGCGCCAGCGGCTGGTGCTGTTCCTGCGGGTCTGCCGCGCGGTGGAGACGGCACATCGGGCGTTGATCGTGCACCGGGACATCAAGCCGTCCAACGTGCTGGTCACCGCCGAGGGCGATGCGAAGCTGCTCGATTTCGGCATCGCCAAGCTGCTCGACGAGGACATGGCCGGCGCCGCCCGCACCCAGCATCGCGCGCTCACGCCGGCCTATGCCGCGCCGGAACAGTTCGCCCAGCAGCCGGTCACCACCGCCACCGACGTCTATGCGCTGGGCATCCTGCTGGACGAGCTGGTCAGCGGGCGCCCGCGCAGCATCGGCGCTGCCGCCACGCCGCCTTCGCGCACCGACGCGCCCTCCATTGCCACCGCCTACGGCCTCGCGCCGTCGGCGGTGGCGCCGATACGGCGCAGGCTGCGCGGCGACCTCGACAACATCGTGCTGAAGGCCGCCTGCAGCGAGCCGGAAAGGCGCTACGCCTCGGCCGGCGCGCTGGCCGACGACATCGAGCGCCACCTGGACAGCGAGCCGGTGCAGGCGCATCCGCCCTCGCGCTGGTACCGCTCGGGCAAGTTCGTGGCGCGCCATCGCGGCGGCGTCGCGATCACCGCGGCCTTCATGCTGGCCATCCTGCTGTCGTTGTCGATCGCCGTGTGGCAGGCGCAGGTGGCGCGGCGCCAGGCCGTTCGCGCCAACACGGTGCGGGCGTTCGTCGAGAGCCTGTTCGCGCCGATCCGCTACGGCGTCGCGGCGTCGAAACAGCCCAGCCTGGACGAACTGCTGGCGCGCGGCGTGGCGAGGCTGGACCGCTCGCCGCAGATGGATGACGGCGGCCGCGTGGATCTGCTGGCGATGTTTTCGCGCCTGTACGAGGAGCTTGGCGGCGCCGCGCAGTCGCTCGAGCTGGCGAACCGGGCCGTCGCCCTGTCCGAACGGGTGCTGGCGCCGTCCGACGTCGAGGCGATCCACGCGCTCACCGCGCGCGGCTACGCCGAGGTGCGCATGGAGAACTACGCGGCGGGCGGCGCCGACCTGCGCCTGGCCCGCCGGCGCATGCAGGCGCAGGGCATCCACGGCGAAACGCTGATCGACCTGCTCGGCCCGCTGGGTGCGGTCGAGAACAGCGAAGGCCATGGACAAGCCGCCCTGGACCTTGCCCGCGAAGCGCTGGCCGAACGGATCGCCACCTGGGGGCCGGACGACCCGCGCGTAGGCATCGGCTACAACGACGTCGCCTCCGCGCTGGAAGGGCTGGGCCGCTACGACGAAGCGATGGCGATGTGGCACCGGACCTGGCAATTCGAGCTGGCGCATTTCGGCCCGTCCAGCAACGAATCCACGCTCGCGCTGGCGGGCCTGGCCTCGGCCACCTACCGCGCCGGCCACTGGACGCAGGCGCACGCGCTGTTCGCCCAGACGCTGGCGATGTACGCGCGCAACGGCGAGCGGCCGCAGCTTACCCAGGTGTACGCCGCGCAAAAGGCCTGCGTGCTGGATGGGCTGCGGGCCGACCGCGCCGGCGCGCAGGCACGCTGCCGGCAGGCGCAGGCGTGGTCGGCCGGCAGTTTCGGTGCAGGGAGCGCGTTGCACGGCGACTCGCTGGAAGCCACCGCCTTCGGCCTGGTGGAAGCGGGCGACCTCGCGGGTGCGCGCAAGCTGTTCGACGCCGCACGCCGGTTGTACGGCAATGACCCGGCCAACCGCATGCGGGTCGGCCGCGTGGACAGCGAACTGGCGGGCATCGACTTGCTGGAAGGCCGCCCCGCGCGGGCGCGCGAACGGTTGCCCGGGGCCATTGCCGGCCTGCGTACGCGCAGCTACCCGATGCCGCCGCTGGTCGCCGAGGCGCGCCTGATGCTGGCCTGCAACCAGTCGCCCGGCCCGCAGTGCCCGGCCACGCTCGGCGCCACGATCGATCGCGATCTCGCCGCGGTCGCGTCCGGCGGCGACCCGCAACTGTTGTGGGTGCACCTGCTGCTGGCGCAGGTCGAGCTGGCGCATGGCGAGCCGGGCCGGGCGAAGGCACGGCTGGCGGCGGCGATCCCGCGCGCCAGCCGCGAATTGCCGCCGGCACATCCGCG
>NZ_JABFWW010000135.1 GCF_013362045.1 Frateuria sp. | reverse complement strand
GCTGCCGATGACGCCTACGCCCAGCACGTGCGCCATGCCACCGCCGATCCGCTGCTGCTGGGCGCCGCCGCCGCGCTGGCCGAGGGCCGCCTGCCCGACGCCGAGGCGATCCTGCGTGCGCACCTGAAGGCCGCGCCCACCGACGTCGCCGCCATCCGCATGTTCGCCGAGGTCGCCGCGCGCCTGGGCCGCAACGAGGATGCGCTGAACCTGCTCGAACGCTGCCTGGAACTGGCGCCGGGCTTCCACGCCGCGCGGCAGAACTACGCGCTGATACTGCACCGGAGCAACCAGCCCGAACGCGCGCTGGCCCAGATCGAACGCCTGCTCGACGCCGAGCCCGACCACCCGGGCCACCGCAACCTCAAGGCCGTGGTGCTGTGCCGGATCGGCGACTACGAGCCGGCCATCGCGCTGTACGCCGAGCTGCTCGAACGCTATCCCGACCAGCCCAAGGTGTGGATGAGCTACGGCCACGCGCTCAAGACGGCCGGGCACGTCGAGCGCGCCATCGAGGCCTACCGCCGCAGCCTGGCGCTGGCGCCGTCCTTCGGCGAGGTCTGGTGGAGCCTGGCCAACCTCAAGACGTTCCGTTTCGCGCCCGAGGACGCGGCAGCGATGCAGGCGCAGGCCGCGCGCACGGACCTTTCCGGCGACGACCGCCTGCACCTGGAGTTCGCCCTGGGCAAGGCGCTGGAGGACGCCGGCGACTACGCGCGCTCGTTCGGGCACTACGAGCGAGGCAACGCCATCCGCCGCGCGCAGCTGCATTACCGCGCCGAGGAAACCAGCGCCCGCGTGCGCCACATCCGCGAGCGCTACACATCGGAATTCTTTGCCGCGCGCACGGGCTCGGGCTGCCCCGAGCGCGATCCGATCTTCATCGTCGGCCTGCCGCGTTCGGGCTCCACCCTGATCGAGCAGATCCTCTCCAGCCACAGCCAGGTCGAAGGCACGATGGAGCTGCCCGAGATCACCTCGATCACGCGCCTGCTGCGCGGGCAGGGCGATGCCGACAGCGCTATGCCCTACCACGACGCGCTTGCCTCGCTCGACGCCGAGGCGCTGCGTGCGCTGGGCGAGCGTTACCTCGCCGACACGCGCATCCACCGCAAGACCGGCGCGCCGCTGTTCATCGACAAGATGCCCAACAACTTCATGCATCTTGGCCTGATCCATCTGATCCTGCCCAACGCGATCGTCATCGACGCGCGCCGGCATCCGCTGGCCTGCTGCTTTTCCGGCTTCAAGCAGCACTTCGCGCGCGGGCAGAGCTTCAGCTACAGCCTGGACGACCTCGGGCGCTACTACCGCGACTACGTGGCGCTGATGGCGCACTTCGACGCGGTGCTGCCGGGGCGCGTGCACCGGGTGATCTACGAGCGCATGGTCGAGGACACCGAGGGCGAGGTGCGGCGGCTGCTCGCCCATTGCGGGCTGCCGTTCGAGGGGGGCTGCCTGCGCTTCTTCGAGAATGCCCGGCCGGTGCGCACGGCCAGCTCCGAGCAGGTGCGCCGCCCGATCTATCGCGAGGGGATGGACCAGTGGCGCCACTACGCGCCATGGCTGGAGCCGCTGGAACAGGCATTGGGGCCGGTGCTCGGGTATTACCCCGACGTGCCGGATGGGAACCAGGGGATTGTTGGTATCGCTTGATCGTCATTGGGGAGGGGAATCGATGCACCGTTGCACATCCATGAGTACACGCAGCATGGCCAGGCCATCGCGGCTGCCGTTGGCCGTGGCGATCTGCCTGGCCATCGCCATGCCGGCGATGGCCCAGGACACCAGCCAGGCGAACGGCCAGGCCACGCCCGCCGCAAAGCCGGGCAAGAACAAGGCCGTCACGCTCAAGCAGGTGACCGTCACCGCCGAGAAGCGCACCGAAAACCTGCAGAAGGTACCCGTCAGCATCCAGGTGCTGGGCACCGAGAAGCTGCAGGAGCTGCACGTCAAGAACTTCGACGACTACGTGAAGTACCTGCCGAGCGTCTCCTACGAGACCTTCGGTCCGGGCTTCGCGCGCATCTACATGCGCGGCGTGGCCAGCGGCGGCGACGGCAACCATTCGGGCTCGCTGCCCAGCGTGGGCGTGTACCTGGACGAGGAGCCGGTGACCACGATCCAGGGTCCGCTGGACATCCACATGTACGACATCGCCCGCGTGGAGGTGCTGGCTGGCCCGCAGGGTACGCTGTACGGCGCCAGCGCCGAGGCGGGCGCCTTGCGCATCATCACCAACAAGCCCGACACCAGCGGCTTCGCGGCCAGCTATGCGGTGAGCGCCAACACGGTCAAGAACGGCGGCGTCGGCTACACCGGCGAGGGCATGGCCAACATTCCGCTGGCCAAGAACGCGGCGATCCGCCTGGTCGGCTGGCATGAGCACGACACCGGCTACATCGACAACAAGGCCGGCACGCGCACCTATCCCGTCTCCGGCATCACCGTCAGCAATGCGAAGAACTGCACGCCCACGCCGCGGCTCGATTGCACCTATCGCGCCAAGGACGCCTACAACGACGCCGACACCAACGGCGCCCGCGCGGCGCTGAAGGTCGACTTGAACGACGACTGGTCGATCAACCCCACCGTGATGGGCCAGCAGACCATCACCCACGGCAACTTCGCCTACGACCCGGCGATCGGCGACCTGGCGCTCACCCACTGGTATCCCGAGCGCACCGACGACCGCTGGTGGCAGGCCGCGCTCACCGTGCAGGGCAAGATCGGCAACTTCGACCTGACCTACGCCTACGCGCACCTGAAGCGCAGCCAGGAGGAAGAGAGCGACTACAGCGACTACTCGTTCTGGTACGACACGCTGGCCGGCTACGGCGCCTACATCTATGACAACAGCGGCGCGCTGATCAACCCGTCGCAGCACATCTTCGCGCGCGACCGCTACAACAAGGACAGCCACGAACTGCGCATCGCCTCGCCCTCGGACGACCGCCTGCGCCTGGTCGGCGGCCTGTTCTGGGAGCGCCAGCACCACGACATCCAGCAGGCGTACCAGATCACCGGGCTGGCCGACAAACTCTCCACGCCGGGCTGGCCCGACACCCTGTGGCTGACCAAGCAGGACCGCGTCGACCGCGACGAGGCGGTGTTCGGCGAACTGTCCTACGACTTCATCCCCGAGGTGCTCACCGGCACGGTGGGCGGGCGCTACTTCCGCACCAACAACAGCCTGGGCGGCTACTTCGGCTTCAGCTCCGGTTTCTCGCCCAACTCAAGCTACGGCCAGGCCGGCTGCATCTCGCCCACGCCCTACCACGGTGCGCCGTGCCTGGACTTCGACAAACGGGTGAAGGAGACCGGCTCGCTCTACAAGTTCAACCTCACCTGGAACATCACGCCGACCAAAATGGTGTACGCCACCCGGTCGGAGGGCTTCCGCCCCGGCGGCATCAACCGGCGCGGCACGCTGCCGCCGTACATGTCCGACTACCTGACCAACTACGAGCTGGGCTGGAAGACCACCTGGCTGGACAACCGGCTCTCGTTCAACGGCTCGGTGTTCCGGCAGGACTGGAAGGACTTCCAGTTCAGCATCCTGGGCGCCAATGGCCTCACCGAGATCAAGAACGCCAACCAGGCGCGCATCACCGGCCTGGAATCGGAGCTCAACTGGGCGGCCAGCTACAACCTGGAACTGAGCGCCGGCATCGCCCTCTACAACGCCACGCTCACCGCCAACTACTGCGGCTTCACCGACCTCAACGGCACGCCGATCACCAATTGCCCGCCGGGCACGATCAACCCGCTCACCGGCCAGGCGGTCACCGGCCCGCAGGCGCCCAACGGCTCGCGCCTGCCGGTCACCCCACGCTTCAAGGGCAACCTGCAGGCCCGCTACACCTTCGACGTGGGCGAGAACGAAGCCTTCCTGCAGGCCGCCGTGGTGCACGTGGGCCAGCGCCGCGCGGACCTGCGCCAGTACGAAGGCGGCCTGCTCGGCAACCTCGCCGCCTACACCACCGCCGACCTCTCCGCCGGCTTCCACAAGAACAGCTGGACGCTCGACGTCTACGTCAACAACGTGTTCGACAAGCGCGCCCAGATCTACAAGTACGCCGAATGCGCGGAAGCCACCTGCGCGGCCCACAACGTGGTGCCGCAGTACCCGAACGGGCAGGTCTACACGGTGACCAACCAGCCCAGGACGATCGGGGTGAGGTTTAGCCAGGAGTTCTAGGGGTTGCCGTCGATGCAAAAAAAGCCCCGGCTTTGCCGGGGTTTTTTTTAAAGCTTGCCTCTGGCCCAAGTTTGGTGGCCCGAGTTTTTGGATTTGTTGATCAGTTTTCAGCCTTCTCAATTTCGTTAGGCTTCGGAATGCTGGGACGTAACCGTGTTGCTGTTCGCTCAAGAAAGCGTTCCACCATCTGAGGAAGATGCTTCACCATAAAGAAAAGCTCTTCGTCGTCAGGTCTATACATTTCATGAAATAAAGGGCCGTGTGTCGTTATATCCAAAACAGCAAGGAGGTTGCGACGTGCTTCCGCGACAGCCTTGCTATTGTTGCTGCGAAGAGCATGGTAGAGCTCCATTCCGAGCTCATATAGCCAGGGAAAGTCTTCCCGCATAGCGGAAATGAACAAAAGCCATGCTGAAGCGGGGCCCTTGTTGCTTTCTCGTAATACCGGATGAAAAAGGAGTTCCTCAAACATCATAGGGTGCAGGCGCCTTCCCCTCCTTAACCCACCACGTTTTGTGGCTGATCTGACTCGATCATCCACGCGCTCAGGAAGTTCGCGTACCATTACCTTGACTTCCTCAAACAACTTTGCAACGTTTGAGTCATCGGCGCCGGTTTGGCCTGCTGACTTTCCTTTCGAGTTGAGAAGAGATTTGACTCCCTGCAAAAAAACTTGAACTTGCATCCTCACCGCTTCTTCCCTCGGTGACGCATCGGGATTTCTCCTGATGAGTTGGATCACAAGCTTTGTGAGCGAATCTTCATCATCTCCGCAGTTCTGGAACTGACCAAAAGGTCCTGAACTGACCTTGTCTAATGGAACTCCTAGCGCAATTCCAAGGACATTTGTGTCAAGCTTGCCTTTGGCTACGCCAGCTTCGTAAAGAATCCATGGGCGATCGATGCTGTGCTGAGTTAGGAGCGCAACTACATCGGTAGCATCTCCAAGTTGGGACATGATTGCTTTATACCACTCAGTCCCGAACTCTATGCCGGAGGTGCCTTTTTTGTCCGACGATCTGAATGATTTCAAGGTGCCGGCACTAACATCCGACAAGAGATTTGCGAACGCCTCAGCTAGATCGGCATCACGGCTGTCGTGGCTTATGAAAACAAGCGTTCGACCACGGGCAGGCAGCACGGTTGGTTCATCTAGCTCCCTGCTTGTATTCACATTAGTAGTGCCGGCTGTTTTCCTGCGGGCCATACCTTCCCCCTGTGTTGAATCTAAATATTTCAACCTTGTCGCGTGGCTCCAACCTGATGAATAGTTTGGTCATCTCCCTCATGATAGCAAGGGAGAAAAGTGCTATAGCCAATTACGCTATCAGACCACCCTTGCGATCCAGTAAATGGCGATCGCCTGCTCGATGCGCACGCGCTCCACCGGCGATGATTCGGCGCTGGCGGCGAACCATTCCAGGAAGGCGCAGATGGCCGATGCCTGGGCCGGGGTGAACATGGCGAAGCGGTAGATGGCGGCGTCCCGGTCCGTTCGTGCGCCATAGCGCCGGGGGTTGATGGGCCGTGCGGCATCCTCGGCAAGGCCGTGGGTGAGGTGGAACACCGGGTCGGCTTGCTGGAGGTTGCCGTCGATCGCGGCAATGAGATATGCCGGCAGGTAGAAGCGGAAAGCCTCATCCGAGAAGAACGAGAGGGCGGAGCCGTACCCATCGGGGGCGCGATCGAGAAAGGCGGGCGGGAGTTCGCTCCAGTGCCTGTCCAGCACGGCGCGGAACTCCTGCGCCAGCAGCTGCGGTTCGTCGCCTTCGCTGCTTCCGGTGAGGCACCACGGAGGCGGAGGCTCGATGTCGGCAAAGGCCTGGCGTATCTGCGTCTTGATGGCGTCGGAATCGATCATGGTATCCAAGAGGGGCTATTGGCCGCGGGCGACGGAATCGGAAAGCGAGCCTGGCTCGCTTTAGGGCGCATCCGGCATTCGGTGGAATGCAACGACCCAGCGGGCATGGCGCCGTACGTGCTCGAGCGGGCTGGCCAGCGCGCGCTCGGCGGCGTGCAGGAGCCGGGCTTGATCCAGATGCAGCGCCAGGCGCAACTGGTCGGTGAACTGTGCGGGAAAGTGGCCGTGCTCCAGGCGGGCGGCGACGCAGTCGACGATGGCCTGGCCCTGGACCGGGCTCAGTGGACAATGCTTGAGGCGGCGGCTGAACTTGGCCCGTGCGCGGTTGTGCCAGAGCCCGCGGCTGTCCAGCAGGAAGAACTCCACGGCTGCATCGATCGCCGCTGGATCACAGCCCTCCAGCCCTTCGGCCATGGCCCGGAGCTCAAGCCTCGTGGGAATGCGTTGCGACACGGTTTCCATCCTCCCAGAGCCCCTCAGCGGGCACTCTAGCGAAAAGCTGGGCTGGACCGCCGCCAGTCCTGCGCGGCGAGGCTCGACGGGGCACCCGCAAGGCAAAAAGCCTCGCGCGCTGGGCTACCGACCTCCGCGTGCGAGGCTTTTTGCCTTGCGCCTGGAGGTCGGGAGCCTTGCGACAGGGATTCAGCCGGCCGCGCGCAAGGCTTTTGGGCTCGAGCACAAGGCCTGGCGCCTTGCGCGTGGACTTCCGGATCCTTGCACTCAAGGCTTTTCGGGTCGCCCGCAAGGCTTTTTGCCTTGCGGGCGGAGGTGGGAAGCCTTGCGCGCGCGGCTTTTTGCCTTGTGGCTGCGGGTTCGAGCCTTGCGGGAGCAGTGCCTGGGCCTGCACGCGGCCTACGCCGTGGGTCAGCGGGGGCTTTCCTGGCCGTCCTGCTTGTAGATCACCCCGTCCTTCATCACGAACGGCACGTGCGCCAGTGCGCCGATGTCGACGGTGGGATCGCCCTGCACGGCGATGACGTCCGCATCCAGCCCGGGCTTGAGCTGGCCGAACCGGTCCTGCTGCCGGAGGATCTTCGCGTCGACGGCGGTGGCGGCGAGCAGGGCCTGGGCGGGGCGCATGCCGTCGCGGACCATCCACTCCAGTTCCTTGTAGTTCTCGCCGTGGGTGAACACGCCCACGTCGCTGCCGTTGCCGATGGTGACGCCGGCCTGCATGGCGAGCTTGAAGGCGTGGGCGGACTGCTGCATGTCGGCATCGGGCGGCAGGCCGGGCTTCCAGCCGCGGAAGTATTGGGCGTACGCCGCCTCGGCCTCCAGCGTGGGCAGGTAGGCGACGCCGTGCTGCTTCATCAGCGCGAACACCTCGGGCGTGCCGCCGTAGCCGTGCTCGATCGTGTCGACGCCGGCCAGCACCGCGCGGCGCATGCCTTCGGGCGTGGTCGAGTGCACCGAGACGGGCAGGCCCATGGAGTGGGCGGTCTCGACGCCGGCCTTCAGCTCCTCCTCGCTGAAGGTGGGCACCGAGCCGTGGCTCTTGCCGCAGTGGTAGTCGGCGTAGATCTTGATCCAGTCGGCGCCGTGGCCGGCCTGGTCGCGCACCGCGTCGATCATCTGCGGCACGCCGCTGACCGGGATGCCGCCCTGCGGCAGGTCCAGGTCGCTGCGGAAGCCCATCGGGCCGGGGCCGTAGCAGTGGCTGGCGATGGTGGCGCGGGTGGCGACGAACAGGTGCGGCCCGGGAACCAGGCCCTGGTCGATGGCGCGCTGCACGTCCACGTCGGCGTAGCCGGCGCCCTCGGTGCCCAGGTCGCGCAGCGCGGTGAAGCCGGCCATCAGCGTGTCGTGCGCGTGCTGCACGGCCTCGACGGTGCGGTAGGGCAGGGTCTCCTTGAGCACCTGGTCGTTCCACAGGGTCTCGTTGTACGGGTGCAGGAAGATGTGCGAGTGCGCGTCGATCAGCCCGGGCAGCAGCGTGGTGCCGGGCAGGTCGATGGTCTGCGTGCCGGGCGGCGCCTGCACCTGACCCGCCGGGCCGACCGCGACGATCTTGTCGCCTTGCACCAGCACCACCCAGCCCGCGTGCGCCTGCTCGCTGCGCGCGTCGAACACGCGGTCGGCCTTGAGCAGCCAGGGATGGTCGGCAGGTTTGCGGGCGGGTGTGGCGACGGCAGTGCCGGCGAGCAACAGGCCGAGCAGGACGACCAGGGCAGGGCGTGGGCGATGGGGCATGGCGATGATCTCTCGATAGGCCTGACGGATCTTTGTATCACCGACGCGGCCGCCGGACGCGGTCGACGCGCGCCAGGCGCGCATGGACCGGCGCGATGCGAGGCAGGCCCGGATCGGGCCTGCCTCGCCGGATTACTGCGGGCTATGGCATGCCGCCGGCAGCAGCTTGGCCGGCAGGTCGCCGCCGCAGGACCAGTGGATGGCGTGGTCGCGCACGTAGGGCGTCAGCAGCAGGACGTGTCCGCGGGCAGGCGCCTTGGCGAAGCTGACGGTGAGCACGCCATCGGCGCCGAGTTCGATGCCGGCGACGTTCGTGTCGCCGGCGAACGGAGCCAGGCCGACCTGCTCCATCGACTGCGGCCACGTCTGGTGGGACGCGGCGAACTGTGCGATCGCCGTGCGGTAGGGCGCGGCGTCGGCCATCGCCGCATTGACCGAGGTGCGGCCGATGTAGTCCTGGTAGGCGGGGATGGCGATGGCCGCGAGGATCGCCACATAGGCGACCCCCACCATGCTGCCGACGATGCCCAAGCCCGGCACGCGCGGCAGCAGCAGGCTGATCACGAAGGCCAGCGGATTGCGGCTGCCCAGCTTGGGTTTGCGCTGCTCGGCCAGCGCGCGCAGCCAGGCATGCCGCTTGTTGAGCCATGGATAGTCTCCCGACAGCTCGTGCAGCGACATCCAGAAGCCGGGCGTGAGCGAGGCGCTGTGGCTGTAGTCGGCCAGGTCCACCGCGCGCCAGCGGCGCTTGCCGGCGGCCAGCGCGACCAGGCCGTACTGGGCGTCTTCCGGATTCTCGCAGACGGCCAGGCCGTGGCGGTCGCAGGTGTATTCGCGGGCGCGCGAGTAGGCCGCGCCGATCAATGGCAGAAACAGCGCGGGCGCCAGGATCTTCGACCACGTCTGGTGGTTGCGGCGCAGATGGCCCAGCTCGTGGCCGATGTAGAAATCGAGCGCGCCGGGGCGATCCTCCATGCTGTCCACCACGTCGGACATCAGCACCACGAAGTTGCGGCCCAGGAAGCGCGTGGCGAAGGCGTTCAGCACGCCGTTGCCGTTGGCCAGGTAGGCCTCCGGCACATCGTTCATGCCCAGCTTGCGCGCGCAGCTGTAGAGGCGCTGGTACAGGTCGGGCATCTGCCTGGCGTTGATGCGGATGGCGTTGCCGCGCAGGTGGGCGATCAGCGCCGAGTGGGCAATCAGCGCGAACAGCGCCAGCACCAGCAGCCACAGAAGCAGCACGCCGACCGTACCGAGCAGCAGTGCGGCCCAGATGACGATCGACAGCGCAAGCGCGATCGCACGCAACGTCGTCTCGTTGCGGTAAACGAGTTCGTTCATTGGATGGTTCCCCTGAAAAGCGCACCTCCCGTGCGCCGCGCCAGTCTAAGCGAGAGGGCGCGGGCAGGTCAGGTGTCGCAAGGCGGGGCGCGCGCCGGCCATGTCTGGCGGACCGGCTGCCTGTGGCCATGTCACTTGGCGGCGGTGCTTACCACGAGTTTCTGGCCGACTGCGATGGCGTCGCCCTGCAGGTGGTTCCAGCGCTTGAGCTCCATCACGCGCACGCGGTAGCGATGCGCGATCTTGAGCAGCGTCTCGCCGGCCCTGACCACGTGGACGCGCGGCGGCGCAGGCTTGGAGGCATCCGGCGCAGGCGTGGCCGGGACGTGCTCGGGCTGGCGCGTCGCCGGCGGCGGATCGTCGCCCAGGTCCGGAAGCCGGGGCGCGTCGCCGACGCTGGCCACCCGGCCCGCGTGGCTGTCGGCGGCCTGCGCCAGCAGCGCCGTGCGCAAGCCCGCTGCCTGCTTGCGCGGCAGCAACAGGCCGCCGTGGCGGGCGTCGACGATGCCGCTGCGGTAGCCCGCATTGAGGCTGGCCAGCGTAGCCGGCGGCAGGCCGGCCAGGCGCGCCGCATGGTTCAGCGACAGGCGTCCGCTCACCGCCACGCTGACCAACTGCCGGTCGTCCTCGAGCGCCGGCAGTGTGACGTGGAAGCGTTCCGGCTCGCGCACCACGCAGGCGATCGCCAGCAGCTTGACCAGGTGATCGCGGGTGCCGGCCCGGACCGGCAGCGCGGGTATCGCCGGCTGCGCAGGCGGTGCGCCGTCGCGGGCCAGCAGGCGGTCGATGCCGTAGCGGCCGGCGTTGTAGGCGTAGTCGGCGAGCCGCCAGTCCTGGAACCAGTCGTGGTAGTGGCTGAGCAGGGCCATGACCGCATCGGTCGAGGCGGCCAGGTCCAGCCGCGCGTCGTAGCCGCGTTCGACTGCCAGGTTCATGTGGCGTGCCGTGACCGGCACGATCTGCCACACGCCGGCCGGCAGGTTCTTCCGTGGCGGCACCGGCCTGAAGTGGCTCTCCACCCACGGCAGCAACGCGAACTCGCCGGCGACGCCGTGGCGCGCGGCGCTTTCCTGCACATAGGCCAGTTGCGGCAGCACGGCCCGCATCTGCGATTCGAAGCGTTGCGGCGACGCGGTGTAGCGCCGGGCCCAGGCCTCGATGCGCGGGTCGGCGGCGCAGTCGGCCATCGCGAAGCTGCCGCGCAGGCGGCCCCAGACGTCGCTGCCGGCCGGCGTTGCCGGGCTGGCCGGTGGCGCCGTGCGTATGTCGTGTATCTGGGTCGTGGGGGGCTCGATGCCGGGCGCACGTGGGCCGGATATCGGCGCGGTGGCGCAGGCGCCGATCAGCAGCGCGAGCGCGAGCGGCAGGGGGCGCAGCAGCGTTTTCATCCCTGGAAGTGGTCCTTGGCGGCACGCAGGGCAGCGAAGCGTGTGGTGCGGTCGTCGCCGGCGCCGTGGCGCCGGCCCCAGTCGGTGAGCGCATCGCTGTCGATGCGCAGGAAGGGATTGCATGCCAGCTCGCTGGCCAGCGGCACGGGCACGCTGGGACGGCCTTGCGCGCGTGCGGCCGCGACCTGGTCGCAACGTGCGGCCAGGTCGCGGTTGGTCGGATCGACCTGGCGGGCGAAGCGGCCATTGGCCGCGGCGTATTCATGGCCGCAGCAGACCAGCGTGTCGCCCGGCAGGGCGGCCAGCCGCTCGAGCGAGGCGAGCATCTGCGCGGGCGTGCCTTCGAACAGCCGCCCGCAGCCCAGGCTGAACAGGGTGTCGCCGCAGAGCAGCACGCCGGCGCCGACGTAGGCGACGTGGCTGCGCGTGTGGCCGGGTACCGCGATCACCTCGAAGCGGGCCTGCGGCTGTTCCAGCGTGATCACATCACCGTCGTCCACGAACCGGTCGACCTCGGCGATGCGCTCATCCCGCGGCGCGAATACGGGGGCGCCGTGGCGTGCGCGCAAGGCAGCGGCTGCGCCGATGTGGTCGTTGTGGTGGTGGGTCAGCAGGATGGCGCGCAACTGCAGCGCGCGCTCGGACAACGCGGCCTCGACAGGCGCCTGCTCGCCGGGATCGACGACGATCGCCTGGCCGCTGTCGTCGTGCAGCAGCCATATGTAGTTGTCGGCGAGCGCCGGTAACGGTACGACGTGCAAGAACGTGTCTCCGCAGCCTTTCGTATCGACTGGCGCCGCCGGTGGCGTGCGCAGGGCGGACGACTATAGGTGTCGGCCGCGATGCACTCGTTAGTGGGTCGTTAAATGGGCGGTTTGCGTTCAGGCTAGCCAGGCGATGCGTGACACGCTTCCCGTCACCAGCGGCTACACTTCCCTTTTGCGGCGAACGGGCGCGACATGGCACAGCGCGATCAAGACATCTACGCCAGCAAGCCGATGCGCGGCCTGCTTGCCGCAGAGGCGCAGGCGCTGGCCCCCAAACTGCAGCGTTGCATCGGCAGCTATGCGTTGCAGGTTTCGGCGGTCGCCTACGACCTGCCGCCCGCCTCGCCGATGCTCGACCGCTGGGTGCACCTGCACCTGGACGGCAGCCGTTGCGCGGGCGACCTGCACACCCGCATCGACGAGCCGTTGCCGTTCCTCGACGACGCCTTCGGCCTGGTCCTGCTGAGCCACGCCGTGGAAGTGTCGCCGGAGCCGCAGGTGCTGCTGCGCGAGGCGGCGCGCGTGCTCGCGCCCGGCGGCATGCTGGCCTTGACCGGCATGCACCCGGCCAGTGGCTGGCTGCCCTGGCTGCTGTGGCGGGGCGGGCCTGGCGTGAACCTGGAATCGCCGCTGCGCATCGGACACTGGCTGCGCGGTTCCGAACTCGAGGTCGAGCGCGTGCAGCGGGTCGGCCCGCTGTGGCCGAGTTCGGCGGTGGTGCCGCACCAGGGCGGTCCGCTGGGCGGCGGCTATCTGCTGATCGCGCGCAAGCGGCGCCAGGCGACGGCTCCGATCCGCCTGCGCCCGCGCGCGATCGCACCGGCGCCCGTGACCAGCCTCGCGCCCGGCGCACGCCGCAGCGCCGCTGCCTGACCTCGCGGGCGACGATGGCCGAAGTCGAAGCGTTCACCGACGGCGCGTGCCTGGGCAACCCCGGACCCGGCGGCTGGGCCGCGCTGCTGCGAACCCGCGGCGTCGAGCGGCTGTTCGCCGGCGGCGAGCCGGACACCACCAACAACCGCATGGAGCTGATGGCGGCGATCGGCGCGCTGGAAGCGCTGACCCGTCCGTGCAAGGTCGTGCTCACCACCGATTCGCGCTACGTCATGCAGGGCATCGAGCAATGGCTGCCGCGCTGGGTCGCCAACGGCTGGCGCACCTCGGACAAGAAGCCGGTGAAGAACCAGGACCTGTGGGAGCGCCTGGCCGCGGCCAAGACGCCCCATCAGGTACGCTGGCAGTGGGTGCGCGGCCACAACGGCCACGTGGAAAACGAACGCGTGGACACAGCCGCGCGCGAGCAGGCCGAGCGTTACAGGGGCAGGGCATGAGGCAGATCGTTCTGGATACCGAAACCACTGGCCTGGAAGTGCGCCAGGGTCACCGGTTGATCGAGATCGCCTGCGTCGAACTCGTCGAGCGCCGACCGACCGGCCGCCACTGGCAGACCTATCTCAATCCCCAGCGGGCGATCGACGAGGGCGCGCGGCAGGTCACCGGGATCGAGGACGAGTTCCTGCTGGACAAGCCGTTCTTCGCCGACGTGGTGGAGGACTTCCTGGCCTTCA
>NZ_JABFWW010000189.1 GCF_013362045.1 Frateuria sp. | reverse complement strand
AGGTAGTCGTCCGCGCCCAGCTCCAGGCCGACGATGCGGTCGACGTCGTCGCCCTTGGCGGTGAGCATGATCACCGGCGTGTCCACGCCTTCGGCGCGCAGGCTGCGGCACAGCGCCAGGCCGTCGGCGTCGGGCAGCATCAGGTCCAGCACGATCAGGTCGACGTGGTGCGCCGCCAGCGCGCGGCGCATGCCGGCCGCGTTGGCGGCGCCGAACGCGCGCAGGCCCTGCTGCTCCAGGTAGCGCTCCAGCAGGTCGCGCAGGCGCAGGTCGTCGTCGACGACCAGGATGTGGGCCGGTTCCATGGGCGCGGACTATCGCCTGGCGCCTTACCAGGCGGCAAGCGGCCGGGCGATCGATGTGTAAGCGGATGTTTCCGCGGCGGCGCCGGGCAACAGGCGCTCACATTCGCGTGCGCTGGCGAAACACTCTTGGCGAGTCGATCCGGAAAGATCGCCGCCACACGTCCGCTGCGGACGCCACGCCAAGGAGCCAAGCCATGCATGCGTCGATCGTCTCGCTCAGCCTCGCCTGTCTGATCGTTTCCCTGCCGGCCATGGCCGGCGCGCACCATCGTGCCGGCACCCACCGGACCGCCGACGGCAGCCTCAGCCACGCTCGGGCCACCAGTGTGGCCGGCCCGAAGGGCCATGCCGCTCATGGCAGTCGCGCCACGCTGGACAGCGACGGTACGCTCACCCGTCGGAGCGGCAGCCGAGTGCAAGGCACGAATGGCGGCACCTGGCAGGCCGGCCACGGCGTGCAGCGCAACCCGGACGGCTCGACGCAGGCCGGCTACACGGCCAGCGGGCAGGGCGCGGTGGGGGGCAGCTTCAGCAGCCAAGGGAGCCGCACGCGCACGGCCGATGGCCAGGGCGCGGCCAGCCGCCAGACCACGATGAGCGGCGCGCGCGGCAGCTATGCCGGCAGCAGCTCGCGCGGGGGCGGCACGCTCGACCACCAGAGCACGCTCACCGGCGCCGACGGCAACACCTACCAGGGCCAGACCCGCTATACCAAGGGCCAGGGCGTGAGCCACAGCGGCAGCTGCACCAATGCCCAGGGCCAAACCATCCAGTGCTGAACACACCGACCGACAAAGGAATCGATGCCATGACTCTCGCCACCTTGCTTTGCCGCGCCGGCCTGCTCGCCGTCGCGCTGTCCGTCTTCAGCCTGCCCGCCGCGGCCAGCAGCCTGCGCGACCGCATGATGCAGCGCGCCCAGCTCGGCCAGGACGCCGGGGACGCCAGGCCGGCCACGGTGCCGCCGGACGTGCGCGTGATCCGCGACGTCGCCTACGGCGGCGACCCGGCGCAGCGCTTCGACGTCTACCTGCCGGCACAAGGCACCGCCCGCGCGCCGGTGATCTTCATGGTCCACGGCGGCGGCTGGCAGCGCGGCGACAAGGCGATGGCCAGCGTGGTGCAGAACAAGGTGGCGCGCTGGGTGCCGCACGGCTTCGTGCTGATCTCCACCAACTACCGCATGCTGCCCGGCACGCACCCGATCGAGCAGGCGCGCGACGTGGCGCGCGCGCTGGCCTTCGCGCAGGGACGCGCTGCCGGCTGGGGCGCCGACCGCGACCGCTTCATCCTGATGGGCCACTCGGCCGGCGCGCACCTGGTCGGGCTGATCTCGGCCGAACCCTCGCTGGCCTTCGACCAGGGCGCGTTGCCGTGGCTGGGCACGGTGTCGCTGGACAGCGCCGCGCTCAACGTGGTGGCGATCATGCAGGGCCCGCACCTGCCACTGTACGACGCGGCCTTCGGCAGCGATCCGGCGTACTGGCGCGCCGCCTCGCCGCTGCAGCAGCTGAAGACCCGCGGCGCGCCGTTCCTGGCAGTGTGCTCCACCCAGCGGCGCGAATCCTGCCCGCAGTCGCGCAACTTCGCCGACAAGGCCAATGCCCTGCAGATGCGCGCGCAGGTGCTGGGCGAGGACCTGACCCACCGGGAGATCAACGAAGAGCTCGGCCTGCCCGGTGACTACACCCGTCAGGTGGAGGACTTCCTCGCCACGCTCGATCCGGTGGTGGCGCGGCGGCTTTACGGGCGCTGATCAGGACGCGGGATAGACCAGGTGATCGCCGGCGCGCCGTGCCGCCGGCGTCATCGCGGCCGGCTCGGCGCGGCCATCGCCCAGGATGTGGCAGACGGTGCGGCCGGCGGCCAGCAGGTAGTCGCCGATGATGCGCCGGTGGCAGCGCCACCACAGCACCTCGGCGCACATCAGCGCGCAACGGGTGTGCGCGGACAGCTCCAGCAATTGCGCCAGGCCGGCTTGAAAGTCCGCGCCCATCGCATAGTCGGCATAGCGGCGGAAGCTTGCGTTCTGCCAGAAGCCGTTCGGCGAGGCCGCGCCCTGGGGCAGGCTGCGCCCGCGCCGTCCGCCGAGCGCGGCCAGGTGCAGGTAGCCGATGCGGTGCGATGCGAGCGAGGCGGCCAGCGCGGGGCCGTCGAACTGCGGATGGCGGCGCGAGCCGGGCAGCCGCCGCACGTCGATCACGCACTGTATTCGGTGCGCGTCGAGCAGCGCGACGAAAGCGTCCAGCGCATGCGTGGAGTGGCCGATGTCGAACACCGGCGGGGCGGCGTCAGCTGCGCTCATGGGCCAAGCATGCACCCGCGGCCGTGTCCGCTGCGCGAGGGCGTCGCTTCACGAACCCATCGCCGGGGATTCCTACGATGGCACGGCGGCTCCCCGTCCCCTCCGGACTGCCGCGATCGCCCACTGGAGAGCTCCCATGCACAACCATGATATCCGCGTGCTCAACGACCTGATCGAAACCACGATCGACAGCGCCGACGGCTATGCCGAAGCCGCCAGGGAAACCCAGAGCACCCGTTTCGGCCTCACCTTCCAGGAACGCGCCGACGAGCGGCGCCAGGTCGCCTCGCGCCTGCAGCAGCAGGTCGAGGCGCTCGGCGGTACGCCGGAAGAAGACGCCAGCACGCTCGCTTCGGCGCATCGCCTGTTCACCAACCTGCGCAAGAGCCTGCACGACGAAACGGCCGTGATCGACGAGGTCGAGCGCGGCGAGGACCACATCAGCCATAAGTTCCAGGATGCGCTGGAGGACGAGGACGTCAGCCCGCCCACGCATGCGTTGATCGCCGATGCGTTCCGCTCGGTCGCGTCAGGCCACGAGCAGATGCGGCAATTCAAACAGGCGGCGCAGCGGATGCACTGAGGCGGCTGCGCGTGCAACGGACTCGCCGCTCTTGCGCCCTCTCTCCTGCGGGGAGAGGGCTGGGGCGAGGGGGCACTCTTGCGAAGCGCGTATCAAAGCGGTGCCTGGCTCTGATGGAATGCCCTGCAAGCCCCGGCCCCCCACCTCAATCCTCTCCCCGCAGGGGAGAGGAGGCGAACGCAAAGAGCCATGCCTATGGGCCGCTCAGGCGGCCTTCACCTCGAAGGTCTGGCTGGTCACCGGCTTGCCGTCCACGGCAATTTCCACCTTGTACTTGCCGGCAGGCCAGTCGTTCGGATTGCGCACCTTGAAGGTCGTGGTGGCCGGGCCGTCGGTGGCGATGGTCTGGCTGATCGTGGTCACGTCCTGGCCCTTGCCTTCCAGGTAGCTGAAGTGCGCGCTCAGGGTGGCGCCGCTGGTGGTGCCGGTGGTGGCGACGCTGGCGTAGATGGTGTTCTGCGAGGGCTCGAAGGTACTGGTCGGCTTGACGATCTTGTAGCCGGCGGTGACCGCTTCGCCCAGCTTGACGTCCTCGACCTTGAACACGTCCGTCGCCGCGGGCGCAGCGGCGGCGCTGGTGCCTGCGCTGGCCGGGGCGGCCGCCGTGGAAGGCGCCGCCGGCGCGGTGC
>NZ_JABFWW010000194.1 GCF_013362045.1 Frateuria sp. | reverse complement strand
GCGATGCTGCCGCCGTCGGCCGGCTCGTAGGCGGCGCGGAACTTGGCGATCAGCGGCAGGCCCATGCGCTGGGCCAGCGCCTCGGTGGCGCTGGTGCCGTAGGCCAGGCCCACCGGCAGCATGCCGGCGCTGCGCACGGCTTCGAGCAGCGCGTCGACAGCGCCGTCGTCGGGCAGGCCCGGCAGGTGCGACAGGTCCAGCACCACGGCGGCGCGGGAGAACAGCTGCGGAGCCGAGCGCACGCGGCGCTCCAGTTCTTCGCAGAGTGCGGCGGCGTCGACGCGGCGCACGCGCACGCAGGCGATGCCGACCTGGCCGAAGCGCAGGTCGCAAGCTTCAGTCGTATCCATCTTTACGGTCACGGGCGCCGCTCTCCGGCGAGGCGGCGCGGTTGGGATTGCAGGGAAACGGGAAGCTCGCGCTCGGCCAGCCAGGGCACGTCGGGCAGGCCGCCGTGCTCCAGCCAGGTCTCGCGCACGAAGGCGTAGCTGGGCAGGTCCTTGGCCAGCAGGCTGACCTGCGGGCCGCGTTCGCCCATGCGCTGCTGGCCCACTTCCTGGAAGCCATAGGTGCCGTGGAACAGCACGGCCACGTCGTCGCGCGGCTCCAGGAATACCTCGCAGGTGAGCAGCGGCACGCGCACCTCGGCGTAGCTGGTGACGTCGCAGTAGAACACCTTGCCCAGGCCGTGGCGGCGGTAGGCGTTGGCGATCACGATGCGGTCGATGTAGACGAACGACTCGTAGTGCTGGGCGAACCAGCGGTAGTTGGGGCTGTCGTAGTTGCCGCCGTTGCGCAGGGCGATGAGGAAGCCGGCCAGGTGGCCGTCGATCTCGGCGACGCGGAAGTATTCGGCCCGCTCGTAGAAATAGCGCAGCTGCGCGGCGTCCAGGGCGAGGATGGAGCGGCCGGCGGCGTTGTTGAGCGCCAGCACGGCATCCAGATCGTGCTCGCGCACGTCGCGGATGGCTAGGGCCATTCGTTGCTCCGCAGATCAGATAACCAATGAGTGGCCGTCAGGACGGCCCGCAAGTGCGCATTATGGCATGCGGGGGCCGCACGCACACCCCGCGCGCAGCTGTAAAACCCATGTAAAACGCGAGCCTGCATGGCTTCCGGCAGGGTGACTTCCCGCGCATTGCACGGCGGCGGCGGGGGCCTATGATGCCGGACATGTCCTGGACCAATTTCAACCACATCCGGCTGCTGCGCTTGACCGGGTTGTTCACCTACCTGTGCGTTGCGCTGCCTTTGCTGCCCGGCAGCTGGAGCCTGGCGCAGGTCAATGCGTGGTGGAGCAATCCCAACATTTCCGGCTGGATACTTTCCTACCTGATCTTCGGCTTGACCTACCTGCTGCTGACCGGCCGCTCCGGCATGAGCCGCCAGAGCGGCCGTGCGCAGGCGCTCAAGCTGTTCGGGCTGGTAGTGCTGACGGGCTCGGCGGTGGCGATGGGCTGGTTCAGCCAGAGCGGCCTGTCGGCGATGTTGATGCTGGTCATCGCCGTGGTTCTGCCCTGGCAGTTGCCGGTGGTCGCCGGGCTGGTCTGGATGCTCGCGCAGAACCTGATGCTGATACCGATCATCGCCAGCTACATGGGCTGGACCATCGTGACCGCATTCCTGCAGGTATGCATGTACCTGGGCATTTCGGCGCTGGCTTTTTTCACTTCGATGGTGGCGAGCCAGCAGACCGAGGCGCGCGAGGCGCAACGCCGGCTCAATTCCGAACTGCGCGCCACGCGTGCGCTGCTGGCCGAATCGACCCGCATCGCCGAACGCATGCGCATCGCGCGCGAGCTGCACGATCTGATCGGCCATCATCTCACCGCGCTGAGCCTCAACCTCGAAGTGGCCAGCCACCTGGCCAACGAGGCGTCGGCCGAGCACGTGCGCAAGGCGCAGGCCACCGCGCGGCACCTGCTGTCGGACGTGCGCGAGGCGGTCAGCGAGCTGCGCCAGGACGACGCCATCGACCTGACCCAGGCCCTGCGCAGCCTGATCGAGGGCGTGCCGGGGCTGAGCGTGCACGTGGATCTGCCGCCGCGCTTCAGCCTGGAGGACCCGCGCCGCGCGCAGGTGCTGTTGCGCTGCGCGCAGGAGATCATCACCAACTGCGCAAGGCACGCCGGCGCGCGGCAACTGTGGCTGACCTTCGCCTATGCCGATGCCAACCAGATCGGCCTGCATGCGCGCGACGACGGCCGCGGCGCAGCGCATTTCAAGCCGGGCAACGGGCTGTCCGGCATGCGCGAGCGGCTGGCCGAGTTCGGCGGCAGCGTGGCGGTGGATACCGCCGTCAGCGAGGGCTTTGCCTTGACCGTGCGCCTGCCGCTGGGCGAGGCGCTGGAACTGGCCCATTCGCCCTCGCGGCTGGAGCCGCCGGCGCTGAGCATGTCATGACGGCAGCCGGGCGTTCGGCATGCCAGAATGGCCGGCAGCAACCGGCCGCGACGCTCCCCCGCGCGAACCGCACCCCATCACCGCTTGCTGAGGAACCGCGATGATTTCCGTCTGTCTCGTCGATGACCAGAACCTGGTGCGCCAGGGCGTCCGCTCACTGCTCGACCTGGCCGAGGACATCCGCGTGGTGGCCGAGTGCGCCGACGGCGCGCAGGCGGTGGCCGAGATCCCGCGGATCAAGCCCGACGTGGTGCTGCTGGACCTGCGCATGCCCAACATGAGCGGGCTGGAAGTGCTGCAGGCGCTGTCCGCGCGCGGCGAGCTGCCGCCGACGATCATCCTGACCACCTTCGACGACGACCAGCTGGTGCTGCAGGGCCTGAAGGCCGGCGCGCGCGGCTATCTGCTCAAGGACGTCTCGCTGGAGCAACTGGTGGAGGCGGTGCGCACGGTCGCTGCCGGCGGTTCGCTCGTGGCGCCGATGGTCACGCAGCGCCTGCTGGCCGGCGTGGGCCGCATGCAGAACCAGTTCACCAGCCTGGAGCAGCCCGACCCGCTCACCGAGCGTGAAACCGAGATCCTGCGCCTGCTCTCGGGCGGCTACTCCAACAAGGAGATCGCCAACTCCCTGAAGGTGGCCGAGGGGACGGTCAAGAACCACGTCTCCAACATCCTCTCCAAGCTGGGCGTGCGCGACCGCACCCGGGCCGTGCTCAAGGCGCTGGAGCTGGGCATCGTCTGACGGCGGGAGCGGGCCAGCCGGCCCGTGCGGGGGACGGCCAGGCAGGCGCCTGCCTGGCCGATGGCGTTCCAGCCCGCGAGCAAGTACCATCCGGAGCTTCGGCATTCGCCGACCCTCGCCCGTGCCTTCCTCCGGGGCTCGACCCCGTGGCGCGGAATCCGACGGGAACCTTTAGCGCTGCGCGGAAAACGCTCGGAGAACCCAGGTAATGATGCGTGTTCTTGAATTCATTGTGGCCCTGATCATCGTCGCCGTGCTCGGTGTCGTGGTAGGCGTGATCATGCCCGGCAGCGGCCATGTGGAACGGTCGCTGGTCTTCGGCAAGGACATGCGCCAGGTCTACGACACCCTCGACAACTTCCGCCGCTTCGAGGACTACTCCTCGCTGCGCCAGGAAGACCCGAAGATCCAGTTGAAGCTTTCCGGCAAGTCCTACGGCCCGGGTGCCGAACTGAGCTGGAACAGCGACAACGCCAGCATCGGCGAGGGCAAGCTGACCATCGCCAGCGCGGAGCCCGAGTTCTTCAAGGTCGACGAGACCGTCAACAGCGCCAGGATCATCTGGAACCTGGACAACGGCTGGCGTGGCCAGGACAAGCACTTCACGCTGGACCTGGAGCGCCAGGGCAGCCGCCACCAGCTGACCAAGGTGACCTGGTCGTATGACGTGGCCTACGGCTTCAACCTGATCAACCGCTATTCCAACCTGTACATCCACGGCGATCCGGACTCGTTCATCCAGTCCAGCCTGGGCAACCTGCAGAACGTGCTGGCGGCGGTGCCGAACATCGACTACGGCAAGCTGATCCCGTACATCCAGCAGACCAAGCCCACGCCGGTGCTGCTGGTCTCGACCCAGATCCAGCGCAACGGCGGCCTCGCCGCGCTGGACGACGCCACCGCCACCGCGGTCAAGCAGATCCAGGACGCCGCCAAGAAGCTGGGCGTGAACGTGGTCGGCCCGCGCATCATCTTCACCACCAACTACGGCGACCAGGCCTACACCTTCGACGTCGCGCTGCCGATCGACGCCACCAGCCTGACCGTCGCCGGCCAGAGCCAGCAGCTGACCCCGCCGCAGGCGCCCAAGCTCGGCGAGGAAGAGCCAGCCGCTTCCTCCAGCGCGCCTGCAGGTGCCAGCAGCAGCGCCAAGCCGGCCGCCGGCCCCGCTCCGGGCGACCACGACCGCTTCGGCCGCCTGGTGGTGGACAACAACGTGCGTGCCACGCTGGCCTTCGGCGAACCGTCGCTGGTGGGCGTGTGGAACGGCACCGCCGCCGGCGTGCCGCAGACCCGCGAGATGCTCAAGGCCTACGCGCAGACCCACGGCTACAAGTTCGACGAGGTGACCAACCGCCTGTACGACATCGAAGTGCAGCCGGAGGTGAAGGACAACGGCGGCAACGTCACCACCTACGCCAAGTACGACGTCTACCTGCCGCTGCTGGGTAACGACGTGCCGGAGCAGACCCCGGAGCAGGCCGCCGGCATCCCGCAGCCGACCCTGGAAGCGGCGCCGGCCGCCTCCTCGTCGGCACCCGCCGCCGCCGCTTCGAGCGCCGCTCCGGCCGAGGCTGCCAGCGCAGGCCACTAAGTCCGCTACACCGCAAACCTCGATCCTGCCCGCCTTGCGCGGGCAGGATTTTTTTTGCGTCCGTTTCCGCCGCGAAGGCGAACTCGAGACGGGCGGGAAGGGCGCTGCGTGGCCGCCGTGCGGCGGTGCGTCAACTTTTCAAGTTGTATTGCAGGACACGGGCGGCCCGGCATTCTGCATGGTAGCCTGCGGCGCGCAGGGGGAGGCAGCCGTCGCCTTGCGGCGGCATTGGGGAGGGAGTAACGCATGTCGCATCGCCATCACGTGGCCCGCCAGGGCCGCGCAGTATTCATTGCATCGCGTACGGGCACGGCAATCCTCGCACTGGGGCTGGGCCTGCCGGCATGGGCCCAGCAGTCTGCGCCGGCCGACGCCGGCAAGCAGAAAATCACCAGGCTGGAAAGCGTGCAGGTGATCGGTTCGCGCGCCAAGGACCGCACCGCGGCCGAATCGGTGGCGCCGGTGGACGTGATCAGCGCCGAGCAGTTGCAGGACGCCGGCGTGGTCGAGGTCGGCCAGGCGCTGCAGATGCTCGAGCCCAGCTTCAATTTCTCGCGCACCTTCGTCAGCGACGGCACCGACATCATCCGCCCGGCCACGCTGCGCGGGCTGGGGCCGGACCAGGTGCTGGTGCTGGTCAACGGCAAGCGCCGCCACCAGCAGGCGCTGGTGAACGTGCAGCAGACCGTCGGCCGCGGCTCGGCCGGTACCGACATCAACGCCATCCCGATCTCGGCGATCGACCACATCGAGGTGCTGCGCGACGGCGCTGCGGCGCAATACGGCTCGGATGCGATCTCCGGCGTCATCAACATCGTGCTGAAGAAGCAGACCGGCCACACCAACCTGTCGCTCGACAGCGGCCAGACCTACAAGGGCGACGGCCTGGTGCGCCATGGCGGCGTCAACACCGGGCTCAAGCTCGGCGGCGACGGCTATCTCGACCTCACCCTCGAGTGGCGCAAGCGCGACGCCACCAACCGCGCCGGTCCCGATACCCTGCGCGTGAATCCGCCGCGCGTCACCCAGCGCCTGGGCGATGCCGACGCCAAGGACGCCTACTTCTGGCTCAACGGCGGCCTGCCGATGGGCGGCGGCGAGCTGTACTGGTTCGGCGGCGTGTCCAAGCGCGACGGCAGCTCCTACGGCTTCTTCCGTCCGGCCGGCGACAACCGCACGGTGCCGGCGCTCTATCCGGACGGCTTCCTGCCCAACATCGTCACCACGGTGAAGGACGCCTCGCTGGCGGTGGGCTTCCGGCGGCCGCTGGGCGACTGGGACATGGACGTGTCGCTCAACCGCGGGCGCAGCCTGTTCGGCTTCCACGAAGCCCACTCGGTCAACGTGAGCTGGTGGTACGAGCCGGCGCCCGGCGGCGGCATCTACGCGCAGTCGCCAACCGAGGCCGACACCGGCAAGCTCAAGCTCACCGAGACCACCTTCAACCTGGACTTCCGCGGTCCGGTCGCCTGGGGCGTGGGCGCCAACCCGCTGGACCTCGCCACCGGCGTGGAGTGGCGCAAGGACGATTACGCGATCACCCCGGGCGACCCGGTGTCCTACACTTACGGCCGCAGCAACAACCGCAGCATTCCGATCTTCGGCCAGACCGGCGCCATCGCGCAGCCGGGTATGCAGGGCTTCCCCGGCTTTTCGCCCACCGAGGCGGTGAACGACGGCCGCCACAACTGGGCGTTCTACCTGGATGCCGAGTCGCAGTTCACCGAGCGCTGGCTGCTCGGCGCGGCGGCACGCTACGAGAAGTACTCCGACTTCGGCAGTACCACCACCGGCAAGCTCTCGGCCCGCTTCGACGCCACCGACAGCTTCGCCGTGCGCGGCACGCTGGCCACCGGCTTCCGCGCGCCGGGCGTGCAGCAGATGTTCTACAGCCAGCGCTCGACCAATCTCGATCCCAGGGGCGTGCTGGTCGATACGCTGACTGCGCGGCAGGACAGCCCGGTCACCCGCGCCTTCGGCATCCAGCCGCTCAAGCAGGAGACCTCGCGCAGCGGCACGCTGGGCATCGTGTACAAGTCGGCGGGGGACTTCACGCTCACTGCGGACGTGTACCGCATCGACATCAAAGACCGCATCATCTTCTCCAGCAACATCGTGCCGGAGTCGGTGGGCACCGACGGCCAGCCCTGCGCGCCGGGCAACGGCAACTGCCCGATCCGCGCGATCCTCGACCCGCTGGGCGTCGGCCAGGTGCTGTTCTTCACCAACGCCATCGACACCCGCACCGAAGGCGCCGACGTGGTTGCGCAGAAGGGCTACGCCTTCGACGGCGGCAGCAGCCTCGACCTCACCGCGCTGCTCAGCTACAACCGCACCAAGGTGACCGGGCGCAAGTCGCAATCGGCCATCCTGCCGCCACAGAAGCTGTTCGACGACACCCAGGTCACGCTGATCGAGGAAGGCCAGCCGCGCGCCCACCACATCCTGCAGGGCGTGTACCGCACCGGCGCGTGGGACTTCACCTTGCGCGGCAACTATTTCGGTCCGGTCAGCGGCCAGGGCTTCACGCCCGGCATCAAGCAGACCTGGAGCGGCAAGTGGCTGGCCGACGTCGCGCTGGGGTATCGCTTCTCGGAAGGCGTCAAGCTCACGGTGGGCGCGGACAACGTGTTCGATACCTATCCGGACAAATGGGATCCGCAGACCGGCGCCCCGTTCCCGCAGCTGGGCTTCACCTACGGCTGGGAGACGATGCCGTTCGGCATGAACGGCGGGTTCTATTACGCGCGGCTGGACCTGCAGTTCTAGGCGGGCCCCGCGATCCGCCCTCGGCACCTTCCCCCCGCGTGCGGGGGGAAGGACTCGACGGGCGATGTTCCGCCGCGTGATCCTTCCGCGCCTTGTGGGCAAGGCGCCCGAAGGGGCGGATGGGCGCATCGCTGCCGCGATCTCTCACGGGTGCGCTAGAGTGGCGGGCCAGTCGCAGTCTCCCGCACCGCATGATCGAAGCCGACCGACTCACCCGCTGCTACGGCCGCCTCATGGCGGTTGATGCGCTGTCGCTGCGCGCCGAGCCGGGGCAGGTGCTGGGACTGCTCGGCCCCAATGGCGCGGGCAAGTCCACCGCCATGCGCATGATCGCCGGCTTCCTCGCGCCGACCTCCGGCACGGCGCGGGTATGCGGGCACGACGTGCAGCGCGAACCGCTCAAGGCCAAGCGCGCGCTGGGCTACCTGCCCGAGGGCGCGCCCAGCTACGGCGAGATGACCGTGCGCGAGTTCCTCACCTTCATCCTGAGGGTGCGTGCGCTGCGGGCCGAAACCGGGCGCCGGCGCTTCGAGGAGGTGGTCACCCATCTGCAACTGGAAGAAGTGCTGGAGCAGTGCATCGACACGTTGTCGAAAGGCCTGCGCCGCCGCGTCGGCCTGGCCCAGGCGATCCTGCACGATCCGCCGGTGCTGATGCTGGACGAGCCCACCGACGGCCTGGATCCTAACCAGAAGCACGCCGTGCGCCAGCTGATCGACTCGATGGCGCGCGAGCGCACCATCCTGATCTCCACGCACCTGCTGGAGGAGGTGCACGCACTGTGCAACCGCGTGGTGATCATCGCCCGCGGCAGGTTGCTGGCCGACGCCACGCCGGCGGAACTGGAGGCGCGCTCGCGCTACCACGGTGCCGTGTCCTTCAGCGCGCCGGGCAGCGGCGTGTCGCAGGAGATGCTCGGCCGCCTGCCGCAGGTGGCGGCGATCGAGGTCGATCCGCTGGACGGGCGCATCACCGTGTTCCCCAAGCCGGGCGCACGCGTGCTCGAACCGGTGGAAGACCTGCTGCGCCAGCAGGGCCTGGAGGTGTCGGAGATCCAGCTCGAGCGCGGGCGGCTGGACGAGGTGTTCAGGCAGATCACGACGGGAGAAACGGCATGAGCCCCATCCCCGCCATCATGCGCCGCGAGCTGCGCAGCTACTTCGTCACGCCGGTGGCCTACGTGTTCCTGGTGATCTTCCTGGTGCTGGCCGGGTTGCTCACCTTCTACGCCGGCGATTTCTACGAGCGCGGGCTGGCCGACCTGCAGCCGTTCTTCGTGATGCATCCGTGGCTGTACCTGATCCTCGCCCCGGCGCTGTCCATGCGCATGTGGGCGGAGGAGGCCAAGAGCGGCACGCTGGAGCTGCTGCTGACCCTGCCGGTGACGCTGGTGCAGGCGATGCTGGGCAAGTTCCTCGCCGCCTGGCTGTTCCTCGGGCTGGCGTTGGCGCTGACCTTTCCGATCTGGATCACGGTCAACTACCTCGGCGATCCGGACAACGGGGTGATCTTCGCCAGCTACCTGGGCAGCTGGCTGATGGCCGGCGCGTTCCTGGCGGTCGGCGCCTGCCTCTCGACCCTGACCCGCAGCCAGGTGGTGGCCTTCATCCTCACCGCACTGGTATGCGTGCTGCTGATCCTGGTCGGCCAGCCGCAGGTGCTCGATTTCTTCCAGGGGGCGCTGCCGCGCAAGCTGGTCAACGGCGTGGCGCACCTGTCGATCCTGCGCCACTTCGAAGCAATCGCCCGCGGCGTGCTGGACGTGCGCGACCTGGTGTATTTCCTGTTCACCATCCTCGCCTGGCTCACTGCCGGCGTGCTGGTGCTCGACCTGAAGCGGGCACGCTGAACATGCGCCGCCCGCACATCGGCCGCCGCACCGTACTGGTCGCCGCGCTGGTCGCGCTGACCCTGGCCTTCATCGGCGTCACCCTGGCCAGCAGCCGCTGGCTGCGTGCCGCGCGCATCGACCTGACCGCCGACCATCTCTACACGCTCACGGCCGGCACCCAGCACATCATCGACGGCCTGCACCGGCCGCTGAAGCTCACGCTGTACTTTTCCGACCACGCCACCCGCGACCTGCCGCAACTGCGCAGCTACGAGCAGCGCGTGCGCGAGATGCTGCAGGAGATGGTGGCTCGCTCGCGCGGGCGCATCCGCCTGCAGGTGATCGACCCGGTACCGTATTCCGACGACGAGGCCAGTGCCGAAGGCGGCGGGCTGACGCCGATCAACGGCGGCAGCAACGGCGAGCGGGTGTTCTTCGGACTGGTCGGCGGCACCATGCCGCCCGTCGAGGGCGAGGAGCGCAGCCTGTCGATCCCGTTCTTCGATCCGGCGCGCGAGACCTTCCTCGAGTACGACATCGCCAAGCTGCTCTACGAACTGGACCAGCCCAGCAAACCGCACATCGGCCTGCTCAGCCCGCTGCCGCTGGCGGGCAATCCGGCGATCGGCGCGGCGCCGTGGGCGGTGGTGCAGCAGCTGGAGCAGCTGTTCGACGTCAGGACGCTCGATGCGGGCAGCCTCACCCGCGTGGGCGCGGACATCCAGGTGCTGCTGCTGGTGCATCCCAAGCGGCTGCCGGATGCGGCGGTGTATGCGCTGGACCAGTACGTGCTGCGCGGCGGCCACCTGGTGGTATTCGTCGATCCCGATGCCGAGCTGGACACCACGCCCTACGTGGACAGCAACGGCCTCACCGACGACCACAACTCCAACCTGCCGCGCCTGTTCGCGGCGTGGGGCGTGGCCTTCGATCCCAGGTCGGTCGTGCTCGACCGCTCGCGCGCGCTGCAGATCGAACTGGCGGGCAGCAGCCTCAACCATCCGGCGATGCTCGGCCTGGGTCCGCAGGAGCTCAACCACAACGACGTCGTCACTGCGAGCCTGCAGCGGATCAATGTTTCCACCGCCGGCAGCTTCGACCTGTTGCCCGACACGCAGAACCGCCTGCTGCCGTTGATCCAGAGCAGCGCCGAAGCCGAGAAGGTGCCCGCGCAGCGCGTGCTGGAAGCGGCCAGCGATCCGACCACGCTGCTGCAGGGCTACCGGCCGGACAACCAGCACTACGTGATCGCCGCGCGCCTGCGCGGCACGCTGCGCAGCGCCTTCCCGCAGCGTGCCGGCACGCCCGGCCACCTGGCGCAGTCCAGCGCCGACGCCGAGGTGGTGCTGGTGGCCGACACCGATTTGCTCAGCGACCGCCTGTGGGTGGAGACGCAGAGCTTCCTGGGTCAGCCGATGCTTTCGGTGTTCGCCAACAATGGCGACTTCGTCACCAACCTGGTCGACAACCTGAGCGGCTCCTCCGCATTGCTGTCCATCCGCGGCCGTTCGGCCTCGCAGCGGCCGTTCACCCGCGTGCGTGCGCTGCAGGCGGCCGCCGACCAGAAGTTCCTGCTGAAGAAACAGGAGCTGGAGCGCGAACTGGCCGAAACCCGCCAGCGGCTCGACGAACTGCAGCCGGCCAAGGGCGGGCGGCCGAATGCCACCAGCGCGCAGCAGAAGAGCGAGATCGAACAGTTCCAGCAACGCCGCCTGGCGATCAACAAAGAACTGCGCGACGTGCAGCATCAGCTCAACGCGGAGATCGACGCGCTGGGCCTGCGCCTGAAGGTCATCAACATCGTGCTGGTGCCGGCGCTGGTCACCCTGATCGGCCTGCTCTACGGTTGGCGCCGCGTTCGCCAGAGCCGGTCGCGACGTTGACTCGAGGCCAAAGCCTCCCCTCTCCCCGGTGGGGCCGCGGGAGAGGGGGCTCTTCTTCCAGGCGCTATCAGAGTGGCAATCTGCCGCAAGCGCTCCGGTGTCGCGCCGCGGGGTCTATCCTTGCAGGCTGGTGATCGCGCGGGCGGATGATGGCGCTGCTGCTGAAATGGATCGTGCCGTGGGAGTTCTCGTGGGTATTCCTCGCGAGCTTCCTGCTGGCCGCGGTGCTGTACTGGCGCGGCTCGCGCGAACTCGCCGTGGGCGGCGGGCGGCGGCTGGCGTTCTGGATCGGCATGGCGATCATCTACCTTTCGCTGCACACCTACCTGGACTACTACGCGGAGCACGAGTTCTTCATGCACCGCATCCAGCAGGTGCTGCTCCATCACCTGGCGCCCTTGCTGATCATGGCCTCGTACCCCGGCGCGGCGCTGCGCGCGGGCCTGCCGCTCAAGTGGCGCGCGCGCGTGCTGCGCCCGGCGGCGAGGTCGTGGCCCTGGCGGGCGCTGGGCGGAGTGTTCGGCAACCCCGCGGTGGCGACGTTCCTGTTCGTCGCGTTCATCCTGGTCTGGCTGGTGCCGTCGATGCAGACGCTGGCGATGCTGGACTGGCGCATCTACCGCTTCATGAACTGGACCATGCTCGGCAGCGGCTTCGTCTACTGGGCGCTGGTGCTGGACCACCGGCCGCGCCCGCCGGGGCGGATGACGCCGGGCCTGCGCGTGCTGTCCCCGGCGATCACCATGACGCCGCAGATCCTGGCCGGCGCGATCGTGACGTTCTCCAAGACCGACCTCTATCCGATCTTCGAGATCTGCGGCCGCGCATTCACCTTCAACGTGCTGACCGGGCAACTGGTCGGCGGCGTGATCATGTGGGTGCCGGCGGCGATCATCGAATCGATTGGCGCGTTGTTCGCCCTGCGCCAGTGGCTGGCGCTGTCGCGGCGCGGGCGCATCCGGCGCGAGCACCGCGTGCAGCAGCGTCCGATCGTGCGCAACGCTTAGGACGGATCGGAGCGGTGCCGGTCAGAGCGCGTTGGCGGGCTTGGCGAGGAAGCCGGCGGCCAGCGTGCTGCCATCGGCGAACCGCAGGCTGACCTGCACGGTCTGGCCGGGCTGCACCGGCCTGGTCGCGTCCATCAGCATGAGGTGGTAGCCGCCGGGCGAGAGCGCGACCTGGCCGTGCGCGGGTACTTCCAGCCGGTCGACCATGCGCATGCGGCCCATGCCGGTGTCGGTGGAACTCTGGTGCAGCATCACGCTGCCGTAGGCGGGGCTGCTCGCACCCGTGAGCATGGCCGGCCGGTCGCCATCGTTGCGCAGGGTCACGTAGCCGCCGGCGGGCAGGGCGCCGGGCAGCACGCGGATCCAGGCGCCGGTCGCATGCACGTGCCCGGCTTCGGTGGCGCGTGCGGCGCCGGTGCAGAGCAGGCCGGCGAGCAGCAGGGTCAGGACGCGCAGGCGCATGGTCAGTTCCCGGTCTGGAGCAGGAGATAAAGATCGTGGACGAGGTCGTCCTGCGAGGTGGCGGGCGTGGCGAGCAGGCGCGCGCGGCCCTGGCGGTCGAACAGGTAGATCGCCGAGCTGTGGCTCACCTCGTACTGGCCATCGCCCTTGTCCGGTTCGCGGGTGAACGCCGAGCGGTAGCGTTTGCTCAGCGCCTCGATCGCGCGCGGCGTGCCGGTCAGGCCGACCGCCCGCTGGTCGAAAGCGTTGACGTAGGCGTGCATGATCGCCGGCGTGTCGCGCGCCGGGTCGACGCTGACGAACAGGATGCGCGCGCCGTCGGCCGAGGGACCGACGCGCTGCAGCGCCGCGTGCAGGTGCGCCAGCGTCAGCGGGCAGACGTCGGGGCAGTGCGTGTAGCCGAAGTACAGCAGCACGTCCTTGCCGCGGTAGTGGTCGGCGGTCGCGGGCTTGCCCGCATCGTCGGTGAGCTGGAACTTGAGGTCGGGCATGTGGCCGCTGACGTTGGTCAGGCGCCAGGGCAGCGCGTCTTCGCGGTGGCAGGCGGCCAGCAGCAGGACGACCCCGAGCAGCAGGAGGCGGGCCAGGCGCGAAGGCTTCATGCAAGAATCCGGGCAATGCATCGCGCCAGCATACGCCACGAGGCGGTGCGGACGTCGCCTACGAGGTGCTTATGCGACAACC
>NZ_JABFWW010000190.1 GCF_013362045.1 Frateuria sp. | reverse complement strand
AGGTGGAGGAGGCGGGGCTGGCCTACTACGGCATCGGGCGCGGGCGGTCGCTCGCTTCGGTCCCGGTGCCGTCGGCAGCCGCGCTGCGGCCTGCGGCAACGGCCTGAGCAGGTGCCCGTCGCCGGTTGCCCGGAGGCGCGGCCGGTCGATCCGCCCGCCGGGCGAGGCTGCATCCGCCGGCTGCCGCCTCAAGCCGCCGAGACCGTCGCGGCACGCCATCTCCCGCACTTCCTTAAGCCAGGACGCTCCGTGAAACGTTTCTACCTCTCCGGACAGCGCACGTTCCGCAACCGCGGTTGCGAGGCGATCGTGCGCAGTACGGCCGCCCTGCTGAAGGACCAGTTCGGCGAGGTGGAGGTGCTGGTGCCCTCGGTCAACATCGCGCGCGACAGTGCGCAATGGGCGCACGCCGCCGACTACGGCGTGCGCTTCGTGCGCGCCTACTTGCCGCCGCCGACGCGCTACTGGGTGCATCTGCAAAGCCTGCCGTTGCCGCTGATCAAGCGCGCGGGCTGGCCGTTCCCGATGCCCCACTGGCTGCGCCGCCAGCTGGAAACGGTCGATGCCGTGCTGGCCGTGGGCGGGGACAACTACTCGCTCGACTACCGCATCCCCACGCCGATCATGAGCGTGGACGCCTGGGCGATGGACATGGGCAAGCCGGTAGTGCTGTGGGGTGCCTCGGTGGGTCCGTTCGAGCGCGAGCCGGAGTTCGTCGAGCCGGTGACGCGCCACCTGGCGCGCATGCATTTCGTGGCCACGGGCGAATCGATGAGCCACGACTACCTGATCCACAAGCTGGGCCTGCGCAACGTGATCCGCATGGCCGAGCCCTCGTTCATGCTCGGCAAGGAGCCGGTGGACCTCAAGCCGTTCTGGCCCCGCGGCGAGGGCCACGTGCTTGGCCTCAACGTCAGCCGCCTGGTCGAGCGCCACAAGCGGCACGACAAGAACGTACAGGCGGAGCTGGAAACCTTCATCCGCCGCGCCGTGAAGGACTACCGGCTGGGCGTGCTGCTGATCCCCCACGCCGACCCCCTGCGCGACGACGTGCATGGCGGCGACGCGCAATACATGGCGCCGCTGCTGGAGCGGCTGGCCGACCTGGGCGATGCGGTCAAGACGATGCCCAACACCTTCAATGCGGCGCAGACCAAGTACGTCATCAGCTACCTGCGCTTCTTCATCGGCGCGCGCGCGCATGCGGTGATCGCGGCGCTCTCCAGCGGGGTGCCCACCGTCTCGATCGCCTATAGCGTCAAGGCCTGCGGCATCAACCGCGACATGTTCGGCAACCAGGAGACGGTGCTGCAGGCGCGCAACCTCTCCGCGCGGACGCTGCGCGAGTCGCTGGAGCGGCTGGTGCAACGGGAGCATGCCATGCGCGACCTGCTCGAACTGCGCCTCGTCGAATCGCAGCTGGCCGCGCGCGCCGCCACCGCGCGCATTTCCGAATGCCTTTGCTGAATACCGGAGCGACCATGCAAGCGAACAATGAAGCGGGCAAGCTGCGCAGCGACGAGAGCGTCGGCCTGGCGCCCGCCGGCGCGGCTCCCGCCCCGCGACCGACCGCGCCGGTGAGCGTGGTGGTGCCCTGCTACCGATGCGTCGACACGATCGAGCCGGCAGTGGCCTCGATCGCCGCCCAGACGTTGATCCCGGCGGAAGTGCTGCTGGTCGACGACTGCAGCGGCGACGGCACGCTCGAGCAACTGCACGAGGTGGCGCGCAGCTACCCGGTGGGCTGGGTCAGGGTACTGACGCTGCCGCGCAACGGCGGCCCGTCCGCCGCGCGCAACCTCGGCTGGGCGCACGCGCGCCAGACCTACGTGGCCTTCCTGGACGCCGACGACACCTGGCACCCGGAGAAGCTCTCGATCCAGATGGACGCGCTGGCCGATGATCCGCAGATCGCCCTGATCGCGCATGCTATGAACGTGCAGCCGCGCACGCAGCCGCCGCCGGTCGTGCGCTACCCGGTCGCGGTGCGCGTGCTGCCGGCGAAGCTTCCCCTGCTGGGCAGCCCGTTTCCCACCGCCTCGATCGTGCTGCGGCGGGACCTGCCCTTCCGCTTCGACGAAAACCGCCGGCGCGCCGAGGACTTCATGCTCTGGGCGCAGGTGCTCCTGTCGGGCCATCGCTGTGCGCGCATCGATCCGGTGCTGGCCTCGTGGCACAAGCCGCCTTTCGGCGCCGGCGGACTGAGCGGCGACATGCCGGCGATGTACGCGGCCGCGCGCGACGTGCGCCGCAGCCTGCACGCACTGGGGCTGCTGAGCTGGCCGCGCATGCGCGCGGCCGACGCGCTCAGCCTGCTCCGCTACGGACGGCGCATCGTGCTCACCCGTGCACGGCGGCTTGCCGCCGATCCGCAAGCCCCCCGTCTCGACCAGGCGAGTTGACGACCATGGACCAGACCCTTGCATTGAACGACACCCCATCCAACACCAACGCCCGCGTGATGCTGGCGCTGATGATGGTGGGCGCGGTGATGCTGTTCATCGACATGGCGGTGGGCAGCCGCGGCCTCGACATCGGCACCGACACGCCGGTGTACGCCGGCCTGTACAACGCGATGACCCATCATGGCCTAGTGCAGAGCCGCTTCGAGCCGGTGTTCTATTACCTTACCGCGGGCATCGCTGGCCTGGGCGTGAGCCTGGCCACCTACCAGAGCGCGCTGTTCCTGGTGATGATGGCCACCGTGGTGGTGGCCACCCGCCGCTACCACGCCTACCTGCAGAGCGAGACGCGCTACATGACCTTCCTGGTCGCCTCGCTGCTGTTCCTGTTCGTTTCGCCGGTGATGTCCAACGCCTCGATCAACGTGGTGCGCCAGGGGCTGGCCTCGCTGCTGGTGTTCACCGCACTGCTGGCGTTCCACCAGCGGCAGTGGCGGGCCTTCATGCTGTGGGGGTTGCTGGCGGCCGGCTTCCATTACTCCGCGGTCCTGTACCTGCTGTTCGCGCCGGTGCTGCTGCTCAAGCCGAAGCTGCAGCGCGCGCTGGGCATTGCCGCATTCCTCGCCTACTGCAGCGGCCTGACCATGCTGGTGGTGGGCGCGCTGGTGCCCGGCGTCTATGCGCTGGTGATGGCCTATGACGGCAGCGCCACCTACCGCACCGGCGTGCGGCTGGATTTCGCGGTCTTCTCGCTGTTCTGGTACCTGCTGCCCTTCATCGTCGCGCCGCTGGTGCGCGAGCCGGTGCGCGACCGGATCAACCGCAGCACGGCCATCTACCTGGTATTGATGCTGCCGTTCTTCGCCGTCGGCTGGGGCAATTTCTCCAACCGCTACCTGCTGCCGGCGTGGCTGTCGGCCTCGCTGATGCTGGCGGCGATCTGCTGCGACAACCGGCTCTCGCCGCTGCGCAATCCGATCGTGCTGCGCATGGGGCTGGTTGCCGCCTGCGGGGTCTTCTACTTCTACGTGACGCGGGGAATCGTGGTCTGACCCGTTGCCCGCCGCTTGCGGCGGGCGGCGGCCGCATGGCCGGTTGCGTTGCGAGCCGGCCGTAAACGCTGCGTGCGACGCGCAAGAGCGCGCAGCGTCCATCGAGGGTGCACTCATGACGGTCACCATCGCAGTCCCAGCCGCGGCGACGGGGCGCCGCATCCAGATCGGACTTTCGCCGCACGCGGGCGCGCCGGACTTCGCGCCGCTGGCCGACTATCCCGGCGGCGCCGCGGCGCTCGACCTGGTATCGGTCGCCGACCTGCTGCGCAACTCCTTCGTCTATCCGCCGCACACGATCTACAAGGACGTCAAGGTCGCCACCACCGGCTTCGATCCGTCGCAGGACCTGCACGACAGCCCGCGCTTCCACTTCGCCCGCCAGTCGGCCGCGGCGATGGCCCGGCCGGCCGCCGCCGCGGTGGACGCCCGCACGCTGGTGGATACCTACCATCGCCTGCTGTGCAGGGCGGTGGCGGAGAGTACCGCCGCGATGAGCACGCCCTGGCTGCTGCAGAGCGGCGGCAAGGACTCCACCTCGATGGCCATCGCCATGGCCGAGGCGCGCCCGCAGACCACCTGCATAACCTACCTGGGCGGCTCGGAGGAGAACGAGGTGGCGTCGGCGCGCCTGGTGGCGCGGCGGTTGGGGCTGCGCCACGAAGCGCTGGTGTGCGACCCGGCGCGTGCCTATGGGCGCTACCTGGCGATGGTGCCGCGGATGCCGCTGCTCACGGCCGATTTCGCCGTGCTGTCGTATGCGGATCTGGCCACCGAGATCGGCGCCCGCGGCGGCGACGGCATCGTCGATGCGCTCGGCTCGGATCCGTACTTCGGAGTGCCGGCGCCCTGGCAGCAGCGCATGCTCGGCCTGCTCGCGCGCGGGTTGCGGCTGCCGGCCTGGATATTCCGGTCCGGTCTGGTCGGGCGCAACTTCAAGCTCTGCTACGCGCTGGGCACGCTGCAGATGGACGCGTTCGAGCGCTTCTATGCCGGCTCGCGCTTCACCGACGCCGAGGTCGATGCGCTGTTCGGCCAGCGCGTCGCCGACCGTTCGCGCCAGCGGCTGGAATTGTTCCGCTCGGACATTGCCGCGGCCAAGACGCAGGAGGCGCGCCGCCGCGTCTCGGCCACGATCGTGGAAGCGGCGATCTTCGGCAAGGGCATGTACGCCGCCAGCGCGCTCGGCCTGCGGCTGGCCTATCCCTATTGCGAGGCGCCGCTGTGCGACTGGGTGTTCCACCAGGTGCCCGACGACTACCTGATGGCGCCGGACGGCACCAACAAGGTGCTGGTGCGCCGGCACATCGCGCGGCATTTCGAGCAGTTGCCCTACGTCCAGCACAAGGGCTCGTTCCGTTTCGACCTGTGCGGCCTGGCGCGCCTGCGTTTCGACCAGGTGCATGACTTCGCCATGCAGGCGCAGCCGCTGTTGCCGGGCGCGCCGCGCTGGCTGGAGGCGCATCGCCACCGGCTGTACAACAAATACTTCGCGTCCAAGTTCTACCTGCTCGCGATCGTGCTGCCCTGGCTGCTCGATCGCATGAAGGCGGCGCAGGTTCCCGCGGACGCGCCAGCTGCACCGCTGCAAATGTGAACGCGTGCAAAAGCCGGAAACAGGATGCGCGCGACGGCGGCGCGTTTTCACCCGGCGATGGCAATCGCACTGTTATCTCGAACGCATCGAGCATGACGCCGCGCGACGACGCGGCACGCGCTCCTTGCCCCGATCCACAGCAAACGAAACCGACGCCATGGCCTCCTCCGCAGTCGCACTGCAGCAGCCCGATCCCCTCATCAAGCTCAGTACCTCACCCTACCGTGGGGAAGTGGATTTCACGCCGCTGTCGGGGCTGGGCGGCGGCCGTCCGCTGGACCCGGTCTCGATCGCCGACCTGCTGCGCAACGCCTTCGTCTACCCGCCCCATTCGATCTACCGCGACGTGAAGGTCGCCAGCCTCGGCTTCGACCCGGAGCGCGACCTGCATACCTCGCCCCAGTACACCTTCGCCTACCGGTCTTCGCCTGCGCCGACGCGCCCGGCGGAGCAGGCGGTCGACGAGGGGACACTGCTCGAGACCTACCACCGCCTGCTGTGCGAGGCAGTCAGCCGTTCGACCGCGGGCATGCATTCGCCCTGGCTGCTGCAGAGCGGCGGCAAGGATTCCACTTCGCTGGCGATCGCGGTGTCCGAAGCGCGGCCGGACACGCGCTGCCTGACCTACCTCGGCGGCCGCGAGGAGGACGAGGTGACCTCGGCCCGCTCGGTCGCGCGCCAACTCGGCCTGCGCCACGAGGCGCTGGTCTGCAAGCCGTCGCGCGCATACGACCGCTACCTGGCGATGGTGCCGCGCATGCCGCTGCTGTCGGCCGACTTCGCGCTGCTGTCGTATGTCGACCTGACCACCGAGATAGCCCAGAGCGGCGGCGACGGGGTCATCGACGGGCTCGGTTCGGACGTCTATTTCGGCACGCCGGTGGACCTCAAGCGCAAGCTGCTCACCCGGCTGGCGCGCAGCGTGCCCCTTCCCGCCGGGCTGTTCGATGCGCGGCCCTTCAGCCACAGCTTCGCCGCCTGCTTCGTGCTGGCGACGCTGGGGATGGACCCGTTCGAGCGCTATTTCCCCGGCTCGCGCTTCAGCGACGCGGAGGTCGACCGCCTGCTCGGCCGGCAGGTAGCGGCGCAATCGCGGCAACGCCTGCAGGTGTTCCGCGACGAGCTGGCGGCCACCCGCACGGCCGAGGCGCGCAAGCGCGTTTCGGCAGCCATCGCCGAGGCGGCGGCGGCCTTTCCCAAGGGGCAGTACACGACCACCGCGCTGGGCTTGCGCCAGGCCTACCCCTTCTGCGATGCGCAGTTGCGGGAGTGGGTCTACCGCGAGGTGCCGGACGCGCAGCTGATCGACCGCGACGGCCACAACAAGCCGCTGGTACGCAAGCACATCGCCCGGCGCTTCGCCGAACTGCCGTACGTGAAGGCCAAGGGCAGCTTCCGCTTCGACCTGTGCGGCCTGGCCGCGGAGCGCTTCGAGCAGGTGCACGCCTTCGCGGTCGAGGCACGGGAACTGATGCCCGGCGCGATGCGCTGGCTGGAGGCGCACCGCGACCGCATGGACAACAAGTTCTTCGCTTCCAAATTCTACCTGCTGGCGATCGCCCTGCCGTGGCTGCTCAGCCGCGTGGATGCCGGCACGCCGGTGTGGGAGGAACACGCATGAGCCAGCATGACGAAGCCGCCCGCCGGGCGTTCCTGCGTCGCGCCCTGGCGCTGGCCACCGCCACGCTGCTCGCGCCGGCGTCATACCGCGTCGCCGCGAAAGACGTCGTCATCGACGTGCGCACTAAGGGCGCGCGCGGCAACGGCAACGACGACGATACTTCGGCGATCCAGGCGGCGATCGATGCATTGCCAAGCAGCGGCGGCACGGTGCACGTGCCCGCCGGCAACTACATGGTCGACGCCTCGCATGCGATCAACCTGCGTTCCAACGTGCGCCTGGACATGGCGCCGGACGCCCGGCTGACCGCGCTGCCCAACGCGCTCAAGCGCTATCACATCATCAAGGTGTGGGATGCGGACAACGTGCAGATCACCGGCGGCCGCATCGTCGGCGAGCGCGACCTGCACCAGGACGTCCAGGGCGAGTGGGGCTACGGCATCAACATCACCGGCTCGCACAACGTAACGGTCACGGGCACCCATATCTCCGGCTGCTGGGGCGACGGCGTGCTGATCAGCGCCAAGGGCAAAGGCGCGAACATGGAGATGGCCTCGGACATCACGCTGCAGGACGTGGTGTGCACCAACAACCGCCGCCAGGGCATGTCGCTGGGTCCGTGCCAGCGCGTGCGCATCCTCAACTGCACCTTCAGCGATACCCAGGGCACCAAGCCGCAGTCGGGCATCGACCTGGAGCCGATGGGGCAGGGCCAGGTCAGCGACGTGCTGATCCAGGGCTGCACGATGACCGGCAACAAGGGCTGCGGGGTGGAGATCCACCGCAACGTGTCGGGCCTGGTGATCCGCCAGTGCACGATCCAGGACAACTCCAGCTACGGCATCCTGGCGGTGGACATGGACAACCTGTGGGTCGACGGCAACACCATCGCCAGCAACGGCATGAACGGGATCACCCTGGGCGGGCATACCAGTGACGTGAAGATCACCGGCAACACCCTATCGTCCAACAGCACGCGCTATCTGCACCGTGCGCTCAAGTCGCTCGTTTCCGGACCGCGCGGAGGCGGCGGCTCGCACAAGCTCGACCTGCGCATCGACGACTCCACCTCCAACGTGCACGTCTCCGGCAACACCTTCAATTCCTAGCGCGTCGATCCGCGCGGGCTGGAGCACCAACGCAAGGGACTCCCAAGCGATGAAATTCGTCTTCTACGCCAACACCGACTGGTACCTTTACAACTTCCGCCTGTCCACCGCGCAACGGCTGCAGGCGGACGGGCACGACGTGGTGATGCTCTCGCCGCCGGGTCCGTTCGGCGGCCGCTTCGCCGCGCGCGGCTTCCGCTGGATCACGCTGCCGATGGACCGCGCCAGCCTCAACCCGCTGCGCGAAGCGATGACCCTGCGGCACCTGGTGCGCGTGCTTCGCCGCGAGAAGCCGGACCTGCTGCACAACTTCACCGTCAAGTGCGCGGTGTACGGCGGCGCTGCCGCGCGGCTGGCCGGGGTGCCGGCGACCGTCAATGCCGTGGCCGGCATGGGCTACGTGTTCACCAGCAACAGCATCAAGGCGCGCTGCCTGCGCCCGCTGGTGCAGGCGATGATGCGCGGCTCGCTCGACCATCGGCGCTCGCTGCTGGTGCTGCAGAACCCGGACGACGCGGAGATCTTCCGCCGCGCGCGGCTGGTGGCCGAGGACCGCATCCACGTCATCCGCAGCTCCGGCGTGGACACCTCGCGCTTCCGGCCCAGCTCCATGTCCGGCCGCGACGGCCGGCTGCGCGTGCTGCTCGCCGCACGCCTGTTGTGGGAGAAGGGCATCGGCGAATACGTCGAGGCCGCGCGGCAGCTCAAGGCGCAGGGGCGCGACGTCGAGTTCGTGCTCGCCGGCGCCCCCGACCCGGGCAATCCGCGCTCGGTCAGGCCCGCGCAAGTGCAGCGCTGGGCGGAGGAGGGCGTGATCACCTGGCTGGGCCACGTCGAGGACATGCCCGCGCTGCTTTCCACCATCGACGTGATGGCGCTGCCGAGCTACTACCGCGAGGGCGTGCCCAAGAGCCTGATCGAGGGCGCCGCCGCCGGCCTGGCGCTGATCACCACCGACGAGCCGGGCTGCCGCGAGGTGGTCGCCCGGCATGGCGTGGACGGCCTGGTGGTGCCGCCGCGCGACGCCGATGCGCTGGCTGCGCTGGTCGCCCGCCTGGACGACGATCGCGAACTGCTCGCCCGCCTGGGCGCAAAGGCCCGCGAAAAGGCGCTGGGCGAGTTCGACGAGCGGATGGTCATCCAGCGCACGCTGGACGTCTACGAGCGTCTGTTGGGCACCGACGCGCCCGGCGTCTCCTTCGCCCGTCCGGTTTCCTGATCGACGACAAAGAAAACGCCGGGGCAGTGTTCTGCCCCGGCGTTTGCGTGTGCGCGGCCATCGACCGTGCCACCCGTGTTGCGACGGATCGCCTTACCTGCGCGGCGTCAGCGTGTTGTTGCCAACCGAGTTGGAGTAGGTCTTGGAACCGACCTGGATGTCGCGGTTGGAATCGCCGCCGGCATGGGTCGGCGAGATGTAGCGCGTGCTGTTGTATTGCAGCTTGTTGTAGCGCACGGACGAGTTGTGCGTGGTGCCGCTGAGGCCCACGCCGGCCAGGCCGTTGCGCGTCGCGTAGTTGCTGGTGATGTAGACGTAGGGCGAGCTGACCGCCAGCGCGCCGAAGCCGCGGTTGCCGCTCAGGGTGTTGCCGACGATGGTGATGTTGGAGATGTTGTCGTGCAGCTCGATGCCGTTGCCGTGGTTGCCGGAGAAGGTGTTCTTCTCGAGGCGGACGGTGCGCACCGGCCCTTCCTTCTGCGGCTCGATGTCGATGCCGGCCTCGGGCAGCGTGCCCTTGGTGTTCTTGAAGGTGCTGTTGACCACGTAGACATGCGTTGCCGGGCCCATCGACATGCCCTGGCGGCGGTTGTTGCTGGACACCACGCCGTTCACGGTCACGTAGTCGGAGAGGACCTGGCTGCGGCTGGTGGTGATGGCGCCGATGAACATGCCGTCGCCCCAGAAGTTCGAAAGGCTCACTCCCTTGACCAGCACGTGCTTCGAGCCGGAGACGTTGATGCCGTAGCCCCACTCGCCGCCGGTGCCGCGGTGGCTGTAGCGGTCGCCGGTCATCTTGCCGCCGGTGATCACGACGTTGTTGACGTTCCACACCTTGACCACCCAGTAGCGGCCGGCGCTGTTCGGGATGACGGCCAGCTCGGCCGAGGGATCGAGCTTGAGGCGGGTGTGCGAGCGCATCCGGATCGGCTTGAGCGCGTTGATCATGTAGCGCCCGGGCGGGACGTAGATCGTGCCGCCGGTGGAGGGCAGCGCATTGACGGCGGCCTGGATGGCGGCAGTGTCGTCATGCGAGCCGTTGCCGAGCGCGCCCTTGTTCTTGACGTTGATGGTGGCGGAACCGATCGAGATGCTCGGCGAGGCGTTCCACCAGGTGGTTGCGGCAGCGGGAAGCGCCACGGCAGACAGTCCCAGCGAAGCGATAGCGATCATCAAGGACTTCTTCGGGGAGAACGTGCGCTTGGCGGTGGCCGGCTTAGCCGATGACTGGGTGTCGTGTAGTTTCATCATCAGGGGTTGACTCTCTCGTCACGTGAAAGTGACGCGGACCATGCAGGACGTCGTCCGGGCTAACAAGCTCGACCATTAGCTTAGGTTCATGTAGATCGCGGCAGGCCCCGCGGTTGCGTCGGCGCACGCTGCCCTGCGCCTGCGCGGGTGCATGCCGCAAGGGGTTTTCCTGCGCTCGTTGGCGCGCGATGTACGTGCATCGCGCGACGTGAGCAGGCGCCTGCCTGCGTGCCCGGCGCCGCATAACGTGATGGAGTTGGCCGCAGCTTCTTCACGCGAGGTTGGCGTTCACTCCACCTTTTGCCAACGTGATCATGGAATCGCCACTCGGGTGTCCCTGTCGAGCTTGCTTAGGTACGTGACGATCGCGCATTTTTTGCGTGAGCTTCGCGTGAACGAAGCCTCATACCCGACAACCACTCGAGACCTTCGGTTGCCATGAACATCCTCGCCAAGAACCACAAGCCCGCGTCTGCCCGTTCCGTTGCCGCGAAGAATTTCCTCAAGAAGCCGCTGGCGCTGGCGCTGACCGCCGTCGCCCTTTCCCTCGCCGCCGCGCCTTCGTTCGCGGCCGACTGGTGGACGTCGATGCCTGCGACGGTCACCGGCAGGACCACCATCAACGTCCGCACCATGGGCGCGCTGGGCGATGGCGTGCATGACGACACCGCCGCCTTCCAGGCCGCCGTCAACGCGCTGCCCGCCGACGGCGGCACCGTGTACGTCGGCGCCGGCCACTACATGATCAACGCGCTCAAGCCGATCCAGATGCGCTCGCACACCCGCCTGCTGATGGCCTCCACGGCCACGCTGGAAGTCATTCCCAACAGCGCCAGCCGCTACTGGCTGATCAAGGTGTGGAACGTCAACAACGTGCGCATCGTCGGCGGCAACCTGGTCGGCGACCGCGTCAAGCACATGGGCACCACCGGCCAGTGGGGCTACGGCATCAACATCTCCGGCTCGCAGAACGTGGTGGTCAAGCAGGTCAAGCTGTCCAACTTCTGGGGCGACGGCCTGCTGGTCGGCGCCATCACCACCAGCCGCAGCCAGGTGCTCTCCGACTACGTGACCGTGACCGGCGTGGTGTCCAGCAACAACCGCCGCCAGGGCATCACGATCGCCCCGTCCTCGCACGTCTACATCGTCGGCAACACCTTCAAGAACAGCAACGGCACGCTGCCGGAAGCGGGCATGGACATCGAGCCGCAGACCGAAGGCCCGGTCACTGCCGTGCGCGTGGAGAACAACGTGTTCTCCGGCAACAACGGCAACGGCATCGAACTGCATGCCAACATCTCGGACATCACCTTCGTCAACAACACCCTGACCGGCAACCGCGGCTTCGGCGCCCTGGCGATCAGCTCGGAGTACCTGAACTTCACCGGCAACAACGCCAACAACAACGGCCTGGCCGGCATCGGCGTGAGCGGCACCACGCACGACGTGTCGATCACCGGCAACACGCTGAAGTCCAACAGCACCCGCTACGTCTCGCCGGGCAACACGCGCACCGCGCTGGACCGCGATCTGCAGCTGGGCGCCAACACCTACAACATCTCCGTGTCCGGCAACTACTACTCCAATCCCAACCTCAACGGCTTCACCCAGTAAGCAACACGCTGCTGGCATTCCCCGGGGGCAGCCTATGGCTGCCCCATTTTTTGCCCTACGCGTACCGGCTGCCGGCGAGCTTTGACGACGCCTTGATCGCCCGCGAACCATGCTCTGGCGATACGTCTTCGCCAGGCCGATGCATGAACACGGTGACGCAAGCCCCCGCGGACGCGGATGTCCCGGACCGGAAAGACGCCCCGCGGATGCGGGCGCCGGTGAGCGTGGTGATCCCTTGCTTCCGCTGCGCCAAGACCATCGACGAGGCGGTCGCCTCGATTGCCGCACAGACACTGCCGCCGGCCGAAGTCCTGCTGGTGGACGACGCCAGCGGCAGCGAAACGGTGGAGGCCCTGCACCGCGTTGCGGCCGCCTACGACGCCGACTGGATCAAGGTGATCGTGCTGCCCGCCAACGGCGGTCCATCGCTCGCGCGCAACACCGGCTGGGAGCGGGCGCAACAGCCGTACGTCGCCCTCCTCGACGCCGACGACACCTGGGCGCCGCGCAAACTGGAGCTGCAGATGGCGGCGCTGGACGCGGACCCTGCCATCGCGCTCATCGCCCACCAGATGCCGGTGCGCGCGCGCGGCACCCCCGCCCCCGAGCCGCAGCTGCCCGTGCAAGTGCGCATCGTGGGCCGGCGTACGCTGCTGGTGCGCAATCCCTTCCCGACTTCTTCGGTGGTACTGCGCCGCGACCTGCCGTTCCGCTTCGACGAGGCCTTTCGCCGTTCGGAGGACTACCTGCTGTGGTCGCGGATCGTCTTTTCCGGCTACCGCTGCGCCAAGATCGATCAGGTCCTGGCCATCGCCAACCGGCGCGAGGCCGGTGACGTAGGGCTCAGCGACGACTTTGCCGCGGTCCACCACGGCCGCGCCGTTCTGCGCCGCAAGCTCACGCAGGAAGGGCTGCTCAACTACCGCGAGTACCTCTATGCCAGCGTCGTCGGCGTGGTGAACAAGGCGCGCCTGAAGTTCCTGCGCCGCATGCGGCATCTGCGCGGGCGGGTTTCCTCCCATGGCCACGCGTAGCAGGCCAGGGGCCGACGATGCGGCCGGCGGCCGGGACGGATTCGGGCGGGAGGCGTGCATGAACCTCGGCGTGGTGATCCCCGCGTACCGGTCCGAGCACTGGGTGGCGCGGACGATCCGCTCGGTGCTGGCCGAGGGCGTACCCGCGCGCAACGTCCTCGTGGTCGAGGACGGCGTGTTCGACGCCACCTCGCGGGTGGTCCGGGAGACCGGCGCGCAGTTGATCTCGCTGCCGCAGAACGGCGGCGCGCCGCATGCGCGCAACCTGGGCCTGGCGCAGCTGGACACCCGCTACGTGATGTTCCTGGACGCCGACGACTACGTGGAGAACGGCCTGCTGGCCGGTCTGGTCGGCGCGCTGGAACGAAATGCCGCCGACGTGGCGATCGGCCCCTGGCGCTACCACGGCGAAGGCCGCGAGCGGGGCGTGCTGCGCCAGCCGCCGGAACTGGACAACGGCGAGCGGATCTTCCACTGGATCATCCACGCTTTCTTCCCGCCCTGCTGCATCGCCTGGCGCACCGAGGCCGTGCGCGCGATCGGCGGCTGGGACGAGCGACTGCGCAAGGACCAGGACGGCGAGCTGATGATCCGCGCGCTGACGGGCGGCCTGAAGGTGGCGGTGTCCGCGCAGGGCAACGGCGTCTACTGGCAGCACGATTCGCCGCATCGGGTCACCCGGGCGCAGATCCGCGACGTGATGTATGCCGCCGACATCGTGTTCGAGCAGCTCGAGCGCTGGGTGCGCGGGCAGGACGGACGCGACGGCAGCAACCCCTATGCGCTGGCGCTGGGCCGGGTGTGCTGCAAGAACGCCTGGGTCGCCTTCGCCAACGGCGAAGACGCGCTGGGCGCGCGCTGGAGCGCCAGGGCGCGCTCGTTCGGCCTGGACAGCAAGGGTTACAACGCACGCAGCGCGCTGCTGGCGAGGTTCCTGGGCATCCGCATCTCCTCCCGCATCAAGGCGCGCACGGGCGCCATGTACCGGCGCGTCGCGCAGCGTTGAACGCCGGCGCTGCGCCGCGGGCGAGCCCCGCTATACGGCCGTTTCACGGGCACGCGGCGAATGTTCGCGACCTCGATACATACGCCCCGGGCCGCCTGTGCTCCGTTCCGAATCCGTCATGACCGACACGCACGCGCGCGGCGTCCACCGCATGTTCGACATGCAGCACGTCCACCGCGACCTGCGCCGCCACAGCGTGCGCGGCGCGTTCGCCACCATGCTCAGCCAGGCCGGGCTGTTCTGCGTGCAGCTGGCCGGCATGGCGGTGCTCGCCCGCATGCTGGCGCCGGCCGACTTCGGCGTGTTCGGCAAGACCGTCGCGATGATCGGCTTCGTCACCGTGCTGCGCTCGGGCGGCCTTTCGCTGGCCACCGTGCAGCGCGCGGAGATCAACCACGCGCAGGTGAGCACGCTGTTCTGGCTGAACCTGGCGCTGGGCCTCGCCGCCGCCGCGCTCCTGGCTGCGCTCGGGCCGGCGATGGCGTGGTTCTACCGCGATCCGCGCGTGCTGTGGCTGGTGGTGGCGATGGCCGGCACGATCGTCACCGACAGCCTGGCCATCCAGCACACCGCGCTGATGCAGCGGCAGATGCGCTTCGGCACCATCGGCACGGTCACCGTGGCTGCGCGCATCGCCGGCTTCCTGGTGGCGTTCTGCAGCGCCTGGTTCGGCGCCGGCTACTGGTCGCTGGTGATCCAGTACTACGGCACCAGCGTGGCCATGCTGGTGCTGATGGTGTGGAACTGCCGCTGGTTGCCGGGGTTGCCGCGCCGCCGCGCCGGCGTGCGCCCGATGATCGCGCTGGGGGCGAACCAGAGCGGCTTCAACATCCTCAATTTCGCCAACCGCAACATGGACAACATCCTGATCGGCCGCTTCGTTTCCGACGTGGCGCTGGGCTTCTACACCCAGGCCTACCGGCTGCTGCTGCTGCCGGTGGGGCAGATCAACGCGCCGATATCGGCGGTGGTGCTGCCGGGACTGAGCCGCCTGCAGAACCAGCCCGAGCGCTTCGCGCGCTTCTACTACCGTGCGCTGGGCGCGATCACCTTCCTGGGCATGCCGGTGGTGTGCTTCCTGCTGGCCGATGCGCGCGCAGTCATCGAGATCGCGCTCGGCCACCGCTGGCTGCCGGTGGTGCCGATGTTCCAGGCGCTGGGCGTGGCGGCCTTTTTCGGCACTTTCAACGTCGCCGGCGGGTGGGTCTACAGCGCGCTGGGCGAAACCGCGCGCCAGCTGCGCCAGCAGTTGATCGTCACGCCGCTGACCGTGCTCGGATTCTTCGTCGGCCTGCCGTGGGGCGCGCTGGGCGTGGCGATCTCCTTCAGCGTGACGCGGGCCCTGCTCACCTGGCCCAGCCTCGCCTGGTGCTACCGCGGCACGCCGATCCGCATGCGCCAGACGGCGATCACCCTGGCGCGGCCGGCGGCGGCATCGATCGCCGCCGGGGCGGTGCTGTGGGTACTGCATGCCACCCGCGCCGCCTGGCCGGCCTACTGGGTGGTGCTCGACGCCCTGCTCTACGGCGTGGCCTACCTGGCGGCGTGGTTCGTCATGCCCGGTGGCCGTGCGAACTTGCGCGAGCAGTTGCGGATCGTGGAGGAATTGCGCGCCCGCAAGTCCTGAGCGGGCGGATGCCGATGATCTGGAGCGGCCTGGACGCCGTCTTGATGTGGCCGCTGGGAAGATCTTGCGGTAGCGACCGGCATGAAGGGATTTCTTATGCGCGATTTTCTGAGGGAATTGCCCCATCCCCTCCGGCAGGCAAGCCGATTCGGTCGCACGTGCATCCGCTTCTGTCAGCACCGGGCCGCCCGGGTCTATCCGCAGCCGGTGATCATCGGCGGCAGCCCCAAGTCGGGCACCACGGTCATCGCGGCGCTGCTGGCCAAGGCGGTCGGCGCCCAGTTCAGCAACGATCCGTTCTGGCACGTGCTGTACCACGACGCCAAGGATTTCCTGCTGCCGGACATCCTGGAAGGGCGGCTCACCGTCGACGAGTTCATAAACCGGTTCGGCGCCTACTTCCAGGCGAGGATCATCAAGGATCCCGATTTCGCCTTCCTCTACCCGCAACTGAAAGCTCGGTTTCCGCAATCGCAGCAGGTGTTCATCGTGCGCGACCCGCGCGACAACATCCGCAGCATCCTCAACCGATTGAAGATCCCGGGCAACCTGCGCGAGCTGGAGCCGGAGGACAATTTCATACCGTCCAGCCAGAAGGGCTGGCGCGCGATCGTCGACGGGCGTGGCCTGGCCATCAGCCGCGGCAACTACATCTCCCGCCTGTCCCAGCGATGGTGCCTGGGCACCCGCCAGTATTTCGATGCGAAGTCGTCCATCCATCTGGTGCGCTACGAGGACTTCGTGGCCGACAAGGTGGGCGTGATCGAGCAGCTGGCCGACGACCTCGGGCTGGCGGTCGTCAACGACATCAGCGGCGAAGTGGACAAGCAGTTCCAGCCGCGCGGCGACCGCAATGCGGTGCTGGAAAACTTCTTTGGCCGGGAGAACCTGCGCATCATCGAGGCTACCTGCGCCAAGCCGATGTCCGCCTTCGGGTATGCCGCGGGAGCCTGACATGGAACCGACCGCCTTCACCAACCATCTGCCGGGACAACCAGGTCCATCGCGGCCTCGCGGGCTCGCGTCCGGGCATGCTTTCGCCACTCCGCTCGGCGGCGCCGTCGGCCGCAAGGCCGCCGGCAGCAGCGCGCCGGTGTTCCTGCTCGGATCGCACAAGAGCGGCAGCAGCCTCCTGCGCAGCCTCCTGGACGGTCATCCCGAGCTGGCGGTGCTGCCCAAGGAAACGCACCTGTTCCAGTTCACCAACCACTGGGTGGACTATCGGCGGCGGCGCAACATCCCCCGTCCGCTCGACCGTCAGCAGTTCATCGACCAGTTGCTGCAGCAGATCCGCCAGGACACTGGCCGGGATAATCCCTATGCCGACGCGCCGGGCTTCCACTACCGCATGGAGGTGCTGGAATCGCGCCTGCGCAAGCTCGATCCGCAAGACATGCCCGCGTTCTTCCTCGGCTACATGCGCGCCGCCCACGAGGCAGCGTTCGGCGTGCCGCCCCCGCCCGGGCGCGTGCTGGTGGAGAAGTCGGTGGAACACGCCGAATTCGCCTACGTGCTGGCGAGCTATTTTCCCGGCGCGCGCTTCGTCCACATCGTGCGCAATCCGTACGCCACGCTGGTCGCCGTGCGGCGGATGCTGCAGAAGAAGAGCGCGCGTTTTCCCTATCTATGGCCGATGGCGGCCTCGCTGCACAACTCCTACCACCACCTGTTCACCAATCGCCTTGCCGTACCCAATTACCTGTGCGTGCGCTTCGAGGATCTGGTGTGCGACACCGAGGCGGTCATGCGGAAGGTCGCCGGCTTCCTCGGCATCGGCTACCACCCGACGCTTACCCAGCCGACGGCGATGGGCCGGCTGTGGAGCGGCAACAGCACGAGCAACGAGGCGTTCCGCGGGGTCTCCCGGCGTCCGCTGGAGAAATGGAGGGAGCAGGTCAGCGACTACGAGATAGCCCTCGCGAACCACATTGCCGAGCCGGTGTTCGAGACGTTCGGCTACCGCTGGCGGGAGGCGCGCCATCCCTATCGGCGGGTCCGGTGGGAGCGCCCGAAAACCTACGCGGCCAACCGCTTCGCCCTGTGGCTGGGCATGTGAGGCCGGCGCGCGATGCAGGCCTCGGATATTCCCTGGCGGCATGACGGACGGCTAACGATTTCTTTCACGACCCGATACCTAGGATGCAACGATATGCGTTGCCCTTGCTGCTGGACCGAAAGGACGAGCCCATGAAACTGGCCGCAATGCCGGACGACAACGCGCTTGCGCACGGCAAAGCCGCATCCGGCGGCGGCGCCGCGGAAGTCCACTCCCTGGCCGCTGCCTCCCACCTCAAGCGCCTGGAGGCGGAGAGCATCTACATCATGCGCGAGGTGGCGGCGGAATTCGCCAACCCGGTGATGCTCTATTCGGTGGGCAAGGACTCGTCGGTGCTCCTGCACCTGATGCAGAAGGCGTTCCATCCGGCGGCGCCGCCGATACCGCTGCTGCACGTGGACACCACCTGGAAATTCCGCGAGATGATCGCCTTCCGCGACCGCCGGGCGAAGGAAACCGGGTGCCGGCTGCTCGTGCACACCAACCAGGAGGGCGTGGCGCAGGGCGTCGGTCCGTTCACGCACGGCGCCGCCGTGCACACCGACATCATGAAGACGCAGGCGCTGAAGCAGGCGCTTACCCAGTACAAGTTCGATGCGGCGATCGGCGGTGCGCGCCGCGACGAGGAGAAATCGCGCGCCAAGGAGCGCGTGTTCTCCTTCCGCAATGCGCAGCAGCGCTGGGACCCCAAGAGCCAGCGGCCGGAGCTCTGGAACCTCTACAACGCGCGTGTCCACAAGGGCGAGAGCGTGCGCGCGTTCCCGCTGTCGAACTGGACGGAGCTGGACATCTGGCTCTACATCTACCGCGAGAACATCCAGGTGCCTTCGCTGTACCTGGCCAGGGAACGTCCGGTGGTCGAGCGCGACGGCCAGCTGATCATGGTCGACGACGAGCGCATGCCGCTCGCGCCGGGCGAGGTGCCGCAGATGCGCAAGGTGCGCTTCCGCACGCTGGGCTGCTATCCGCTCACCGCGGCGATCGAGTCGCAGGCCGACACGCTGCCGGCGGTGATCCAGGAAATGCTGGTGGCGCGCACCTCCGAGCGCCAGGGCCGCATCATCGACCACGACGCCTCGGCCTCGATGGAGAAGAAGAAGCAGGAGGGCTATTTCTGATGGCCAAGCGCATGGAATCGGCGGCGGGCGCGGTCACCGCGATCGACGACTACCTGCAGCGGCACGAGACCAAGAGCCTGCTGCGCTTCATCACCTGCGGCAGCGTGGACGACGGCAAGAGCACCCTGTTGGGGCGCCTGCTGTACGACACCAAGCTGCTGTTCGACGACCAGCTGGCGGCGCTGGAGGGCGACAGCCTGCGCCACGGCACGCAGAACGGGCAGCTTGATTTCGCGCTGCTGGTCGACGGCCTGGCGGCCGAGCAGGAGCAGGGCATCACCATCGATGTGGCGTACCGCTTCTTCAGCACGGACAGGCGCAAGTTCATCGTCGCCGACTGCCCGGGGCACGAGCAGTACACCCGCAACATGGCCACCGGCGCCTCCACCGCGGACCTGGCCGTCGTGCTGGTCGATGCGCGCAAAGGCCTGCTGACGCAGACGCGCCGCCACACCTACATCTGCGGCCTGCTCGGCATCCGCCACGTGCTGCTGGCGGTCAACAAGATGGACCTGGTCGGCTATGCGCAGGGCGTCTTCAAACGCATCGAGAGCGATTACCGCGTGGTCGCCGCGCAGATGGGCATCGGGCACGTCACCGCGGTGCCGCTGTCCGCGCTGCATGGCGAGAACGTCTCGCGCCGCTCGAGCGCGATGGGCTGGTACAAGGGCCCGAGCCTGCTCGAACAACTGGAGTCCGCGCAGGTCGACCGCGCGGCAAGCAAGCTCGGCTTCCGCATGCCGGTGCAGTGGGTATGCCGGCCCAACCAGAACTTTCGCGGCTATGCAGGACAGGTCGTGGCCGGCTCCATCGCGCCGGGCGACGAGGTGGTGGCGCTGCCCAGCGGCGTGCGCTCGCGCGTGGCGCGCATCGTCACCGCCGACGGCGACCTGCCGCGCGCCGGCGTCGGCGACGCCGTGGCGATCCAGCTGGAAGACGAGCGCGACATCAGCCGCGGCGACGTGATCGCCAGCATCTCGCAACCGCCGCAGGTGGCCGACCAGTTCGCCGCGCACGTGCTGTGGATGGACGCTTCCGCGTTGCTGCCGGGACGCCCTTACTGGATGAAGATCGGTGCGCGCCTGGTCACCGCGCAGGTCACCGACATCAAGCACCGCGTCGACGTGAATACCCAGGAGAAGCGGGCGGCCAAGCGCCTGGAGCTCAACGAGGTGGGCTATTGCAACCTCGGCCTGGACCACGCGATCGCATTCGAGGCCTACGACGACTGCCACGAGCTCGGCGGGTTCATCCTGATCGACCGCCAGACCAACGCCACCGTTGCCGCAGGCACGCTCAACTTCGCCCTGCGCCGCGCCGACAACATCCACTGGCAGCACACCGACGTCGACCGCGTCGCGCGCGCCCGCATCAAGGGCCAGAACCCGGCGTGCCTGTGGTTCACCGGCCTGTCCGGCTCGGGCAAATCGACCATCGCCAACCTGGTGGAAAAGCGGCTGCACGCGATGGGCTATCACACCTACATGCTGGACGGCGACAACGTGCGCCATGGCCTCAACCGCGACCTCGGCTTCACCGAGGAGGACCGCGTGGAGAACATCCGCCGCGTGGCCGAAGTGGCCAGGCTGATGGCGGACGCCGGCCTGATCGTGATGGTGTCCTTCATCAGCCCGTTCCGCAGCGAGCGCGGCATGGCCCGTGGGCTGTTCGGCGAAGGCGAATTCCGCGAGGTGTTCGTGGATACGCCGCTGGAGGTGTGCGCACAGCGCGACCCCAAGGGCCTGTACGCCAAGGCGCGTGCCGGGCGCATCAGGAACTTCACCGGCATCGATTCGCCGTACGAGCCGCCGGAGCGGCCGGAACTGCACCTGCAGACGCAGGGAGCGTCGGTGGATGAGCTGGCGCAGCGGGTGATCGATACGCTGTTCGGCGAGTAGGCGCGCGGGAGCACGCCCTCAGCCGTGCGGCGGGCAGCGGCTCAGATGCACTGCTTTTCCCCGCGAGGAAACATCTTCACGTTGCCCGACGCGCCTGCACGATGGGTAGTGCCGAAGGCATGCTGCTCGTAGAGCTCCTCCAGCTCCAGGTTGCAGGCGGCGATATCCATGGTCGCCATGACGTGCTCGCGTCCGCGCCGACCGAACTGCTCGGCCAGCTCATCGTTCTGCATCAGGGCGACCAGGCCTCGCCGCAGCGCCGCGACGTCCTTCTCCGCATGGGCGAAGCCGGTCTTGCCGTGCACGATGCCTTCCTGCGCACCGCCACGGGCGGAAGTGATCGCCGGCACGCCGGCCGCCTGGGCCTCCAGGATCACGATGCCCAGGCCCTCCGCGTCGCCGTTGTCGGCGGTGATGCTGGGCAGGCAGAACACCCGCGTCTCGTCCAGGCATTCGCGCACCTTCTCGGCCGGCAGCGCACCGAGGAAGGCCGCGCGCACGCCGCGCTCCTGCGCGTAGGACCTCAGTTCGTCGCCGAGCGGGCCGTTGCCGACGATGACCAGGCGGTAGTCGGGAAAGTCCTCCTGGATCTGCTCGAAGGCCTGCAGCAGGTAGCGGCAGCCCTTCTTTTCCACCAGGCGACCGACGTACAGGATGTCGCGCCTGTCGGCGAGCGGCTTGGGACCCGGCGTGAAGCTCGCGGTGTCCACGCCGATGTGCCGCACGCTGATCTTGTTCTCGGGCAGGCCGAATTCGATCGCCGATTGCCGGATCGCCCTGGACACGGCGATGAAGTGGACCCTGCGGTCCTGCGCCAGCCTCAGCAGGCCGGCAGGGAAGTTGCGCATGCGGCGGCCGCCGTTGCCCGCTTCCCACCAGCTGCGATAGGTGTTGATGTCGTAGCCGTGCAGCGTCACCAGCGTCGGCAGGTTGAGCTGGCGGGCGAGCGGCCAGATCCGGTATGCGTCGGTGGCGAAGTGGATGTGCAGCAGGTCGGCCTGTTCGGCCCGCAGCGCCCGTAGCTTGGGCCACGACCAGATCAGGTAGGGCGAGCTGCGGTTGGCCACGCGCTGCACGAGGCGGTGGCGGTAGCCCAGCAGCCGCACGTCCAGCCCATCGAGCGCCAGGCCCTTGCCGACCAGGCCGTCGCCCACCAGGATCGCGCGCCAGCCAGAGAGCATGCGCACCTGTTCGCGGATGAAGGTTTCCGAATAGGGCAGCAGGCGCGACTTGTAGACGATCACCGTCGGTCGTTTGTCTTTCTTGGGGTTCTTGTCGTTGTTCATCGGCATGCATGTGCTCCGGCTGGCTGCAGGCTCACGGGCGCGTTCGGGCGCGGGTTCGCGTGGATCGCCACCTGCCTCGTGCATGGTGGCCAGTCGTGGGCGAAGGCTATGCAGGTTCATCGGACGTCCTGTGTCATGGTCTCTGTCTGGATATCCGGTGGAGGTGGAATAGTTCATTCCAGCGTGCTGGCGACGCGCGCGGTCACCGCGGCGGCGTCGTTGCTGGTGCCGTTGCCGCTGGAGGGGAGGTCCATGTGCAGCGCAGGCTCGGGCCAGCCGAACTTGGTCCCAAGCGTTTCGTCCCATTCCTTCGGTTCGAAGACGTAGCGGCCGGCACCGGGGGTGAGCGTGAGCTCGCCCACATAGACACGGCCCTGGTGCAGGTACAGGTCCACACGCATGTAGCCCAGCGGTTCGGCCAGCCTGCGCGCGATCTGCAGCATTTCGTCCAGTTGGTCGGGCCGTGGCGCCAGGCGGCCGCTGGTCTTCTGGTGCAGCAGCTGGAAGGGCGCCGGGCACCAGTCCTCCAGGTAGAGGTCCTGGGTCAAATGCTCGAAACGGCCTTGCATGTGCTGGATGAAGATGTACGGCTGCTGGCCCGGGCCGGGGTTGAACACGTTGAACTTGAAGTCGTCGGGGGGGCGCCGCTCGGTCAACAGCGCATGCTCGAAGATGATGCGCGGGCGGATGTAGCGGTAATGCTTCTCGCGCATCCGTATCGGAAATTCCGACGTCATCCAGGCATTGGCCAGGCGCGCCAGTTCGACCGGGTCCTCGTCGTACTTGTCGTGCACGATGCGCAGCTGGCCGAAGCTGTGGTTGGCCTTCATCACGAAGCTCTCGGGCAGCTCGTCGAAGGTTTCCGGGACCACCCGTTCGGTGATCAGGTGGGCCGGCACCAGGTACTGCGTGCCGACGGTATTGGCGATGTAGCTGCGCACCTCGACCTTGTCGGCCAGCCGCGAGAACAGCGGCGACGGATAGCGCATGCGATGGAAGATTTTCTCCGAGAAGCGCCGCGGCTTCTGGAAGCGGCACATCCGGGCATGGGCCAGCAGGTACTTGTACTGGTAGAAGGCGCAGTCGGGCAGCACCATGAGCAGCGGCGACACCTGGTCCCTGAAGTTCTTGAGCTTCTGCCTCATTGCGTTGCCTGTTGCATGGCCGGCACCTGACGCAGGCGTGTCGGCTTGATCGGGGCGGTCGGGTTCATGCCGTGGCGGTTTCCACAAAAACGGGTGCCAGGAATTGTCGGCGGTGGCCGGTGGACGGTTCGTGCAATGAAGCCGGCGCATAGCTGCCTCGGCAGTTAGGCGGAAGGGAGGTCCGGCCGGGCCGGCGGAATGAGGCGTCGCGAACCCATGCCGCATGCTGCGGCGATGCGGCGCGGGAAAGGGCGGGGCGCCGCGGCACGCGCCGCCCCGCGAGGGTTCCTATTTGGCAGCAGAGCCCCGCTTGGGTCCCTGGGCCTTCTTGCCGTAGGAGGACAGCAGCGTCACCGAGGACTGCAGCCGCACGACGTTGCTGGGCAGGCGGCCGGTCGTCTCCAGCGTGGGCCGCGGCGGCGCCAGCGTCGGAATCGCGGGGGTGGACTGCAGCTTCTGCCAGACGCGTCCCATCAGCGTTACGTAGATCACCGTGATAGCGCCGAAGGCAAGCAGGTTGCTGCCGGGCGCCAGCGAGTGGGTGAGCATGCCGGTCAGCGCCAGCAGGATCGCCAGCGTCACCAGCGCCACCAGCGTGGTACGCGGGCCCAGGCCGGCGCGCATCATCATGTGATGGACGTGGCCGCGGTCGGGCTTGAACGGGCTCTTGCCCTCGCGGATGCGCCGCACCATCACCGCCAGCGTGTCGAGCACCGGCAGCGCCACGCACCAGAGCACGTCCATGGTGGACAGCTCATGGGTCGGGCCGCTCTGGCTCAGGTGGATCAGCGACCAGGCGAGCATGTAGCCGATCACCATGCTGCCGGCGTCGCCCAGGAAGATCTTCTTGCCGACCAGGCCCAGGTTGACCGCCAGGTAGGGCACCAGCGCGCCGGCCAGCAGCACCAGCACGATCACGCCCGGCCATTGCGGTTGCCCCTGGTACATGATGATGGCGCCGATGCTGACCAGCGCCAGCGTGCCGGCCAGGCCGTCGATGCCGTCCATCATGTTGAAGGCGTTGAGCAGGCCGATCACCGCCACGACGGTGAGCGGGATACCGAACACGCCCAGCTCGAATTCCTGGCCGAACAGGTGGCCGAGCGTGTGGATCTGAACTCCGGTTACCGCGACCATGGTGAGCACGGCGGCTGTCTGCACCAATAGCCGCGTGCGCACGCTCAGGTCGAAGCGGTCGTCCAGCGCGCCCACTGCTGCGAGCACGGCGGCGGTAGCCAGCAGGGTGACGGTGTAGAGATGGGGTTGCCCGTCGATCACGGTGCCGGCGAGCACGCCGATGAACGCGGCCAGGCCTCCGATCAAGGGGACGTGGCCGACGTGGTGCTTGCGCTCGTCCGGCCGGTCGACCAGGCCCCAGGATTCCGCGAAGCGGTAGAGGATGGCGATCGCCACCGCCGAAACGCAGGCGGCCGTCAGGCAGGCAATAAGTATCCGGGAGTACTGCATAGTGGCTGTGTCCCATCGTCCTGAATGGGCCATGTCGGCAGACGGTTCTTTCCCGCCAGACCGTGCACGGCACCACCTGCATGCGCAGGCAAAACCGGATATCCCCGTTCCCTGGCCCGATGAAAGGGCTTCGGGCAAGAGTAGGCAGCCCCGAGTGCAATTCTCGTCAATGGGAGGCAGGCGCCTGTGGCCTGCAAAGAAGGCGCCCAGGCGCCTGTTCGGCCCGCTTCCGGTTCAGTGGAACATCAGGTTGATGGCGAGCAACGTCGCCACCAGCACCATCACGGTGAGCGGCACGCCCACGCGCAGGAAGTCCTTGCCGCGGTAGCCGCCGGGGCCAGCCACCATCATCAGCGCGGGGTGGCCGGAACTGAGCAGGAAGGTGTTGGACGAGGACACCGCCACGATCAGCGCATAGGCCGAGGGGTTGCCACCGGTGGCAACCGCCACGCTGATGGCGATGGGCACCATCATCACCGTGGCGCCCACGTTGGACATCACCTGCGAGAACAGCAGGGTGAGCACGGCCAGGCACGTCTGCAGGATCCACGGCGAGGCGCTGCCCAGGTGGTTGAGCACCTCCTGCGCCACCCAGGCGGCGGTGCCGGTGGCATCCATCGACCATCCCAGCGGGATCAGGCACGCGGTCACGAAGATCGTCTTCCAGTTGACCGCCTTGTAGGCCTCGTCCATGTTCAGCACGCCGGAGAGCAGCATGCCGATCGCGCCGGTCATCATGGCCACCGACAGGTCCAGGTGGGTGAACAGGGCCAGGCACTTGGCCAGCAGGAAGAAGCCCACCGCCTGCCAGATCTTGCCGGGGCGCTGTTCCTCCTTGGGGATGTCGGTGACCACGACCAGGTCCTTGTCCTCCGAGGCCAGCGCCAGGTCGCGCCAGCTCGAGTGCAGCACCAGCGTGTCGCCGGCGCGCAGGCTGACGCCGCGCAGGTCGTCGCGGAACACCTGGTCGCCGCGGTTAACCGCCAGCACCGAGATGCCGTAGCGCTTGCGCAGGCGCAGGTCGCCCACGCTCTGCTTGAGGAAGCGCGAGGACGGCGGCAGCACCGCCTCGGAGATGCCGGCGCGGGTCGGGTTGAACAGCTCGCCCAGCTGGCGCATGCGCGGGGAGACCTTGCACAGCTGGTTGTTGGCGAACTGTGCGATCTGGTCGCGCGGGGCCAGTACGCCGAGCACCGAACCGACCCAGATCACGTAGTCCACCGGCGGCGCCATGCGCGCGTCGTTGCCGCTCTTGATCGCCAGGATCAGCGGCGCGCCGTGCAGCTGTTCCACCTCGCCGATGCTCATGCCCACCAGCGGGCTTTCCGCGGTGACGGTGAGTTCCGCGGTCTCGCCGCCGATGCCGTAGGTCTCGGCGAAGTAGCTCTCGGTGCGTCCCGGCGTCACCTTCAGCCGCTCGTCCTCGCGTTCGGGCAGCAGCCTGCGGGTGAACAGCCAGAAGTAGCCGATGCCCAGCAGCGCCAGCACCAGTCCCACCGGCGTCACGCTGAACAGGCCGAACTTGGGGATGGTGTGCGCGCCGGGCGGCAGGTTGGCGTTGGCGCTGGCGATCAGGTCGTTGAGGACGATCAGCGGCGAATTGGCGATCAGCGTGGTGTTGGTCGCGGTGAGGATGCAGAAGCCCATCGGCAGCAGCAGCCGCGAGATCGGCACGCCGGTGCGCGCGGACAATCGGCTGGTCACCGGGATCATCAGCGCGGCCAGCGCCTGGCTGGGGATCACCGCGCTGAACAGGCTGGTGACCGAGTTGATCACGACGCCCAGGCGCGACTCCTTGCCGCGCGCCATGCGCATCACGAAGCTCGCGGTGAGCGAAAGCACGCCGGCGCGGTCCAGCCCCGCGCCCATGATCATGATCGCGATGATCGCGATCACCGCGTTGCCGGCGAAGCCATTGAACACGCGGTCGGAGGGAATCAGCCCGATGAGGCCGATCACCACCACCACCAGCAACGCCACCATGTCGGCGCGGATCCACTCCAGCACCAGCATCAGCATGGTGAAGCACACCAGCCCGAGCACGAGGATCATTTCGGGGGTGAGCGCAAGGGCCACTAGCGAGCGTCCAGGAAGGGCTGGTGGTGGAAACGGATGGAGTTGTGCGGCGGATGCCTCACGCGGTGGGGCCTGTCCCTGTTTGCCGGGCAGTATAAGCGGGGCGTTGCAGCGGCTGGTGAACCTTTTCCCTGTGGGGAGAGGTAGCTCCCGCAGGGTGGGCTTCAGCCCACCCTGCGGGGAAAGCCGGCGGGACCCTACGCCTTGAGGTAGAGCAGATCCCACACTCCGTGGCCGAGCTTCAACCCGCGCCGCTCGAAGTGTGTTTCGATGCGCCAGGCCGGCTTGGGGGCGTACTGGCCGGGGGCGATGGCGTTGCGCCACGCGGGTGCCGCCTCCATCACCTCCAGCATGTGCTCGGCGTAGGGCTGCCAGTCGGTGGCCAGGTGCAGCAGGCCGCCCGGCGCCGTGCGCGAGGCCAGCAGGGCGACGAACTGCGGCTGCACGATGCGCCGCTTGTTGTGGCGCTTCTTGTGCCACGGATCGGGAAACCAGATGCGCGCCTCGGCCAGCGTGCCGGGTGCGATCTCGTGCTCCAGCACTTCGACCGCATCATGCTTGTAGATGCGCACGTTGTGCGCGTCGCGCGCGGCCAGCGCGTTCATCAGCCGGCCCACGCCGGGCCCGTGGACCTCGATGCCGACATGGTCGCGTGCCGGGTCGTGCTCACTAGCCCAGGCCAGCGCCTCGCCGTTGCCGAAGCCGATTTCCAGCACGCGCGGCGCCTGCCGATCGAAGCGCGCGTCGAAATCCTGCACGGTACCGGTGTAGTCGATGCCGAAACGTGCCCAGTGTGCATCGAAGGCGCGCTGCTGGGCTGGCGTCATGCGGCCTTCGCGCAGCACGAAGCTGCGTATGCGGCGCAGGTGCGGGGAAGGTTCGGGGAGCTCGGGCTGGTCGGTCACGGCATGCGCCTGGGTTGCGGTGGCGTGGCGCTTGCGTGTCACGCCGCGGAGGCGGCGCATTGTAGCGGCGGCGCCGCGAGGGCGCCGCCTGGAACGGTCACTGTTGCTGTTCGAACCGGCGCGGCGACTCGCGATGCGGATGTTCCGCCGGCGGGTGCGACTGGGGTGCGGGCGCATGGCCATACGACGGCGGCGCGGCGCGCTGGATCGGTTCGGACTGCGGCATCGGGCGCATCGCGCGGAAGTCGGGCGCCCGCTCGAAACGCTGCGGCTGCGCTGGCGCGCGATCGCGCAGCTGCGCATCGAAATCCGGTGCGCGCATGTGCGCGGGCTCCGCCGCTTCGCCGCGCGGCATGGCCTGCATGCGGCGTGCGCCCTCGATGCGGGCCTCGCGCGCCTGCGCATCGGCATCTGGCGCCTGCTGGAAGCGCGGGCTGGCGTCGAAGCGACGGGCCGGCGGCGCCTCGGCGCGCTCGAAGCGCGGCACCTGCGGCAGCGTGGGCGCCGCGCGGACCTCGCGCTCGCGATCGGATGCGCCGCTGGAAATGAAGCTCACGCTGCCCCGACCCTGCATCGTTTCCCGAGGCCGGTATCCGTCCGGCCGGGCGAAGCGCGCCGAGCGCAGTTCACCCGGGCGCAGCGGCTCTCCGCGCGGGATCGGTGCGACGGCGGATGCCTCGGCGCGGCGGACGTCATGGTCGCCCGCAAGGCGTGCGGTTTCGCGCGGCGCTGCCTGCGGCGGGTACGCGCGGTCGGCCGGAGCGATGCGCGCGGCCGTAGGCAGGGTGGCGTTGGGGGTCTGCAGCACGCGCACGTTTTCCGGCATCGACCGCGGTTGCGTACGGGCCAGGCGATCGTTGACCAGGCGCTCGTTGCCCGCCACGTCCATGCGCGGCGCATGCCGCGCCACCACCTCGCGCCGGAAGCCCTGCGCAGGCAGCGGGTCCGCCTGTGGCGGCCGCTGCGGTGCGAAACTCCGTGGCGTGGGCCGCGGCGTGGCGGCGCGGGTGAGCACGGACGCGCCCGCGAGCTCGCCGGCATCGACCCTGAGCCGATGCCGCTGCACGCGGTCGGCCTCGGCGAAGTTGCGCGCGGGCATCGCGGTGAAGCCGCGTGGCTCGTTGCCGCCGCGGCCCATCGCCCGCACCGGCGGGGCGATGCCGCGGTTCCAGTCGCGGTAGCGGTTGTCGATGCGGTTGACGATCACCGTGCGGTTGACGTTGCGCACGTAGATGTTGGTCACGTTGACCTGGGTGTAGTAGTTGCGGCTGCTGTGGTACCAGGGGTCGTAGACGTCGCCCGGGCCCAGCGGGAACCAGCCGACCGGCGCGGTGCCTATCGAAAGGCTCCAGTTGCGGCCGCCGACGAAGGCGACCAGCGCCGGCGCGTACACCGGGTTCCAGCCGATCGGGCCGGGCACCCAGCACCAGCCGTCGCGCCAGGCCCAGCGCCCGTAGTGGTAGGGCGCGAAACCCCACGGCGCGTCGTCCACCCAGGTCCAGCCCCAGGGAGCGACCCAGGCCCAGTGGCCGTCGCGGTAGGGCGCCCAGCCGACACCGACGTCCGCCGGATACCACACCGTGCCGTAGTCCGGATCGCTGCGCCATTGGCCGTAGCTGTCCAGGTCCTGGTAGCCGATCACGTCCTCGGAGACGTAGCGGCGCGACCCGGAGTCGGCATAGCGGCGGTCGCGCCCGCTGGACCAGGCGTCGAAGTCGTCACCGCCGTCGATTTCCTCCAGCGCGACGTTTTCGAGCGAGGAATCGGCGAAACGGTAGCTGCGTCCGGCGACCACCTGCCGCTGCGCATTGTTCTCGCCATAGACCGTGGCGCTGCCATCGAACGCGGTGACGAGGGTGGCCTTGCCGTCGCGATCGACGTCGACGCGGACGTTGCCAGGGCGGTCGACCGCCAGCGCCACGGTCGGCGTGTCGATCTCGTAGCTCTGGCCATCGCCCAGCCGTCGCACGTGGAGGTCGAGCGTGCCCTGGGTCAGCTCGAGCTGGGCCATGCGGTCGTCCAGCTGCAGCAGGCCCACGTCGGTCTGCCCGTCCAGGCGCAGCGCCGCGCCGTTGAGCTCCAGCTCGGCGCGCGCTCCGGCGGCGCTGGAAAGCCGGTCGCCGCCGGTCAGCGGACGGTTGATGCCGGCCTCGCCCCAGTCATGCCCGCCGGAAGGCAGCAGGCCGACGTCGCCCTGCAGATAGGACAGCCGCGCGACGCGGTCGGGGGGATCGCCTGCGGTATCGGCCGCTTGCGCATGCAGCACGCCGGCGGCGCACAAAAGCAGGGTGGCGGCGCATGAGCGCCAGATCAGCTGCAGCTTCGAAGGTGCACGCATGATGTGTTTCCTCCGCGCCGTGTTCCCGTACAAGAACGGTTGTCGTCACCGCGCGATGACCGATTATGGGGCGGTCGTTCGCCGCGCAATGGGCCGGCGCGCCCGACGGTTCAGCCGGCCGCCATGTCCGGTTCACATGGCATTGGGCCTGGCACGGTCCGCCCCGTGCGACAGGGGCATTTCCCGCCCGTCGCTTCCCGGGTTACCATCCGCGGCGAACGCGGGTGTAGCTCAATGGTAGAGCTGTAGCTTCCCAAGCTACTGACGAGGGTTCGATTCCCTTCACCCGCTCCAGCTTCGCTCCAACACGACGGCCCGATCCCCGTCGGGCCCTTCCCCGGACTGCGGCGTGTGCGGATGAATGCAGGCGTGATCACCCTTGGTTGGCGGGAGCGGCTGGCGTTGCCGCAGTTCGGCATCGGCCAGCTCAAGGCCAAGCTGGATACCGGCGCCCGTTCCAGCTCGCTGCACGTCGATGCGCTGGACGCCTTCCAGCGCGACGGTGCGGCCTGGCTGCGTTTTTCGCTCACCCTGGGGCCACGCCAAAAACGGCATGTCGTGCAGTGCGAGGCACCGGCGCTGGGGCGGCGCGTGGTCACCGATACCGGCGGGCACAGCACCGAGCGCTGGTTCGTGCGCAGCGAGGTGCTGCTGGCCGGCGAGCGCTTTCCCATCGACATCAGCCTCACCGACCGCCGGCATATGCTTTTTCCCATGCTGCTCGGCCGCAGCGCGCTGCTCGGGCGCTTTGCGGTGGATCCGGCGCTTTCCTATACCCAGCCACGACCCCGGCCCGCGTTCGCGGAACCGGGCCTGTCCTGAGTCCAAGAACCCTCACCGGCCACCTTCCATGAAGATCGCGATCCTGTCGCGCAACACGCGGCTGTACTCGACCCGCCGGCTGGTCGAGGCCGCGCGCGAACGCAACCACGTGGTGCGCGTGCTCGACCCGCTGCGCTGCTACGTGAGCATTGCGCCGATAGACGTCTCGTTGCGCTACAAGGGCATGGCTCTGCGCGACATCGACGCGGTGATCCCGCGCATCGGCACCACTACCACCTTCTACGGCACGGCCGTGCTGCGCCAGCTGGAGATGATGGGCGTGTACACGCCCAACTCCTCCGACGCCGTGTTGCGCGCGCGCGACAAGCTGCGTGCCCTGCAGATCCTCGCCTCGCACGGGCTGGACATGCCCGTTACGGTGTTCGGCGACAACCCCGACGACACCAACGACGTGCTGGCGATGCTCGGCGAGCCGCCGCACGTGATCAAGCTCAACGAGGGCAGCCAGGGCACCGGCGTGGTGCTGGCCGAGAAGCGCAGCGCCTCGCAGAGCGTGATCGAGGCCTTCCGCGGCCTGTACGCCAATTTCCTGGTGCAGGAATTCATCGGCGAGGCCAAGGGCAGCGACCTGCGCTGCTTCGTGGTCGGCAAGAAGGTGATCGCCGCGATGCAGCGCGAGGCGAGCCCGGGCGACTTTCGCGCCAACCTGCATCGTGGCGGCAGCGCGTCCAAGGCCACCCTGAGTGCCGACGAGAAACGCATCGCCCTGCGCGCTGCCGCGGCCCTGGGGCTGGGCATCGCCGGCGTGGACCTCTTGCGTTCGAAGCGCGGCCCGCTGCTGCTGGAGGTCAACGCCTCGCCGGGCCTGGAGGGTATCGAAGCGGCTACGGGCGTGGATGTCGCCGGACATATCGTGCAATTGCTGGAACGACGGCCCAGGTGATCCGTTGTCTTGCTGCCAGGGGGCGCGTAGGGTAAACAGGCGCGGAACGTGCGCTTCTCTAATAGGGGCTGACGATGGATACCGGCAGGAAATGGATCGCGAGCTTGGTACTGGGCTTGTCGCTGCTTCCCCTCATGGCCGTTGCCAAGGACAAGCCAAGCGTCAAGGCCGACAACAAGGCCGACTTCGCGGCGCTGGCGACCCAGGTGCGCCAGCAGATGCAGGCGGGCGGTCGCTTCGAGTTCGTCAAGGGTAGCGAGCGCACGACCGTCGATGCGAGGCTCAACGACATGAGCGCCCTGTTCGACAAGTTCGATACGGTGGACAAGATGGATCAGCCTGCAAAGCTCCGGCTCTTCAACGATCAGGAAGAAGTCAACGCGATCCTGACCCGCCGCGACGGGCAACAGCTGGTGTGTGAAAACGTGGCGCCCGTCGGTTCACACATCCAGCGCAAGACCTGCGCGACCTATCGCGAAATCCAGATGCGCCAGCAGGACACGCAGAAGTACCTGTACGACTCCCAGCGGCGTGCCCAGCTCCGCGGCGGAAACTGACGATGTACGGGCGGGCGGACCTGACAGTTAACCCGTTCGTGAGCTGGCATTAACCGCGGTGTAACCCGAGGCACCCTATAACGGTCGCTACTGCAATGTGTTGGCGCCGAACCGCAGGGTCCGGAGCCGGCAGATTCGGTATCGGGGCAGTAAGCTTTGGGCCCAGATGCGCCGGCGACGAGTCGGACATCTGGGCTTTTTTATTGGCCGTGGCCAGCAGCAGCCGGCCACCGTTACGGCAAGCTTGTTAAGCTTGCTCACCTTGGCGGCCAGTGGCCTTTGGAGTGGCGCATGCGTGTCCTTGTGATCGAAGACAACAGCGATATCGCGACCAACATTGGCGACTACCTGGAAGACCGCGGCCACGTGGTCGACTTCGCCGGCGACGGCGTCACCGGCCTGCATCTGGCCGTGGTCCACGATTTCGACGTGATCGTGCTGGACCTCACGCTGCCCGGCATGGACGGCCTGGACGTGGCGCGCAAGCTGCGCCACGAGGCGCACAAGCAGACGCCGGTGCTGATGCTCACCGCGCGCGACGCGCTGGAGCAGAAGCTCACCGGCTTCGAGTCCGGCGCCGACGACTACATGACCAAGCCCTTCGCGCTGCAGGAGCTCGCCGCGCGGCTGGAAGTGCTGGCGCGCCGCGGCAAGGGCCCGCAGAGCCGCGTGCTCAAGGTCGCCGACCTCACCTACAACCTGGACACGCTCACCGTCAGCCGCGACGGCAAGTCGATCCAGCTGAACCCGATCGGCCTCAAGCTGCTGCAGGCGCTGATGGAGGCCAGCCCCTCGGTGGTCACCCGGCAGGACCTGGAGCAGCGCGTGTGGGGCGAGGAGCTGCCCGACAGCGATTCGCTGCGCGTGCACATCCACGGCCTGCGTGCGGCGATCGACAAGCCGTTCGACAAGCCGCTGATCCACACCCGCCACGGCATCGGTTACCGCATGGTCGAGCCGGATGCTGTCCAGGCGTAAGCTGCGGTTCCGCCTGATCGTCTCCTTCGCGCTGTTCGGCTTCGGCCTCAGCGCGCTGTTCGCGTTCGCGGCGCTCAACATCCGCACGCGGGTGGAGGACCAGCTGGTCAACGCCAGCCTGCTGGACGACGCCAAGTGGGCCAACCAGCAGGCGCGCGAGCATCCGGGCGAGGCCGGCCCCGGATCGCGCCTGCTCACCGGCACCACCAAGAGCGAGCGCACGCACTACAAGCTGCCGCTGTCGAGGCAGAGCCTGGCGACCGCCAACGGCGTGCACGACATCTACGAGCCGGCCGACGACGGCAAGACCCATCACTACAAGCTCGCCGTGTGGAACCAGGGCGGCATCATCAGCTTCCTGCGCTACGACGTCTCGCGCGAAGAACTGGGCAAGCAGCAGCTGTTGATCAGCGTGATCGGCGCGGTGTTCCTGTTCGGCCTGCTGTCGCTGGCGATCGGCCTGTGGCTGTCGCGCAAGGTGCTCAAGCCGGTCAGCGAGCTGGCCGCGCGCCTGCGCGATTTCCGCAAGGCCGGCAAGGCCGAGCCGCTGGCGCCGCACTTTGCCGACGACGAGGTCGGCGAGCTGGCGCAGGCGCTGGACGAATACGCCGCGCGCCTGACCGCGATGGTCGAGCGCGACCGTGAGTTCAATTCCGACGTCAGCCACGAGCTGCGCACGCCGCTGGCGGTGATCGCCAGCACCACCGAATTGCTGCAGGGTTCGCCCGACCTCACCGACAAGCTGCGCGAACGGTTGAAGCGCATCGAGCGTTCCTCGCGCCAGGCCACCGAATTGATCGAGGCGCTGCTGTTGCTCTCGCGTGCCGAGCGGCGCGGCCCCACGCGCGGCGAGACCACCGACGTGGCCAAGGTCGCCGCCGACGTGATCGAGAGCCAGCGTCCGCAGATGCGCGACAAGCCGCTGGGCATCGAACTGGTGGTCGGCCAGGCGGTGAGCGTCAACGCACCGGCGTCGGTGCTGTCGGTGGCGCTCACCAACCTGATCGGCAACGCCATCAAGTACACGCTGGAAGGCCTGGTGCGCGTGGAAATCGGCAACGGCCGCGTGGATGTCATCGACACCGGGCCGGGGATCAAGCCGGAGGATGCGGAGCGGCTGTTCCAGCGCGGCGTGCGCGGCGAAGGCGCGGGCGGCAGCGGCGCCGGGCTGGGCCTGGCGATCGTGCGCCGGCTGTGCGACCTGTACGGCTGGCAGGTGTCGATGCGGCCGCGCAGCGACGCCAACGGCGCCATTGCCAGCCTGGTATTCGAGCCCGCCTGACGTTGCTCCCTCGCCGGCTGCGCCGGAGAGGGAGGCGGCTCAATACTTAGGGTGGGCTTCAGCCCGCCGGGTACGCTCGCGCGGAAAGTGAATGGTGGGTTGAAGCCCACCCTGCGCCACCACCAGCGGTTTCGCTCACACCGGCTCCAGCCAGCCCCACTGGTCGTTGGTGCGACCGTCGAACAGGCCGAAGTACAGCTCCTGCAGGCGCCGCGTCACGCGTCCGGCGGTGCCGTTGCCGACCTGCTTGCCGTCGATCGAGCGGATCGGCGTGACCTCGGCGGCGGTGCCGCACATCAGCACCTCGTCGGCCAGGTACAGGTACTCGCGCGGCAGGTCGCGCTCGACCACCTCGATGCCGTCCTCGCGCGCCAGCGTCTTGAGCGTGTCGCGGGTGATGCCGGTGAGGATCGAGGCGCTGGCCGGCGTGGTGTGCAGCACGCCGTCGAACACCAGGAACAGGTTCTCGCCGGCGCCCTCGCTGAGCAGGCCGGTGTTGGCCAGCGCGATGCCCTCGCCGAAGCCCAGCCGGCGCGCCTCGCGCGCGATCAGCTGGCCGGAGAGGTAATTGCCGCCCGCCTTCGCGCCCGCCGGAATCGTGTTGGGCGCAAACCGCTGCCAGCTCGACACGCAGGCGGTGATGCCCTGTTCCAGCGCCTCCGGCCCGAGGTAGGGGCCCATCGGCCAGGTCGCCACCGCCACGTCGATCGGCGTCTCGGCGGAGAGGCCGAAACCGCCCAGGCCGCGATACGCCACCGGGCGCAGGTAGGCGGCGGTCAGGCCGTTCTTCTTGATCACCTCGCGACAGGCCGCGGCCAGCTCGTCCTGCGAATAGGGCAGCACCATGTCGTAGATCTTCGCCGACTGGTACAGGCGGTGCAGGTGGTCGGTCAGGCGGAAGATCGCCGCGCCGTCGGGCGTGGCGTAGCTGCGGATGCCTTCGAACACGGACGAACCGTAATGCAACGCATGCGACATCACGTGGGTGGTGGCCTCGCGCCACGGCTTGATCGTGCCGTTCTGCCAGATCCACTCGGGGTATTGCTGCGCCATGGAGGTTCTCCTTGCAGGGGACCGCCCATGATAACCGCTCGCCGGCCTGCCTCGCGCGTGCCTAGGGCTGGCGCAGCCAGAGGCAACCGGCGTGGCGTGCGATGGGGAAGCGCGTCTCGTCGGTGCCGCCGTCGCCGTCGCCGCCGACCGTGCGCACGACCAGTTGCGGGGACGCGTCGTCCCCGGCCGGTACGTCGATGCCGAGCAGGGGACGCCGCATCAGCGCGGCCAACGCGCGAATGTCGGCGACCGCGGCATGTTGGCGGTAGCCGGCCCAGAGCATGAGTCCGGCGAGCCGGTTGGCGTCGCCGCTGGCAAACGCATCGACCACCGCCTGGTGCAGGTCATCCAGGTCGGCGGCGCAGGTCACCGCGGGCTGGGTGGCCGCCGAAGCCGGCGCGGCAACCGATGTCGCCGGCGCAGGCGTCGCCTGCACGCTGGCACAGGGCTGGTCGGTGAACACCGGGCTGCCGTCGGCGCCGACGCAATGGCGGATCGGCGTCTGCGCCCGGACCGGCGCCATGGCCAGCGCGAACAGCATCAGCAGGGCAACACGCAGGACAGCCATCGGCCGAGCATAGCCGCTCGGCATACCTGCTTCAGTGCAGTTGCTCCAGCACCGCCTGGGTCGCCCTGGCGCGATTGAGCGTGTAGAAGTGCAGCCCCGGCGCGCCGCCCTCGAGCAGGCGCCGGCACAACTGCGCGACGACCTCCGCCCCGAGCGCGCGAATCGCGTCGGCGTCGTCGCCGTGCGCCTGCATGCGCTTGGCGATCCAGCGCGGGATCTCCGCGCCGCAGGCATCGGAGAAGCGCTTCAACTGGCTGTAGTTGGTGATCGGCATGATGCCCGGCACGATCGGTACCGCCACGCCCAGCCGGCGCACGTCGTCGACGAAGCGGAAATAGGCGTCCGGGTTGAAGAAGTACTGGGTGATCGCACCGTCGGCGCCGGCATCGACCTTGGCCTTGAAATGCGCCAGGTCGCGCAGGGCGTCCTCGGCCTGCGGGTGGATCTCCGGATAGGCCGCTACCTCGATGTGGAAATGGTCGCCGGTGTATTCGCGGATGAACGCCACCAGCTCGGCGGCGTAGCGGAAGTCGCCCGGCGAGGCCATGCCCGAGGGCAGGTCGCCGCGCAACGCCACGATGCGCCGGTAGCCGGCCGCGCGGTAGCCGTCCAGCAGCGCGGCGATCTCGGCGCGGGTGCCGCCCATGCAGGAAAGGTGCGGCGCCACCGGCAACCCATGCTCGCGATGGAGCCGCGCCACCGCGTCG
>NZ_JABFWW010000179.1 GCF_013362045.1 Frateuria sp. | reverse complement strand
GGAGGTCAGGGCCTTCGCTCCGTGGAGCGCCGACTCCGGCTATCTCGACACGCTCAAGCGCTACATCGAAAAACGCGGTGCCGCCGTGCTCCAGCCCGGCCAGTCGCTGGACATCGTCGTCACCGACGTCGACCGTGCCGGCTCCTACCTGCCGTCGGTGGGCTCGCCGCATCCGGTACGTATCGTCGAGGAGGCTTATCCGCCCCGCATCACGCTCCGCTTCCGCCTGCTCGACAGCCAGGGGCAGGTGCTGCGCGAGGGCGAGCGCAAGCTCACCGACCTGGGCTTCATGTACGACACGACCGGCATGAACAATACCGATCCGCTTCGCTACGAAAAGAAGGTGATCGATCGCTGGCTGGCGAAAGGGCCGGCGAAGCTCTGACGCACAGCGCAGCGCTGGTGAGCTTCAGCCCGCCAGCCGATCACGGCCAAAGGCGGCGGAAGCCCGCCCCACGAAAAAGCCCGCCTGTGAGGCGGGCTTTTTCGTTGCTCCCATCCGATGGACGGCAAGGTCAGGCGCTGGCCACCGAGTAGCCCTTCAGCCGCGCCGCGAACTCCTGCAGCGAGCGGATGCCGCTCTGCTCGGCTTCCACGATCCACTGCTGCAGACCCTTCAGGGCCTGCTCGGCGCCGCGCTGCTCCATCAGCGCCGCCAGGCGGGTGCGGAAGTCGCATACCGTGCGCAGGGTCGGGCGCTTGGCCAGCACGGCCTGCAGCTTGGTGCTGCCGTCGTGGTCCAGCCAGCGGCCGCCGTCTGCCAGCGCGCGGCGCAGGCGACGCGGCACCGCCTTGAGGTTGTCGCCGGCGTGGGCGGCTTCCTCGCGCAAGGTGGGCACGATTACGCCCCGGTAGTAGTCGGTCATCGCCTGGAAGCGATGAGTCAGCACGGCCTTGAGCGTCTCCGCGTCGGGCAGGTTGACGTTCGGGCGGATGTCCAACGTCGGCGCCACGCGCAGCACCTTGGCCAGCCCCACCGCGCGCAGCGCGCAGATCACCGCCCAGCCGATGTCGAACTCCCACTTGCGCAGGGCGAACTTGGCCGAGCTGGGGAACGCGTGGTGGTTGTTGTGCAGCTCTTCGCCGCCGATCCAGAAGCCCCATGGGATCAGGTTGGTCGCGGTGTCGGCGCTCTCGAAGTTGCGGTAGCCCCACCAGTGGCCGATGCCGTTGACGAAGCCGGCGGCCCAGAACGGGATCCAGACCATCTGCACCGCCCACAGCGCGGCGCCGATGACGCCGAAGAGCGCCAGGTCGATGATCAGCATCAGCGCCGGGCCCCAGTACGGGTGACCGGTGTAGAGCTTGCGCTCGATGAAATCATCCGGGCAGCCGCGGCCGTATTTCTCCAGGTCTTCCTTCACCTCGGAGGCGTCGCGGTACAGCGACACGCCGTCCCAGAACACCTTCTTGATGCCGTAGACCTGCGGGCTGTGCGGATCCTCGGCGGTCTCGACCTTGGCGTGGTGCTTGCGGTGCACGGCCACCCACTCGCGCGTCACCATGCCGGTGGTGAGCCAGCCCCAGAAACGGAAGAAGTGCTGCACCAGCGGATGCAGATCGACCCCGCGATGCGTCTGGCAGCGGTGGTAGTAGATGGTCACCGTGAAGATGGTGAGCTGGGTCACCACCAGCATGTAGACCAGCATGGCGAGCCAACTGGCATGGGCCACGCCGTTGGTGAGGAACGTCAGCACCGCGTCGAGCATCAGGGAAACACCGGGGAAGTTGAAAGGCAGTCTATCGGAGGGGTTTCCGTACCCGCCAGCATGGCGCGTCGCATTTCACGCACGCGTGAAGCGCCCGCTGTTGTGTAAAGGTGGGGGCGCCGTGACAATCATGCAATGACTCTGCCACAACCGCTGTTAAAGCTTGAGCAAGCGAGCCGTCGCCGCGCCGGCCGGCCCGCGGTGCAGGGCCTCGACCTCGCGCTCGAACGCGGCCAGGTGCTTGGCCTGCTTGGTGTCAATGGCGCCGGCAAGTCGACCACGCTGTCGATGATCGCCGGCGCGCTCACGCCCGACAGCGGGCGCATCCTGCTCGATGGCGAGGATCTCGCCGAGCAGCCGGCGCTCGCCCGCCGCCTGCTGGGCTGGCTGCCCGAACGTGCCCCGCTGTGGCAGGAACTGACGGTGGGGGAACACCTGGACGCGCATGGTCGCCTGCGCGGACTGAAAGGCGCGGCGCTCAAGCAGGCACGCGCTCGTGTGTTCGATCGGCTGGAACTCGGGCCGCTGGAACGGCGCCTGGCCGGCGTGCTCTCGCAGGGCCAGCGCCAGCGTCTGGGGCTGGCCTGCGCGCTGCTGCACCAACCCGCGCTGCTGGTGCTGGACGAGCCCGGCAACGCGCTCGACCCGGTCCAGCTCGCTTCGCTGCGTGCATTGATCCGGGAGCAGGCTGCCGCCGGTACCGCGGTGATCCTGTCCACCCACGTGCTGGCCGAAGTCACCGCAGTGTGCGACCGCGCGGCGATCCTGCACGAGGGCACGCTGCGCCATGACGACGCGCTGTCGCCCGACGACCACGCCACGCTGGAACAACGCTTTTTCGCCATCGCCACCGCCAGGGCCGCCGCATGAGCGCGCTGGCAGTGACGCGGCTGGAACTGCGCCGCCTGTTCGTGCGTCCGCTGGCCTGGGTGCTGGGCGCACTCACACTGGCCTGGCTGGCATGGAACTTCACCCTGCTGCTGGGCAGTTTCCTCGCTGCGCAGATTCGCCTCGCCGCCCTGCCCGACGGCCCCGGCTACACCGACCTGGTGGCGGTGCCGCTGCTGGCCCAGCTTGCCCAGCTCGCCTTCCTGGTGGTGCCGCTCTTGTCGATGTCGGCGCTGGCCGGCGAGCGGCGCGAGGGTCGGCTGGAGCTGCTGCTCGGCATGGGGCTGGCGCCCACCCGCATCGTGCTGGGCAAGTACGCCGCCTTGCTGGCGTGGCTGCTCGCCTGGCTGGCACTGACCCTGGCGATGCCGCTCGCCCTCGCCCACGCCACCAGCATCGACTGGGGCAAGCTCGCCGCGGCCACGCTGGGCGTGGCGCTGCTGCTGGCCGCGCTGGCGGCGCTGGGGCTGGTCTGCTCGGCCTTCGCCTCGCACCCGGCGCTGGCCGCGGCGGCCGCGCTGGTGATCACGCTGGGCCTGTGGGCGGTGAACCTGGGCGCGCAGATGGCCGGCGTCGACGACGGCGCGCTCAACTGGCTGGCCATGAGCTCGCACCTGCAGCCGATGCTGCGCGGGCTGGTCGCCAGCCCCGACGTGACCTGGTTCGCGCTGCTGGCGACCGTCTGCCTGGCGCTGGCCGCGCGCCGTGTCGCCGCCGAGCGGGAGCGCAACTGATGCCCAAGCGATTTGGACGTCTGGACGGCTGGCTGTTCGCACTCGCGCTGCTGATCTGCGCCGGCGCGATCGGCTATCTCACCACCCGGCACGCCTACGTCGCCGACTGGACCGCGGGCGGGCGGGCCAGCCTCTCGACGCAGAGCCGCGCCGTGCTCGGCAAGCTCGACGGCCCGGTGGAAATCGTCAGCTACGCCAACCCGCAGGGCGACCTGCGCCAGACCATCGCCGGCTTCGTCGAGCGCTACCGCCGGCTGAAGAGCGACCTCACCCTGAAGTTCGTCGATCCCGAGCAGGACCCGGCGAAGATGCGTGAGCTCGGGATCACCGTCGACGGCGCCATCATCGTGCACTACCGCGGCCGCGAGCAGCGGCTGGACGAGCTGTCCGAGCGCAGCCTCACCAACGCGCTGGAACGCCTGGCCCGCGGCGGCGAGCGCATCGTGGCCTTCGTCACCGGCGACGGCGAGCGGCGTGCCGACGGCCAGGCCAACGCGGACATGGGCACCGTCATGGC
>NZ_JABFWW010000028.1 GCF_013362045.1 Frateuria sp. | reverse complement strand
GAGCCTGGCAGAAGCGAAGCGTCCTTGCCCGCCATCTGGCGTTCGCCACATGCGGGAAGCCGACGATCTGCTCTTCGGAAAAGGCGCTTCGTCATGTCCAATCTCCTTCGGATGGGATTGGAACTCCAGACCTTTGCGCTATTCACAATCGGAGGGCCGCCGCAGTGAATCAGGCACTCGTCTCTCCGCGATGGACGCTCGATCCGCTGCATGGCCTGTTTGCCGCCCGCGCGTTACGCGATTTCGGCGACAGCTTCGTCGCGATCCTGCTGCCGGCCTATCTGCTGGCGCTGGGTTTCTCGCCATTCGCGGTCGGCGTGCTCGCCACCGCGTCGCTGCTCGGCTCGGCGTGCCTGACCCTCGGGGCTGGATGGCTGGGAGCGCTCTATGGATACCGCCGGCTTTTGCAGCTCGCTGCCGGACTGATGGTAGCCAGCGGGCTGGCATTCGCCGCCTTCCGTGATTACGGCATTCTGCTGATCGTCGCCTTCGCCGGCACGATCAACCCGTCCGCCGGCAACGTCAGCGTATTCGTACCGCTGGAGCACGCCGCGCTGGCACGCGAAGCCGGCGATCAGGACCGTACCCGGATGTTCGCTCGCTACAGCGTGGCCGGTGCCGTGGCTGCGGCCGTAGGTGCGCTGATCGCCGGAACCCCGGAACTGGCGACATTGCTCGGCGTGGACCGGTCGACCGCGATGCGGTCCATGTTCGTGCTGTACGCCTTGCTTGGAGTGGCGGGACGATACCTCTATAGGCGCCTTCCCCGGCATGCCATCGATGGCGCGGCCACCCCGGCGAGTGCAGCACTGGGTCCTTCGCGCGCCATCGTCATGAAGCTCGCGGCCCTGTTCAGCCTGGACGCTTTCGCCGGTGGATTCGTCGTGCAATCGCTGCTCGCCTTGTGGTTGTTTCAGCGGTTCAATCTCTCGCTGACGGCGGCCGGCGTGTTCTTTTTCGGCACGGGGTTGCTGTCCGCGCTGTCGTATCCGGTGGCTGCGCGACTGTCGCGACGCATCGGCCTGGTCAACACGATGGTGTTCACGCACATCCCCTCCAGCATCGCGCTGATGCTCGCGGCCTTCGCCCCGTCGCTTGCGTCGGCGCTGGCATGGCTGCTTGTACGCGCCGCGCTGTCGCAGATGGACGTGCCGACGCGCTCGTCCTACGTGATGGCTGTGGTGACCGAGTCCGAGCGCAGCGCCGCCGCCAGCTTCACTTCAGTGCCGCGCAGCCTGGCTTCCTCCGCGAGTCCTGCGCTGGCCGGTGCGCTGTTCGCGGCCTCGTCTTTCGCCTGGCCCTTGCTGATCTGCGGCTCGCTCAAGATCCTCTACGACTTGTTGCTACTGGCGCAGTTTCGACAGCTGAAGCCGCCGGAAGAACAGTGACGTCATGGCAACATGCATAGCGCGTAGCATGTGTGCTTTGGACGCGAGTGCCAGCGCATGAACCTCAAGGCGGACCGCACCCTCCGTCGGGGCCTGGTGGTCCTGGGGGCCTTTGCGACCCTGTTCGTGGCCATGCCCGCGTGCAGCAGCGCAAGCGGTCCGGGCAGCCAGTTGCCGCTGACCACGCTTGCGGAGGTGCCATTACCCGGCAGAGCCACGCGCTGGGACTACGCCAGCCTCGACGAACGGCATCACCTTCTTTTCCTGGCGCACCTGGGCGACAGCGCCGTCGTCGTGTTCGACACCGCCCGGCGCAATGTGGTGGCGACCATCCCCGACGTCAGCTCCGTCCACGGCGTGTTGTACGTGCCGGAGCTGGATCGGGTGTACGCCTCGGCGACCGGCACCGGTGAAGTGGTCGCGATCGATGCCAAAACCTTCAAGGTCGCTGCACGCACCCCGGCGGGGGATTATCCGGACGGCATGGCCTATGCCCCTGACGTGCACAAGCTGTATGTCTCCGACGAACACGGCGGCACCGATACCGTGATCGACGTGCGGTCGAACGCCCGGGTGGCCACCATCCCGCTGGGCGGCGAGGTGGGAAACACCCAGTACGATCCGGTCACCCGGCACATCTTCGCGAACGTACAGACTCGCAAGCAGCTGGCGGAAATTGATCCGCTCACCGACAAGGTGATCAGCCGGATCAACCTTCCTGGTGCCGCCGGCAATCACGGCCTCTACATCGATGACGCCTCGCGTCTGGCCTTCATCGCGTGCGAGGACAACAGCAAGTTGCTGGTGCTGGATCTGACCAGCCGAAAGCTGCGGGCCACGTTCGACGTTGCCGATGATCCGGATGTCCTGGCCTTCGATGCCTCGCTCGGCTGGCTCTATGTGGCCGGCGAATCCGGCGAGGTGTCGATCTTCAAGGTCACCGGGCAGGCCGTTCGACCGCTCGCTACCGCGAAGCTCGGCCCGAATGCCCACGTCGTCGCCGTGGATGGCACCACACACCAGGCCTATTTTCCGTTGAAGCCCATGCTGGGCACGTCCAAGCTGCGAATCACGCGACCACGGCTGTAGGTTTGTTCACCCTGCGAGTCGGCGACCTAAAGCGCGCGAAACCTATGCTCCGGGATGGCACCCTGGGCGCGCGAGAAGAGGTCGTCGGGCAAGCCGGCCCGCGCAACACGTGGTTGGTCCGGATGTCTGGATCCTTCAGCAGGGGACGCAAGCCTTCCTCGATGGCGAGGGTCTAGCTTGCTCCAGTCGGCCCCTATGGCGGCTGCGCCTTTGGTGACGGGCTTGGCTGGTGCTCGTGCGGAAGCGGCACCCTTTCGCATGGTCGGCAGCGAGCTAGTTCGCCCATAGTTTGTCGACCAGAGCTCGCTATGGCTTGCTTGCCTCTACAAACCATGGCGTTCCGACCAAAAAAGGGAATCCCGAAAGCGATGCGCCGCAGCATGCGCTTCCGTATGGAGTGCATTAACGTGACGTGCAAATAACGAGGCCAATCCCGGCCACCAGGAGCGTCAACCATGCCCCGTAACCGTCCTCTTGCCGGCGCAATTCTGGCCGGCCTGCTGTTCAGCACCGCGGCTGCCGCCACCGACTTCAGCAAGGTCGTCGTGTTCGGCGACAGCCTGAGCGACGCCGGCAACCTGTCCCTTTCGCAGGGTTCACCGGTGCCGCTGCGCTTCACCACCAACCCGGGCATCACCACGGCCGAGCACGTGGCCGCCGGGCTGGGCTTCACGCTGGCGCCGTCGGTGGCCGGCGGCACCGACTTCGCCTTCGGCGGCGCGGGTGTGGTGCAGGGCGTGGCGCCGGTGCCGACGCTGCCGCAGCAGATGGCGATGTACCTGGGCGCGAATGGCGGCAAGGCCGACGCCAACGCGCTGTACCAGGTCTGGGGCGGCGCCAACGACATCTTCTACCTGACCGGAACCAGCACCGACGCGAACGTGCTGGCAGCCGGTACCGCCGCCGCCGCACAGGCCGAGGTGGGCATGCTTGGCCAGTTGCAGGCGGCCGGTGCGCGTTACGTGGTGGTCTACAACCTGCCGGACATCGGCAAGACCCCGGCCAGCGCGGCCGGCGGCCCTTCGGCGCAGGCCGGCGGCACCCTGCTTGCGCTGGTCTACAACGGCGTCCTCGGCACGGGCCTCTCGCAGTTGAGCGCCAACGGGCTCAACGTGATCCCGGTGGACACCTTCACGCTGCTCAACGAGGTGATCGCCAACCCGTCCGCCTACGGCTTCAGCAACGTCACCACGCCGGCCTGCAACGGCAGCTCGGTGCAGTGCGGTCCGGCCGGTTCGGGGCTGCCCTTCTCGTACGCCGCGGGCACCGACCAGACCTACCTGTTCGCCGACGGCGTACACCCAACCACCGCCGCCCATGCGATGCTGGCCCAGTACGTGCTCTCCGAGCTCGCCGCACCAGGCCAGATGTCGCTGCTGGCGGAGGCCCCTCTTGCGGCCACCGCCGCGCAGTACCGCGCGATACGCAACCAGATGCTGGCCGACGGCCAGGGCAGCGATACGCGTTTCTTCGCCAGCGCCGACTACGGCCGTCAGCGTTTCGATGTCACCAGCGCCTCGCCCAAGACCACCAGCAACAACGTCAACCTGACCCTGGGCGCCGACGTGCGCGCCAGCGAGCATGTATCGGCCGGCGTTGCGCTGAATCTGGGCCAGAGCAACGCGGACTTCGCCGGCAACACGGGCGGCTACAAGATGCACGACATCTCCGGCCTGGGTTACGCGCTCTACCACAACGGCGGCGGCTACCTCGGCGGGTTCGTCGGCTTCGGCCAGTCCAACTTCAGCGACGTCAACCGGCGCGTGCAGCTGGGGGCGGCGCTGCGCGCCGAGGGTGGCAAGGCCGACGGTACGCACCTGGGCGGCGGCTTCGAAGGCGGCTGGTGGTTCCAGGCGGGCGGATTGCAGACCGGTCCGTTCGCGCACGTCGAGTGGCAAACGGTCAAGGTCGACGGCCACGCCGAAAGCGGCGGCAGCAGCACGGCGATGTGGTTCGGTCGCCAGCAGCGCGATGCCCTGGTCGGTTCACTGGGCTGGCGCCTGCAGGGTCATTGGCAGGCCGGCGGCACCCTGCTGGTGCCGTACGCGGAACTGGCCTGGAACCACGACGACAAGGCCGACCCGCGCGAGGTCCAGGCAGGCGTGGTGGGCATGCCGGGCAGCTTCTCCCTGAGCGGCTACGTACCCGACAAGACCTGGGCGAGCGCCGACCTGGGCCTGTCTGCGCAGTTCAGCCCCAACCTCATCGGCTGGTTCGGCTACCACGGCCGCTTCAGCGACCGCACCCAGAAGGACAACAGCATCAACCTGGGCTTGAAGATCGGGTTCTGAAACTGCCCATGCACCACAAAAGAAAAGCCGCCCCGAAGGCGGCTTTTCTTTTGGCTTTGGACGTCCAGGCGGCTGGACGATCCACCTGCGGCGACGGCAGGCCTACTTGCCCTTGCCGCCCGTCGCCATGGAGAGGATGTCCTGGGCCTGCTTCTTCAGGCTCGCGGCCTCGTCATCGGCCAGCGCGCTGGTCTTGCCATCCGCAACGACCTGCTTGAGCACGAGGTTGCCGTCCTTGTCCCAGCCGGCGCGCTCGGTCGAGGTGGGCTTGGCGTCCTGGCTGGCCTTCTTCTGCTGCACGACGACCCACGGCTGGCCGTCCTTGTAGGCGAAGTCGGTGCTGGTGAAGCCCTTGTCGCCATAGTCGGCGCGGGCGCGGATGAACTGCACGGCGCCGTTGGCGCGGAACACCTGCCAGGCGCGCGAGACGTCCTTCTCCAGCTTGGTGCCATTGCTGATCTTCATGCCGCCGATCTGCTTCTGCACCATCTGGAACTCGGCCATCTCCTTCTCGGCGGCCGTCTGTTCCGGCACCAGCTCGATCGACACCTGGCTGGGCGCACCCTTGGTCAGCACCGGCGCCTGCAGCGCCATCCTGTAATTGCGTTCGCCGTCGGTAAGCTGGGCCTGGACCACATACAGGTCGGCAGGGTTCACGTCGGCAGGATTGAAGTTGAGCTCGAAGGACGCCGGAAGCTGTACCGGTGCGATGGCCTTGCTCGCCAGCGGCGCCGCGCCGGCCTGATCGGTGGAGGAGACGTCGACCAGGTTGACCACCAGTTTCGCCTCGGGCGAAACCGTGTTGTCACCGCGTACCGTAATGGTGCCCGTCACCACATTGGCCTTGGCTGCCGCCGCCGCGTTCTGGGCGCCCTGCTCGGGTGCATGGGAGCCATTGCAGCCGGCCAGGGCCAGCGCAGCTACCGACATCAGCGACCAGACCATCCTGCGCATCGGAAAACCTCTTTTTACGAAATGAACTGCTTGGGGAATGCACGGAACCGGCGCCTGACGGCGCTTTTCCGCGGGGGAAGTTCCAAGCATAGCGGAAAAACCCGCCATCGCGCAAAAGTCAAGCCATCCGGAGGGTGGCCAGCGGATCCGGGCGATTTCCATTCACACCGGGTAAACACCCGCGACCGCCACCTCTTTTCGCAAACGAAAGCTTGCGGTAAGCACTGGCGCGCTACGATTGGCTTCGGCGAACCGCGCTTCGATGGCGACCGGCATTGTTTCCCGCTGTCTGGACCAGGCCCATGAACCTCGCACCCATCTCTCCCGTTCCGGAAACCGGCAGCTCCTTTGCCGACCGCATCAAGTTCCTCATCCAGCGCGTGGGCAGCGCGACGGAGATCGCAAGGATGTGCGGTTTTTCCGAAGGCGTCGTACGCAGCTGGCGCGATGGCAATACCGATCCCTCCCGCGCGCGCTGCGTGACGCTGGCGCGCACCCTGGGCATCTCGCTGGTGTGGCTGGTAGCCGGCGAGGGCGCGATCATGGGGGAGGTGGACCAGCCCAACGGCGACGAGCAGTACACCACCGAAACCACGCACCGCCTGCGGTTGCGCCCGGGAGGTATTGCCAGCGAGGCCTTCGACACCCACGGCGCCGGCATGGATACCCAGCGGCTGCACGCCGCGATGCGCATCCTGCAGTCGGAGCTGGACCTGGCCGGCAATCCCTTCTCGCTGGCCGAAAACACCGACCTGCTGGCCAGCCTCTACGAGGCGCTGGGTCCCGGCGGTACGCGCCTGGATACCGATGCGATGCTGGTGTTCAATCGGAAGCTGGCCGAGCGCATCCGCCATGCCGGCGTGACTGCCTGACCCTCACAGTCGCGCGATATCGGCCACCGCGCCGAACTGTGCCTGCAGGCGGGCGAGCAGGGCCAGGCGATTGGCCCGCACCCGCGCATCGTCGGCATTGACCAGCACCTTGTCGAAGAACGCATCCACCGGCGCCTGCAACTGCGCCAGGCGGGCCAGCACGGCGGTGTAGTCGCCATCGGCGCGCGGCCCGGCCGTGGCGGCCAATGCGGCATCCAGCGCAGCGGCCAGCTCGCGCTCGGCGGGCAGCTCGAAACACGACGGATCGACCGCGCCACCTGGCAGCGCGCCGGTTTCCTCGTGGGCCTTGCGCAGGATGTTGGCCACCCGCTTGTTGGCGGCCGCCAGGTTGATCGCCTCGGGGCGACGGCCAAACTCGGCTACCGCGCGCAGTCGGCGATCGAAGTCGGGCAGCGTGGCCGGCCCGACGGCCAGCACCGCCTCGAACTGTTCGGCGGTGAAGCCCTTTTCAGCGTAGTAGGCGCGCAGTCGGTCGAACACGAAATCGGAGAGCTCGGCGAGCAGCGCTCCACGGCGCGCACCGGCATCCAGCGCAGGCGGCTTGCCGTCCTTGTCCGGCTTCATGCCCGCGGCAAGCGCGGCCTCGGGCAGCAGCTCGAGCGCCTCGGCGAAACTGGCGCGCAAGTCCAGTTCCAGCCCGGCCTCGACCAGCGTGCGGGCCAGGCCCAGGGCGGCGCGGCGCAGCGCGAAGGGATCCCGGTTGCCGCTGGGTTTCATGCCGACAGCGAAGATGCCCGCCAGGGTGTCGAGGCGCTCGGCCACCGCCAGCACCTGGCCCACCGTGTCGCCGGCAATGGCGTCGCCGGCGAAACGCGGCTGGTAGTAGCTGTCCAGCGCCAATGCCACGGCCTCGCCTTCGCCCTGGCGCTGCGCATAGTAGCGACCCATCACGCCCTGCAGTTCAGGGAATTCGCCGACCATGCGGGTGAGCAGGTCGCATTTGCCCAGGGACGCGGCTCGGGTGGCAGCGCCGGCGTCGACGCCGACACGGGCGGCGATCACGCGGGCCAGCTCCGCCACGCGCACGCTCTTGTCCCACAGGCTGCCCAGGGCCTGCTGGTAGGTGACGTTCTTCAGCGACTCCTGATAGCCGGCCAGCGGGGTTTTCAGATCCTCGTCCCAGAAGAATTTGGCGTCGGCGAAGCGCGGGCGGATCACGCGCTCGTAGCCCTTGCGGATCTCGGCGGGGTCCTGCGACTCGATATTGGCGATGCCGATGAAGCGCTCGGTCAGCCTGCCCTCGGCGTCGAATACCGGCACGAACTTCTGGTTGGTCTCCATGGTGGTAACCAGCGCTTCGGGCGGCACCGCGAGGAACTCGGGCTCGAATGCGCAGGCGATCGCCGCGGGCCACTCGGTGAGGTTGGCGATTTCGTCGAGCAGGGCGTCGTCCAGGCGGGGCGTGCCGCCGGTCTGCACGGCCGCTCGGCCCACCTCCTCGCGGATGCGCTCGCGCCGTTCGAGCGGGTCGGCCAGCACCTTGGCGGCGCGCAGGGCATCCAGCCAGCCGTCGGCATCGCTCACATGCACGGGGTTGGGATGCATGAAGCGGTGGCCACGCGACTTGCGGCCGCTCCTTATGCCCAGCACCTCGCCGTCGACGATGTCGGCACCGTGCAGCATCACCAGCCAGTGCACTGGACGCACGAAGGCATAGTCGTGGTCCGCCCAGCGCATCGGGCGCGGAACCGGCAGGCTCTTGAGCGCCTCCTCGACGATCTCCGGCAGCAGCGCGGCCAGGCTCTGGCCAGGCTTGATCGCACGGAACACGAACCAGGCGCCCTTGTCGGTTTCCAGCTTCTCCAGCTCGGAAACCTCGACGCCGCAGGACTGCGCGAAGCCGAGCAACGCCTTCGACGGTTGGCCCTGCGCATCCAGCGCTGCGTTGACCGCCGGGCCGCGACGCTCGAGGTGCTGCTCGGGCTGGGTAGGCGCTACCGCTGGCACGTGTACGGCCAGCCGGCGCGGCGTGCAGTAGGCGCGCGCCAGGTCCAGGCCCGCCTCGATGCCGCGCCTGCCCATGCCCTGGACGATGCCGTCCAGGAGCGCCTGCGACAGCTCGTCGAGCGCCTTGGGCGGCAGCTCCTCGGTGCCCAGTTCGATCAGCAGCGACTTCGGCTGGCTCATGCGGCCTGCTCCCTGGAAACGTTCTTCAGGCCCGGAAAACCGAGCTTCTCGCGCTGCGCCACGTACGCTTCGGCGACGGCACGCGAGAGCGTGCGCACGCGCAGGATGTAGCGCTGGCGCTCGGTCACACTGATCGCGCGGCGCGCGTCGAGCAGGTTGAAGGTGTGGCTGGCCTTCATCACCTGTTCGTAGGCCGGCAGCGGCAGGCCGGCGGCGATCAGCTGGTTGGCGGTGGCTTCGCACACGTCGAACCAGCGCAGCAGCTCGGCCACGTTGGCGTGCTCGAAGTTGTAGGTGCTCTGCTCGACCTCGTTCTGGTGGAACACGTCGCCGTAGGTGACGACACCACGTGGACCGTCAGTCCAGATCAAGTCATAGACGTTGTCTACATTTTGCAGGTACATCGCCAGGCGCTCGAGGCCGTAGGTGATCTCGCCGGTCACCGGGCGACATTCCAGCCCGCCCGCTTGCTGGAAGTAGGTGAACTGGGTGACCTCCATGCCGTTCAGCCACACCTCCCAGCCCAGGCCCCAGGCGCCCAGCGTGGGCGATTCCCAGTTGTCCTCGACGAAACGCAGGTCGTGCACCAGCGGGTCCAGCCCCAGCTCCTTCAGCGAGCCGATGTACAGCTCCAGGATGTTCTCCGGGTTGGGCTTCATCACCACCTGGTACTGGTAGTAGTGCTGCAGGCGGTTGGGGTTCTCGCCGTAGCGCCCGTCGGTGGGACGGCGCGAGGGCTGCACGTAGGCGGCCGCCCAGGGCTCGGGACCGAGCGCGCGCAGGAAGGTGGCCGGGTGAAAGGTGCCCGCGCCGACCTCGGTGTCCAGCGGCTGCAAGAGCACGCAGCCCTGCGCGCCCCAGTAGCGGTTGAGGGTCTGGATCACGTCCTGGAAGGTGCGTGCGCTCATGGGCGATAGGCCTTGCAACAAAGCGGGTTAGTATAGCCACAGCCCGCGCCGGCACTGGCACGGCGCCGGATCGAACGCATCACGGGAGGCCGTCCGGATGGCCGCATCACCGCAAATCGCATCCCTGCTCGGCCGACGCGGCCGGTTGGGGTTGGACGACGTGCTAGCTGCCTTGGTGGTCGACGGCTTCGTCGGTGCGGAGGACGCCAAGAACGTGCGCATGGGCGCCCGCGCAGGCCGCAGCACCGTGGAGTTGCATCCACTGGTGCTGATCGCCAACGCCAAGCTGCCGAACCTGCGCGAGCCCGGTCGCCCGCTGCGCCTGGAAGGCCTGACCGAGTGGCTGGCCGGCCAGGCGGCGCTGCCCTACCTCAAGATCGACCCGATGAAGATCAACGTGGCGGCCGTGACCCAGGTGGTCAGCCATGCCTACGCCACGCGCCACCGCATCCTGCCGGTGGCGGTCACGCCATCGGAGGTGACCTTCGCCACCAGCGAGCCGTTCGACGCGGCCTGGGCCACCGACCTCTCGCACATGCTGCGCCGGGACGTGCAGCGGGTGGTATCGAGCCCGCTGGACATCAACCGCTACCTGGCGGAGTTCTACGGCGTGCAGCGCTCGATCCAGCTGGCACAGGACGCCAAGGCTGCGGGCTACGATCCATCCGCGGGAATCCTCAACTTCGAGCAATTGGTCGAGCTGGGAAAGACCGGCGAGGTCGGCGCCGACGACCGCCACGTCGTGCACATCGTCGACTGGCTGCTCCAGTACGCCTTCGAGCAGCGCGCCTCGGACATCCACCTGGAGCCACGCCGCGAGGCCGGGCAGATGCGTTTCCGCATCGACGGCGTGATGCACAAGGTGTTCGAGCTGCCGCCCCCGGTGATGACCGCGGTGACGGCGCGCATCAAGATCCTCTCGCGCATGGACGTGGCCGAGAAGCGCCGCCCCCAGGACGGCCGCATCAAGACCCGCTCCGCCGCCGGTCGCGAAGTCGAACTGCGCATCTCGACCATGCCCACCGCCTTCGGCGAGAAGGTGGTGATGCGCATCTTCGATCCGGACATCGTGGCCAAGGATTTCGGCCAGCTCGGCTTCTCGCCCGAGGAGGGCGCGACCTGGCGCTCGATGGTCGAGCGCCCGCACGGCATCGTGCTGGTCACCGGTCCGACCGGCTCGGGCAAGACCACCACGCTGTACTCCACGCTCAAGCACCTTGCCCGCCCCGAGCTCAACGTCTGCACGGTGGAAGACCCGATCGAGATGGTCAGCCCCGAACTCAACCAGATGCAGGTGCAGCCCTCGATCGACCTGGACTTCGCCGCCGGCGTGCGCACGCTGCTGCGCCAGGACCCCGACATCATCATGGTCGGCGAGATCCGCGACCTGGAGACCGCGCAGATGGCGGTGCAGGCCTCGCTGACCGGCCACCTGGTGTTGTCCACGCTGCACACCAACGATGCTCCCAGCGCGGTGACCCGCCTGCTGGACTTGGGCGTGCCCCACTACCTGATCCAGTCCACGCTGACCGGTATCGTGGCGCAGCGGCTGGTGCGAACGCTGTGCCCGCACTGCAAGCGCGAAGCACCGCAGGATCTGCACGCCTGGACCGCGTTGACCCATGGCTGGTCGCTGCCGGTGCCGGAGCAGGTGTTCGAGCCGGCCGGCTGCCTGGAGTGCCGCAACACGGGTTTCATGGGCCGCACGGGTGTCTACGAGATGCTCAAGCTCAGCTCGCGGCTGCGCGGCCTGATTTCGGCACAGCTCGACCTCGGCCGCTTCGGCGGCGCCGCTCTCGCCGAAGGCATGCAACCGCTACGCATCTCGGCGGCGGCGCAGGTGGCCAAGGGCTTGACCACGGTGCAGGAAGTGCTCACCGTATTGCCGCCGATCGAACACGAAAGCCTGTCCTAGCACCCGGCAACCCGACGCACCTCAGCATGAAGCCCGTCCTGATCATCCGTACCGGCCGCGCGCCGGATTCCATCCGTGCGCGCCACGGCGATTTTCCGCACTGGTTTCGCCTGTGCGCGGCGCTCTCGCCAATGCGGCTGCGGATAGTCGACGTCGCCGCGGATGAAACCTTGCCCCCGCCCAAGGAAGTCGTCGGTGCGCTTATCACCGGCTCGGCCGCCATGGTCACCGAGCGCGCGGCCTGGAGCGAGCGGACCGCCGGCTGGATCCGCGACGCGATGGACGCACAGCTGCCGCTGTTCGGCGTCTGCTACGGCCATCAGCTGATGGCGCACGCACTGGGGGGGCGGGTCGACTATCTGCCCGGCGGCCGCGAGATCGGCACCCAGCCGATCGAGCTGACGCCCGCGGCGGCCCACGACGCGCTTACCCGTCGGCTTCCCGCGAGCTTCCGCGCACATACCACGCACGAGCAGAGCGTGCTGGAGGCGCCGGTCGGTGCAACGGTGCTCGCCCGCTCCGCACGCGACCCGCACCATTTGCTGCGCTACGGGCCGCATGCGGCCAGCGTGCAGTTCCACCCGGAGTTCAATGCGGATGTGATGCGTGCCTACATCCACCGCAAGCGCGAGACGATGCGGCGTGAAGGCAGCGATCCGCAGCAGGTATATCGGCAGGTTGCTGCCACGCCGATCGCGCGGGGGATCATGCGCGACTTCGGCCTGCGCCACGGCCTGAGCGCGAAGCTCCGCTGAAGTATCGGACCGAACGCTCAGCGCGGCTTGGGCGGCATCGGAAAAGGCATGACCTTCTGCCCGTCGCCGGCGTCGCGGATCGCTATTGCACCTTTGCGCTCGACCTCCTCGATGCGCACCACGGACTGCATCGGCAGATGCAGCACGCGGGTGTCGGCGAACTCCTCGCGCAAGCGCTCTTCGCTGGGGTCGACCAGCAAGCCCGAGCCGACGGGCTCGAACACCAACTCGCCGATTTCGGTGAAGCCCCACAATGCGCTGGAAACCACGTGCCGCGCGTACAGCTCGTAGCACTTGCCCAGGTGCAGGAACGTCACTTTGTAGAGTTTCTTGGCTCCCATGGCGTGCACTCTATCCGCGCAGGCGCCGCGCGATGGCGTCACGCGAGAACAGCGCGAACAGGATGCCGAACAGAAAGCCCGCCAGGTGCGTCCACCACACCACTGCGCCATAGCTCGGCCCGGCGTAGCTGAAGACCAACTGCAGCAACACCCAGATGCCGATCAGCAGGAAGGCCGGCACGCGCACGAACTCCAGGAACAGCCCCAGGGGCAGCACCAGCCCCAGCCGCGCCCGCGGGAACAGCGCCACGTACGCCCCCAACACCGCCGATACGGCACCGCTGCAGCCAATGATCGGCAGGCGCACGCCGGCGAGGGTGAGCGCGCCGATCAGGTTGGCCACCATTCCGCCCATGACGAACAGCGAAACGAAACGGGCCGAGCCCAGCGTACGCTCTGCGGGCAGGCCAAAAATCACCAGGAACAGCAGGTTGCTCAGCAGATGGATCCACGCCACGTGGATGAACAGGGCGGTGAACAGGCGCAGCAGCGCCGGGTCGGCCAACTGCCGCCAGAATGCTTCGTGTACGTCGAAGATGTCCGCCGGAATCGTTCCCCACTCGAGCAGGAACGAGATCCGCTGCGGCGAAGGCATCAATGCGAGGGCCACGAAGCTCGCAACGCAAACGAGCACCAACAGCAACGTCGCCCACTGTGCGGTGGAGCGCCGTCGGGTTTCCACATGGACGAACAAGGCTTTCCCCTCGGTACGGCGAATCTCTGTTCGCATCATATAGACAGAGGGGCAGCTTGCACGTTGCCCGTGCGGCGGGATCAGGCCCGGAACGTCGCTATCGCCTGGTCCTCGAGTGCCTCCGACGGGTTTGGACTGGATAAGAGGCGCGATCCAACCAGGCGCTCGCATCCCGGAAGCCATGGGCGACCGTATCCGGCCGTGGCCTAGGCCCTGTAGTCGC
>NZ_JABFWW010000188.1 GCF_013362045.1 Frateuria sp. | reverse complement strand
AGCCACGCTGGCGCAGCCGCGCGCGGTGCAGCGGCACCGGCAGGATCAGTTGTGGCGGCGGGGCGGGTGCGGCCGCGCGGCACCACAGCTGCGCCAGCGTGCGCCCGGCGGCCAGGTCGCGGCCGAACTTGTAGCGCGCCTCCAGCCGGTCCAGCGGCCAGCCGTAGCGGAACGGCGCCCACGCCGCATCCCACGGCGGCGGCTTGCGCTGGCAGGCGCCACACAGTGCCGCCGGACTCGGCAACGGCAGGGCACAGCGCGCGCAGCAGCTGGTGTTGCGGGGGAGTTCGGCGGCGCAGGCCACGCACACGTCCAGCCCGTCAGCACCGGCATCGCCGCAGAGCAGGCAGCGCCATGGCAGCAGCCAGCGGTGCAGCCGCCGCAGGGTTTGCAAGGGCGCATCCATGCGCATCGACCACTACCCCTGCGGCTTGTAGAGCGCCGCGTCGAGGATCGACCACAGGTGGATGAGCCAGCCCAGCCACACGATCCACAGCGCGATCGCCAGCACGAACATCACGATCGCCTTGAGCAGCCGTCCCTGCACCAGCTGGCCCAGCCCCGGAATGAAGAAGCTGCACACCGCGGCGATCACGTTGCCGGTGCTGCCCTGACCTGCGCTCATCGTGGTTCTCCGCTGGGGTGGGTCCGCAGGATGGTAGCGGACGGCGTGGGCGCGGTGTCCGTCAACCGGCGCTATCCGCAATTTGGTTGACACCTTTCCAGGCCGCTCCCAAACTGCCGCATCCCCACGCGGAGCCTTCGCTGCATGAGCCCCTCTCCCATCCGCCACGACTGGACGCGCGCGGAGGTCGCCGCACTTTTCGCGCTGCCGTTCAACGACCTGCTGCACCGCGCACACACGGTGCACCGCGAACACCACGATCCCAACGCAGTGCAGGTCTCGACGCTGCTGTCGATCAAGACCGGCGGATGCCCGGAGGATTGCGCCTACTGCCCGCAGGCGCAGCGCTACCAGACCGGCGTGCAGGCGGAGAAGCTGATGAGCGTGGAGGCCGTGCTCGAGCGCGCGCGGGCCGCGCGCGACGCCGGCGCCAGCCGCTTCTGCATGGGCGCGGCCTGGCGCAGCCCGAAGGACCGCGACGTGGCCAAGGTCGCGGAAATCGTCGGCGCGGTGAAGGCGCTGGGCCTGGAAACCTGCGCCACGCTGGGCATGCTGAGCGGCGAGCAGGCCGGCACGCTCAAGCGGGCGGGCCTGGACTACTACAACCACAACCTCGACAGCGCGCCGGAGTTCTATGGCCAGATCATCCACACGCGCGAATACCAGGACCGCCTCGACACGCTGGATCACGTGCGCAACGTGGGCCTGAAGACCTGCTGCGGCGGCATCGTCGGCATGGGCGAGTCGCGCGAGCAGCGCGCCGGCCTGCTGCAGACGCTGGCCAACCTGCCCGAGCATCCGCAGTCGGTGCCGATCAACCGGCTGGTGCAGGTCGAGGGCACGCCGCTGCACGGCACCGCGGCGCTCGATCCGTTCGAGTTCGTGCGCACCATCGCGGTGGCGCGCATCCTGATGCCGGCCTCGGTGGTGCGCCTGTCCGCCGGCCGCCAGCAGATGGACGAAGCGGTGCAGGCGCTGTGCTTCCACGCCGGCGCCAACTCGATCTTCTACGGCGAGAAGCTGCTGACCACCGGCAATCCGGACGTGGCCGCCGACCGCGCGCTGTTCGCGCGGCTGGACCTGCATCCGATGGAAGTGGTCGAGCATTCGGGTACCGTGCACGCCGACATCCTCGAATCCGCCTGATCTGCGCCACTCCCCCCAGCAGAGCCGGGGGAGTGGGCTGGGGAGAGGGGGAGGCCCTTGCTCTGACCATGACCATCGAACAGCCAAGAGCCCCCCTCACCCCAAACCGCTCCCCCGGCTCCGCCGGGGGAACGGGAGCCAAGCGTGTCGACCTCCTGCAACGTTTGGCCACCCATACGTCCGAACGCGCCGCCGCCGGCCTGCTTCGCCGCACCCGCACCATCGACCACGCCGAAGGCCCATGGCTGGAAGTCGACGGCCGCCGCCTGCTCGCCTTCTGCTCCAACGATTACCTGGGCCTGGCCGGGCACCCCCAGCTGATCGCGGCCTTCAAGCGCGTGGCCGACGACGAGGGCGTGGGCAGCACCGCCGCGCACCTGGTCTGCGGCCACCGCCGCGAGCACGCGATGCTGGAAGAGGCGCTGGCCGAGTGGACCGGCCGCGAGCGAGCGCTGCTGTTCTCCACCGGCTACATGGCCAACCTGGGCGCGATGCAGGCGCTGTTGGGCCGTGGCGACCTGTGCGTGCAGGACAGGCTCAACCACGCCTGCCTGCTCGATGGCGCCACGCTGGCCGGCGCCACGCTCAAGCGCTACCCGCATGGCGACGCCGCGGCCGCCGCGCGCCAGCTGGCCGTCGAACCCGGCGCCGCCGCCCTGCTCGCCACCGACGGCGTGTTCAGCATGGACGGCGACCGCGCCCCGCTGCGCGAACTGGCCACGCTGTGCCGGCACGAGGGCGCCACGCTGATGGTCGACGACGCGCACGGCCTGGGCGTGCTCGGGCCCGATGGCGCCGGCAGCGTCGCCGAGGCCGGCCTGGGAATGCGCGAAGTGCCCGTGCTGATGGCCACGCTGGGCAAGGCGCTGGGCACGCACGGCGCCTTCGTCGCCGGGCCGGCGACCCTCATCGAGGACCTCACCCAGTTTGCGCGCACCTTCGTCTACTCCACCGCGATGCCGCCGGCGCTCGCCGCCGCCGCACTTGCAGCGGTTCGACTGGCGCGCACGGACGGCTGGCGCCGCGAAAAGCTCGCCGCGTCGATCGCACGCTTCCGCCAGGGCGCCGCACGACTGGACCTGCCGCTGGCGCCTTCGGATACGCCGATCCAGCCGCTGCTGCTGGGCGACGCGGCCGCTGCGCTCGCCGCCGCGACCGCACTGGAGGAGCGCGGCCTGCTGGTGACCGCGATCCGACCGCCTACGGTGCCGGTCGGGCAGGCGCGCCTGCGCGTCACGCTGAGCGCCGCGCACGAGGAGGAGCACGTCGACCGCCTGCTCGACGCGCTGGCGGCACTGCCGCGGGCGCATGGCCAGGCGCCGGTATAATCGGCTGCTCGCCGTACCTCCACCCCATGATCGTCAACGTCGCCGCCTACCGTTTCGTCCCGCTCGCGGACCTGCCCGCGCTGCGCGATGCCCTGCGCACGCGCGCCGAGGCCGCGTCGCTCAAGGGCACCGTCCTGCTTGCGCCCGAGGGCATCAACCTGTTCCTGGCCGGCGCGCGCGCGGATGTCGATGCGTTCCTCGCCTGGCTGCGCGGGGACATCCGCTTCGCCGGCCTGGCGGTGAAGGAATCGCTGTCCGACCAGGCACCATTCGGCCGCCTGCGCGTGCGGCTCAAGCGCGAGATCATCACCCTGCGCGCGCCGGTGGCGCCGCACGCAGGCCGCGCGCCCGCGGTGGATGCGGCCACGCTCAAGCGCTGGCTGGACCAGGGCCATGACGATGCGGGCCGCCCGGTACTGCTGCTGGATACCCGCAACGCCTACGAGACCGACGTCGGCCGCTTCGCCGGCGCGCTCGACTACCGCATCCCGAGCTTCACTGCCCTGCCCGAGGCCGTGCTGGCCGACCGCGAGCGCTACCTGGGCAAGACCATCGTCTCCTACTGCACCGGCGGCATCCGCTGCGAGAAGGCGGCGCTGCATCTTTCGGCGCAGGGACTGGGCGAGGTGCTGCAGCTGGAAGGCGGCATCCTGAAATACCTGGAGGAGACCGACGGCAGCCACTGGGAAGGCGATTGCTTCGTGTTCGACGGGCGCGGCGCAATCGATAAAAGCCTCGGACCCACCCCGCTCCCTCTCCCCTCTGGGGAGAGGGCTGGGGTGAGGGGCCAATCTTGCGAAAAGCTCGCCAGAGGAATCTTGCCCGCGAGCCCTGACCCCTCACCCCAACCCTCT
>NZ_JABFWW010000298.1 GCF_013362045.1 Frateuria sp. | reverse complement strand
CTGGCTCGGCGCGAGTACGGCGGGCCGCTGCGGCGTGGGGACCAACGTGCGTGACCCGCGCGCCTTGCAGACCGGCCTTTCGCGCGGCCTGCTGGTAACCGACTGGCTGCGCGGCACGGCCGACGCCGACGCGCATGCGCAGGCCTTGCGCGAGGTGGCCGCCGACTACCGTCCGTTCAACCTGCTCACCTTCGATGCGCGCGCCGCCTTCTACCTGGGCAACCGGCCCGCGCCGCGTGCGCAGCCGGTGACGCCCGGCGTGCACGGCCTTTCCAACGCCGACTTCAACACGCCCTGGCCGAAGACGCGCCGGCTGATGGCGCGCCTGCAGGAATGGCTGGAGGAATCCCCGCCGGAGGACTTCACCCCCCTGTTCGAGGCCCTGGCCGACGAGCATCCCGCCGGCGACGACGAGCTGCCCGATACCGGCATCGGCCGCGAGCGCGAGCGTTGGCTGTCGGCCGCCTTCATCCGCGGCGAAACCTACGGCACCCGTTCGAGCACAGTGGTGGCGATCGACCAGCGGGGCGGCGGCTGGATCGTCGAGCGCCGCTTCGGCCCGGGCGGACGTCCAGGCGGCGAGACGGCGCTGCAATGGGCTCCATCCTGAGCCGGCGAGGAGCAGCGGCGTAGGGCGCCCGGGTGCCGCCAGTCCGGGCCGAGAGCCCGCCGGCGCGCCGGCTTACCCGCAGACCCACATGGCGCACGACCGTTGCCCTACGCATGGCGGCGGCCGCCGCCCATGCGGCCGCGCCCTCCGAAGCCCTACCGTGGCGAGGTTCAAGCAGACGGGAAGCGACCGATGCGTCAGGGATGGCGGTATCCATGCGGCCTGCTGGCCGGACTCTGGCTTGCCATGCCGTGCCCGGCCGCGTGCCCCGCATGGAGCGTGCAGCGCGCCGCCCGAGAGCTGCGCGCGCTGCACGACCAGCTCGACGGCTGGAACCATGCCTACCGCACGGAGGGCCGCTCGCCGGTCGACGATGCCATCTACGACCAGGCGCTGGACCGCTACGAAGGCTGGCGCGCCTGTTTCCCCGCCCAGGCGCCGGCACCGCTGGCGCCCCTGGCCGACGCCACCGGACCGGTGCGCGCACCGGTCGCGCAGACCGGCCTGGCCAAGCTGGCCGATGCCGCTGCGGTGCAGGCATGGATGGATGCACGCGACGCCCGCGACCTCTGGGTGCAGCCCAAGGCCGATGGCGTGGCGGTGACCCTGCTCTACGTCGACGGCCAGCTGCGCCAGGCGGTCAGCCGCGGCGACGGCCTGCACGGTTCGGACTGGACGGCCAAGGCGCGGCGCATCGCGGCCGTGCCCAAGCATCTGCCGCACGCGCCATCGCGCGTGGTGCTGCAGGGCGAACTGGTCTGGTGGCTGCCGGGCCACCGGCAGGCGCAGGACGGCGGCGTGCGCGCCCGGGCCGACGTGGCCGGCGCGCTCGCCCGCGAGCCGTTCGACGCACAGGCCGCGGCGCACATCGGACTGTTCGTGTGGGACTGGCCGAGCGGCCCGGCCGGCATGCGCGAACGCCTCGCCGGCCTGGAGGCAATGGGGCTGGGCGACAGCGTGGCGCTGACCCAGCCGGTCCGCGGCCTGGCCGACGTGCAGCGTTGGCGCGAGCGCTGGTACCACGAGGCACTGCCTTTCGCCACCGACGGCATCGTGCTGCGGCAAGGCCATCGTCCGCCCGCCAACGAATGGATGCCCACGCCGCCGGATTGGGCGGTCGCCTGGAAGTACCCTCCGGCACAGGCGCTGGCCGTGGTGCGCGACGTGGACTTCAGGCGAGGGCGTCGTGGCGGCGTCAGCGTGGTGCTGGAACTGCAGCCGGTGATACTGGACGACCGCACGGTACGGCGCGTGAGCCTCGGTTCGCTCGCACGCTGGCGCAGGCTCGACGTGCGTCCGGGCGACCAGGTGTCGCTCTCGCTGGCCGGCCTGACCATTCCGCGTTTCGACAAGGTCGTCTGGCGCGCCCGCGAGCGAGCGCCGGTCGATGTGCCCGCCGCGGGCTCCCGCGATGGCCTGGACTGCTGGCATCCGGAGAATGGCTGCCGCCGCCAGTTCCTGGCACGCCTGCGCTGGCTCGGTAGCCGGCAGGGCCTGGGCATCGATGGCATTGGGGAAACGACCTGGCGGGCGCTGATCGACGCCGGCCTGGTACGCGGCCTGCTCGACTGGCAGGGGCTGACTTCCGCGCAGCTTGCCAGCGCACCCGGCATCGGCCCACAGCGTGCGGCACGGCTGGCGCGGGCATTCGCCCGAGCCCGCACGGCCAGCTTCGGACATTGGTTGCGCGCACTCGGCCTGCCGCCGGCCGGCGATGCCGACCTGCCCAACTGGCCGGTCCTGGCCGAGCGCAGCGTCACCGAGTGGGAAGCGCAGCCGGGAGTCGGTACCGGTCGGGCAAAGCAGCTGCACGCTTTCTTTCACCACCCTGAAGCGGCGCGGCTAGCTGCGCGATTGCATGGAGCCGGCGTGGCGGGGTTTTGATGCTTGCCCAGGCGGGCGCGTCTTCGACGGAACAGAGCCAACAGAGGAACGCTGCATGCTCATCAAGACGTTTGGTCAACTGAACAAGTGGGATCTTGCCTGGCCGCGGCATGAAGCCGGTCCGTGGGAGCTTGACCGGCAGGGGATCCAGAAAGCCTTCCGCACCAAGCAGACAGCGATCGGCGTGTATTGGATCGGTTTCTGCCCTACAGGCACGCACGGTTCATTCACAGAAAAGTATTGCGGCAAGGCGGTGCTGCAGCCGCTCCACGTGCGTCTTGGGCAACACGCGATCCACAGCCACAATGAGTGCATTCGCACCCGCCTCAAGCCGGAAAATTTGAGAAAAGAAAAAGTATGGTTCCGGTTTATCGAATTCGCCGATCCCAAACTGGCGGATTTCCTGGAAGCCGTGATGATCGCTGCGTTCATTCCCTTTAAAGAAGATATGAAGCCCGTTGCCAGTCCCAAACCAAACGCCGCTAAAGCCGCGGAGGAACCCAAAAAGTCATACGAGTGGAACCGCCGCAACGAATGGCGGCAGCACTGGGCTTTGGAAACATGAGAAGGATGTGCATTGCGCTGGGCCGCGGGCTCGTTCCCTTACCTTGAGCCGCCATGGGCCGCCACCTGACGGCCTCTGGTCAGGAATCGATCCCTGGCCGTTCGTTGCTCTGACCATCCGGGGGCCGCGCCGTTCGTGAAGCAGGCGAGCTCCGAGGCTCAGGCAAGAATCTCTCCATCCACGTAATACCAGCGATCGTCCTCGCGCAGGAAACGGCTCACCTCGTGCAGGCGCTGGGCGCGCCCGCCGCCGTAGCGCAGGCGCGCGACGAACTCCACCACCGCCTCCGTGGCGCCGTCCTCATGGCGCCTGACCGACAGCCCCAGCCAGCTCGGCGAGGGCTGTTGCGCGGCCAGCTTCAGGTGCGCCGGGCGCGTGCTCGGATGCCAGGTGGCCAGCAGGTAGTCCTCGCGCTTGAGCACGTAGGCGCTGTAGCGCGAACGCATCAGCGCCTCCGCGCTGGGCGCCGGCGAACCCTCGTGCAGCGGGCCGCAGCAGCGTGCGTAGCCGGCAGGATTGCCGCAGGGGCAGGGCGTGAGGGTATCGATGGCGCGCACGATCGCTCCGCTGGCGGGTTGGTCCATGCTGCCACCATGCACCGGCCTTGCCCACCCGCCATGCGCCTGCGGCTGTGCAGGAAGTCATGGTAGGCATGCCCGGACAGCGCTCGCTACAGTCGGCAGCCGGCACCCCTGGCGCCGCCCCGCGGCACCACGCCTACCTGGAGGTCTCCATGCTCCTGCCCCGTCCGCTCGTCCTGGCGTCGATCCTCGCCGCCGCGCTCGCCCCGCCGCTGGCCGGTGCGCAGACCGCGCCGCTGACGCCCGACATCCCCGCCAGCTTCCAGACGCCGACCGCAGCCAACGACTACGTCAAGCGCGTGGTGATGATCCCGA
>NZ_JABFWW010000233.1 GCF_013362045.1 Frateuria sp. | reverse complement strand
CCCGCCCCCACACCGAGTCCCGCCGTGCCTACGCCGGCGCCTGCCCCGAACCAGGGGCCGGGGGTCGCCGAAGCCTGGCTCGAGGTACACGTCAACGGCACGCCACAGGACACCACGCTGGTCCTGCAGGACGGCCATGGCGCCGTCTACGTACGGAACGAGGACCTGAAGCAGTGGCGGCTCGACGTCAGTTGCACCGGGCAGTTCCAGCACGGCGGCGAGGCCTACTGTCCGCTTTCCGCGATCAAGGGCCTCACCTATCGGGTCGACCCGGTGCATGGCGTGCTGTCGATCGGCGTGCCGGCCACGTCGATGGCCGAAAGCCACCTGAGTGGTCTGTCCCTGGGCACCGACCAGCCGACGCCTTCGCCGCCGGGGGCCTACCTCAATTACGACGTTTTCGCCGGGCGCGAAAGCCGGGGGCCCACTTCGACCAGCGCGCTGCTCGAAACCGGCTTGTTCGGGCGCCTGGGCAGCGGCACCAACACCCTGCTGGCGCACGACACCGGCGGCGGCACGCGCACCATTCGCCTGGACACCACCTGGACGCGCGACGAACCGGACCGGATGGCCAGCCTGCGCCTGGGCGATACCATCACCGGCGCGAGCGCGTGGGGGCGCGCGGTACGCATGGGCGGCGTGCAGTGGGCGACCAATTTCGCAACGCGGCCCACCCTGGTGACCTTCCCGCTGCCGACCGTGGGCGGCGTCGCGGCCGCGCCCTCCACGGTCGACTACTACGTCAACGACGTACTGCGCCTGCGCCGCGAGGTACCGAGCGGCCCGTTCACCATCCAGGACATGCCCGTGGTCACCGGCGCCGGCGAGATGCGCATGGTCGTGCGCGACCTGCTCGGCCGCGAGCAAGTCATCTCCCAGCCGTTCTATGCAAGCGGCGACATCCTCGCCAAGGGGCTGCGCGCCTACTCCTACGAACTCGGCTTCGAGCGCAGGAACTACGGCTTCTCCAGCAACGACTATGGCAGGCCCGTGGCGATAGCTACCGAACGGCGGGGCCTGACCGACAACTTCACCGGGGAAGTCCACGCCGAGGTACTGCAGAACCAGCAGACGCTGGGCCTGAGCGGCGATTTCCTGCTGGGCGACCTGGGCAGCCTGACCCTTTCGGCCGCCGGCAGCCGCGACCCGCGAGGCCGGGGCGGATTGCTGGAAGTGGGTTTCCAGCGGCAATCCAACTTCCTCAGCTGGGGGGCGAACTCGCAGTTCACCACGCCCGGCTTCAGCCAATTGGGCTACGAAGCACCGGCCCGGCCTCCCAAGCAGACCACCTCCGCGTACGTCAGCGTGGGCACCGTCAGGCTGGGCTCTTTCGGCGTGAACTACACGCGCCAGGACTTCCGCGAGCGCAGCGGCGTGGACCTGCTGGGAGCGAGCTACAGCCGCAGCCTGGGCCGGATGGGCTATCTGAGCCTCTCGGCCCTGCGCTTCCTGGGCAGCGACGGCTCCACCCTGGTGTCGCTGTTGTTCACGGTACCGCTGGGCACCGCCGACAGCGTGAGCGTCAACGGCCAGACCCGCGCCGGCTCCTCCAGCGGCACGCTGCAGTACCAGCACAACCTTCCCGTCGGCAGCGGTGCCGGCTGGCGCATGCAGGCGGGCCTGTCGCCGCGCGATCCCAGCCTGGCCGAGCTCACCCTGCAGAACGACGTGGGCACCTACACCTTCGGCGCCGCGCAGAGCCGGGGGCAGCGTGCGTACCAAGCCTCGGTGCAAGGCGGATTCGCATTGCTGGACGGCGGCATCTTTGCCAGCCGCCACATCGACCAGAGCTTCGCCGTCGTGCAGGTACCGGGCTTTTCCCACGTGCGCGTCTATGCGGACAACCAGGCGGTCGCGGTCACCGATGCGAAGGGCTATGCGATGGTGCCCCGACTGCGTCCCTATCAGCGCAACCCGATCCGGATCGAGCAGGCGGACCTGCCGCTGGATGCCGACATCCAGGGCCTGCAACTGGACGCCGTGCCCTACGCCCACGCCGCGGTGGCGCTGACCTTCCCGGTGAAGGCTGCGCACGGCGCCGTGGTGGTGGTCAAACTCGATGACGGCAGCTTCCTTCCCGCCGGCGCTACCATCACCGTGGAGGGCAACGCCACGCCCTTCCCGGTGGGCTACCAGGGCGAAGCCTACCTTACCGGCCTCGGTGCCTCGGACAAGCTTCACGCAAGCTGGCACGGGCAGTCCTGCGCCATGACCGTGGCGCTTCCCCATACCAGCGATCCGCTACCCCGCATCGGCCCCGTGAGCTGCCAAGGTGTGCGCCCATGAAACATCCCACCCCTCGCCACCCCCGTTGCCAGCTCAACCGGCGCTGGGCCCGAGCAGTCTTCGGCGTGGCCGCCGCGCTCGCGGCCACGCCGCTGGCGGCCGCCACCTGCGGGCTGAGCGTGCAGGGCGTCAGCTTCGGCAGCTACGACTTCCAGAGCAGCCAGAACCTGGACAGCGTGGGGCACATCACCGTGACGTGCGACGTGAGCGCCCCCTTCACCATCGCACTGAACGCCGGCCTCACGGGCAGCTTCACGTCGCGAACCATGCAGAACGGCTCGCATCCGCTCTCCTACAACCTGTACACGGATACCGCCCACGTCAGCGTGTGGGGTGACGGCAACGGCGGCAGCACCACCGTGAGCGGAAGCGGCACGAATGTCGGCTACACGGTCTATGGAAGCATGCCGGCAGGTCAGAACCCCTATGCCGGCTCCTACAGCGATTCGATAACGGTGACGCTCACCTATTGAGGGCGACCGGCGCTCGCATGAGGTTGCGACTCCTGGCCACTGATCTCGCTGCCGCATATCCGGCGCTCGGCTGATCGAGCCCCGCGCAAACCAAAAGATCGGTTAAGCCACCCTTTGTTCACCCGCCTACCACCGCCCATCTGTCAGCTTCGATGCATCCCAAGGCTGGCGGCTTGGCCTTGGGAGAGGCGCTGCGGTCAGACGCGCTCGCCGTGCGCCGCCGTTATCGAAAGACCCGTCCAGATGGAGCAGACGATCATGGGCTGGGCCCAGGAAATCCGCTGGTGAAAGCGGAAGGGTCAGGGCACGGACCAGTCTGCCTCGCATGCCGGGGAACCTGAGACATCGTGCAACAGGCGACCCCGGGCCCGTTCGGACACCAGCCAACAGGCAACTGTCCGGTGCCAGGCATCGCGAGCCAGCCTGCTGAGCACGGCGTCAGTGCACCGGGATCGAGCGATGCTTGATGGCAGACATCCATTGACGCGAATTGGCGCACCAGCCGTGGAGCATGACGCCGGGAGTACGGACGGAGTGGGTGCCGAATGATCACTGGCAAGTCCACCGAGGTTGCGGAAGCTTTGCAGAATCCACCCAGCGCCGCGATGCACGATTGGACTGCCCAGCTGGAAGCGGTGGCGTGCCGGCACGACCGCGACAGCTTCATGCGCATCTATGACCATTTCGCGCCACGCGTGCGGCGCTACCTGTTGGGCCTGGGTGTCGGCGGCGCGCTGGCCGAGGAGCTGACGCAGGAAGCCTTGCTGCGCGTGTGGCAGCGGGCCCAGCAGTACGATCCAGGCCGCAGCAATCCGGAAACCTGGATATTTCGTATCGCCCGCAACCTGCATCTGGATCGGGTGCGCAGGGAGCCGGCCTGGCGCATGGCCCAGGAATATCTGGACGACCTGGACGGCGCGGTCGATGGGCAGTGGCCGCCCGGAACCGAATCCTACGCGGAAGAAGCCATCATCCATCAAGCTATCCAGCAGTTGCCGGGCATCCAGGCGCGCGTGATCCGCATGTCCTACTTCGAGGCCAAGAGTCAACAGGCCATCGCCAGTGAACTGGGCGTGTCGCTGGGTACGGTCAAGTCACACCTGCGCCATGCCTTCCTCAAGCTGCAAGCCGAACTCACATGCAAGCGGTGAACCCTCGGCACCACTTGGGCGAAGCGACGTTGCTGAGCTATGCGGCAGGGGCGCTTCCCGCGGCACTCGCGATCGTCGCCACGACGCACTCGAGCATGTGCATGGCGTGCCGCCGCCAATTGCGCATGGCTGAGCGCATCGGCGGCGGATTGATCGCCCTCCAGCATGAGGCGGCGCCGCCCGCCGGCGCGCGGGAAGCCATGCTCGCGCGGCTCGACGCATGCGCCAGCTCGGCCGCGCCCGCTCTCGGGTCGTTCGAGGACGCGGCGGCGGTCGGCCCCGACACGCTGCCGGTGCCATTGCACCCGTATTTCGGTCGCTCGCTGGCCGGATTGCCTTGGCGGTGGATGGCGGCGGGAATGCAGGGAATCCGCGCCGGAATCGGTGAGGGCACGTTGCTGATGCTGCGCGTAGCGCCTGGCGAAGGCATACCGATGCATGGGCATCACGGCAGCGAATTCACCTGCGTCCTTCAAGGCGCCTACGACGACGAATTCGGCCGTTTCTCCGCTGGCGACCTGGCGGAACTGGGAACCGACGACCGGCATCGGCCGGTCATGGCGTCGGACATGCCTTGCATCTGTATCGTCGGGCTGGATGGCGACCTGCACTGCGAGGGATGCTCCCCGCAGGCACTGCAACCCCTGTTCGTTGCCTAGCAGGCCTGGCGAAGTTGCCAAGGAACTTCCCGGCCACGGCATACATGGCGTGGCGTTTTTTCAACAGCCTGGTGACCGGCGGGGTGACGGCGAACATCGCCCCGCCAGTAAGCCCATGACACGAAGGCCATGCCAGCGAGCGAGGCTATGGTTTGCTGTAACCCATATGCAAGGTGATCTTGTCGCCCATCTTCAGATTGGCCACGGCGGCAGCGGGAAAGTGCACCTTCAGAGGCATGCCCTCGGCATTCACCTCGACCAAGCCGGTCTGCTTGTCCACCGAGCTCACGGTCGCCGGCATGGCATGCATGCCCATCATGTTCTTGTGCATGCCGTTCATGTCGCCGTGTCCGGCGTGCATCGCACCCATGGTGTCGGTGTCGTGCGCGCTGTCGGTCGGCGTCGTGCTCTGTGCCCAAGCCAGAGTGCCGCTCGTCAGCGCGAGGAGCAGGACAGCAAGCGTGCCTGCCAATGGTTTACGCATGAGCCTTTTCATAGTTGCCTCCGGCGGTAAGGAAATCCAGCCAGAGCGTGCGCCCGCCCTTGTGTAGAAGGATTGAAATCGCGGTGTAGCCATTAGGAGGCGTGTTCCGCTTGCTGGTGAGACATCGGCAGCTCAAGACGACCAAAGCATGGCGTCCCGTTGGCGCCCGATGTCGTCCCTGTTCCGTCCTGGCCGCCTGCCGCGCATGCATCGCACCGCTCTGGTGCTCGCTTCGGCATTCGCCGGGCTCCAGGGCGGCTCGCGTCACTGGCAGCCGCTCCCACGGTGCATGTCCTGCGGTGGGGGCATGCCGTTTGCCCGTGCCGTCATGAGGTCGGTGACCACCCCGATGAAGGCGGCGTGCACGAAGGCCTGCGGGAAATTGCCTTGCATGAGGCCGGTGCGGGGATCGCCCTCCTCCGCAAACAAGCCCAGGTCGTTCGCAAAGGCCAGGCCGGCATCGAGAATCCGGCGGACGCGGTCCCATGCGCCGCGCATCACCCAGTACTGGGCGACCCAGAAGGTCGCGGCGAGAAAGGCTCCTTCCTTGCCCGAATCGGTGCACTCCAGGTGCCGCCAGTAGAGTTCGCCCCGGAACGAGCAATCCCGCTCCAGCGCAGCCATGGTCGCCAGCATTTCGGACGTATCGGGCCGGCAATAGGCCCAGACGGGGAACAATGCCGCGGAAACGTCCACGGCCTCGCTTCCGGCATAGGCGGCATAGGCGCCTTCGGAGGTGAGGCAATGGCTTGCCACGAAGGCACGGATGTCCTGGACGGCCGCGCGCCAGCGACGCGCCTGCCCGCGGTCGGGGGAGAACTCGGCCACCGAGTCCAGCCCGCAGGCGGCGATGACCTTGCCGACGGTGTACTGGCGCGTGACCGGTTCCTCCCATATCCCGTGGTCCGGCTCGTGCCAGTGGCTGCTCAGGAAATCCGCGATGGCGGCGACCGTGTCCCAGTGCGGACGCGCGTCGCTGCGCTGATAGATGAGCTTGGCCGCCAGCAGCACATTGCCGAAGCCATCGAGTTGCAATTGGTCGCGCGCGCCATTGCCCACGCGTACCGGCCGGCTGCCGCGGTAACCCGCAAGCATCAGCGAGGATTTCCTGGGCGCCCTCACCGAATCGAGGTCCGCGAAAACGGGCACGGGGTAGTGCGAGGAGCGGCCCCGCGAGGAACAGATGAAGCCGAGATAACGCTCGCCTTCGGCCAGATCGCCGCTCGCGCGCAGCAGCGCGCTGACGATCATGCCGGCGTCGCGTAGCCAGACATAGCGATAGTCCCAGTTCGCCTGGCCACCCGGCACTTCCGGCAGCGAGGTGGTGGCCGCCGCCAGGATGCCGCCGCTCGCTTCGTGGGTCAGCAGCCGCAGCGCGCGCAGGGAATCGGCCATCTCGCGCTGGTATGGGCCATTGCGGGAGTCCCCGGCGGACAGCGCATGCCAATACGCCAGGGTAGCGGCCAGCCAGGCATCGACCTGGGCCGTTCCAAAAGGTGCCAGCGGCAGGTCGGACAGCACGGCCCAGCCATCCGTCCCCGGAGGAAGGTCCAAATGGACGGTGTCCCCAGCCACGCGGAGCGGATGCGACGCATGGAGATGCCAGCGTTCCTGGATCAGCACGGTGGTTTCCCGCGACACCAGCCGGACCGGTTCTCGGGCGTAGTCCGGCCGGGGCTGCAACACTGACCGCATGCCGCCCGGCATCGCCGCAAACCGCCGGCACAGCAGGCCCGCAGGAGCGCCCTGCCCGGCCGGCATGAAGTCGGTCACCGTGCTTTCGGCCCCGCCCGCCCGGAAGACGGTCTCGATGATCCCGCTCGCTGCGAGATAGCGGCGGCGGGCAGACCGGGCGCCGGGCACGTGGATGCGCCATGCCCCACCTTCCGCATCGAGCAGAGCGGCGAACAGGCTGGGCCGGTCGAACCGTTGGGGGCAATACCAGACGATCGCGCCTTCCCGGTCCAGCAGCGCCGCCGTGCGTCGGTCGCCGATCATGCCCAGCCCGCGGATGCCGTCGTCTTGCCTTGCTGCCTCGTCCATCCAACGCGCTCCCGGTGGGCCGCCTGCGCCTGCTATCCGTTCACGGCCACCAGCTGGCTGGCGGCCTGTTCCAGGCGGTCCGCCGTGATATGGGGCGCCATCATCGTGGCGGGAAACGGCTTGCCGCGCGCCACGAAGGCGGTCACCAGTCCGGCGCGACCGGCGCCATGGATATCCCAGGGATGCGCCGCCACCAGCGCGAGTTCCGCCGGCGCCAGATCCAGGCTCTCGGCCGCGTGCAGGTACACCGCCTGCCGAGGTTTCCAATGGCCGATGTCAGCGACCGCGATTTCGCGCTCGACGAACGGCTTTAGCCCCGCGTCGTGCAGCAGCTTGCCGGTGTTCTCGGCACTTCCATTGGTGAGCGCGACGATGCGTATGCCGGCCGCATGCAGGCGCGCGAATGCCGCCTTGGCATCCGGGTGCGGCGCGAGCGTGGCGAAGCCGTCGAGGACACCGTCGATCCGGCTCCTATCCGCCGGCAGATCATGCTCGACCAGCAGCGCCTGCAGGGTAGCCGACGCCACCTCCCGGAACGGCTTGTAGACCTCGGTCACTTCCAGCGCGAAGGCGTCGCGCAGGGTCTGCGCGAACCACGTTTCCAGCGTCGGAGGCGGCAATCCGGCGGCGACCAGGCGCTCGCGCAAGCGCTCGAGCGAGAAGACCGTTTCGATGATGTCGAACGCGACGGCGGCAATGCGATTCTTCATGGTGGACCCTGCATGGCTGGCCCGTGCACGCAGTGCGGTATGGATCCGCCCGCAACAGCTGCGCATGGGCGTCGAGGCATCGCCGCAGGTTCACGCCAGTGCGGTCGGCACGCGGTGAATACCTGCGGCGCAGGCCACCATAAAGTCGCGCAGCTTCCTCCAGTCTGCCGCCGACCGTGGCTACCGCGCAGCCTTGACGGGATGCGCGCCCAGTTCCGCGATCAGGGGACAACGCACCGTGCCGGGGTTGCACTGGCACTGCGTCACCAGCTTGGCGAGCAGGCGCTCGATCCGCCGCAATTGCCCGAGCCGCTCTCGCACGGTGAGCAGCTTGCGTGAGGCGATGACCTGGGCGTCCTGGCAGTGGCGGCCGTCGTCCAGCGCCAGCAATTCGGCAGCCTCGTCCAGGGAGAATCCCAGCGCCTGCGAGTGCTTGATGAAGCGGATGCGTTGCGCGTCCCTCTCGCTGTAACGGCGGATCCCGCCCAGCGGACGTGCCGGCTCGGCCAGCAGTCCGCGGCGTTGATAGAAACGGATCGTCTCGACGTGCACGTCGGCGGCGGCGGCGAGTTGTCCGATGGTCAGCGTGTTTGGCATGTTGACTCCGTACCTGAGTACGGTCGGAAGCTTACCTCCGATCAACACGAACGGCAGGCAGGCGACCGATGGCACCCCCCGAGCGAACCCGCGGCATCCTCCTGGCAGGCGGCGTGGCCGCCGTGCTGGCTTCCACTTGCTGCCTGGGGCCGCTGGTCCTGGTCGCGATCGGCCTCAGCGGGGCCTGGATCGGCAACCTGACCTTGCTGGAACCGTATCGGCCCGTCTTCATCGCGGTGGCCATCGTCGCGCTATGGCTGGCCAAGCGACGCATCTTCCGTCCGACGCAAGCCTGCAGGCCGGGCGAGGTATGCGCCATTCCACGGGTGCGGCGCACCTACCAGCTGATCTTCTGGCTGGTGGTCGTGCTGGTGCTGGTCGCACTCGGCTTTCCCTATGTCGTGCCCCTGTTCTATTGACGAGGATTCTTGCCATGAAACGAACGATTGCCGCCTTCGCCTTCGCGCTCGCCAGCATCGCGGCCGTGCCGGGATGGGCCGCCACGAGAACCGCCACGCTGTTCGTGCCGGGCATGACCTGCGCCGCGTGCCCGATCACCGTGAAAAAAGCGCTTGCCCGGGTCGATGGGGTCCAGCGGATCGAAGTGGCCTTTGCCAAGCGCGAAGTCATGGTCACCTTTGACGATCGCAAGGCCAGCCTCCATACGCTGACCAAGGCGACCGGGGACGCGGGCTATCCCTCCACCATCCAGCCGTAATACGGCGACTTGCTTGCGCAGCAGCGACCTTTCCCTTGCAGGCATCCACGTGGGCCCGAGAACGATCGAACTGAACATATCCGGCATGACCTGTGCCGCCTGCGCGCGGCACGTCGAGCATGCGCTGAAGGGCATCCGTGGCGTGAGCAAGGCGGCGGTGGACTATCCGCAGGGCATCGCGCGCATCTGGGCACAGACGGCGCTAAATCCGAGGGCGATCAACGCGGCGCTTCCGGAACCGTATCGTGCCGTCGAAGCGATCTCGGCGACCGGCGCACCGCGGGCACCTTCGCCCTGCAGCCCTCTGGAGGACATGGAAACGGCCCGACCACTCCGGGTCGCCATCATCGGCAGCGGGGGTGCCGCCATGGCTGCCGCGTTGCAGGCCGCCGACCGGGGCGCCCAGGTAACGCTGATCGAACGCGGACTCATCGGCGGCACCTGCGTCAACGTCGGTTGCGTGCCCTCGAAGATCTTCATTCGGGCGGCGCACGTCGCTCATCTGCGCTCCGCCAGTCCGTTCGACCAGGGTGTCAGCGCCACCGCCCCCGTCATCGACCGCACCCGCCTGCTGGCTCAACAGCAGGCGCGCGTCGACGAGCTGCGCCACGCCAAGTACGAGGGCATCCTGGCGTCCAAATCCAACATCCAGGTGATTCGCGGTCAGGCGCAGTTCGCCGACGCGCACAACCTCAAAGTGCACCTGGAGAACGGTGGCGAGCAGACGTTGGCGTTCGATCACTGCCTGATCGCCACCGGAGCCAGCCCGGCGATTCCCTTGATTCCGGGCTTGAAGGACACGCCCTATTGGACCAGCACCAGCGCGCTGGCCAGCGACATCATCCCCCCGCGGCTGGTGGTCATCGGCTCGTCGGTGGTGGCGGTGGAACTGGCCCAGGCCTTCGCCCGGCTGGGCAGCCAGGTCACCGTGCTGGCGCGCAGCAGCTTGTTCTTCCGCGAGGATCCGGCCATCGGCCAAGCGATCAGAGCCGCCTTCGAGCACGAAGGCCTGACCGTGCTCGAATACACGCAGGCCAGCGCGATCGCCCGTGTCGACGGGGAGTTCCTGCTCGGCACCAGCGCCGGCGAACTGCGCGCGGATCGCCTGCTGGAGGCCACCGGCCGTTCGCCCAACACGCGGGAGCTGAACCTGGAGGCGGCTGGCGTGGCCCGCAACCCGAACGGCGCCATCATGGTGGACGACCACATGCGCACCAGTGCAGCCCACATCTATGCCGCCGGCGATTGCACCGACCAGCCACAGTTCGTCTACGTGGCCGCCGCTGCCGGCACCCGCGCCGCGATCAACATGACCGGCGGCGACGCGGCGCTGGATCTCGGCACGATGCCGGCGGTGGTGTTCACCGATCCGCAGGTCGCCACCGTCGGCTTGTCCGAGGCGTCGGCCCAGCGCAGGGGTATCGCTACCGTCAGCCGCACGCTCACGCTCGACAACGTGCCGCGTGCTTTGGTCAACTTCGACGCGCGCGGCTTCGTCAAGATCGTCGCGGAGATGGATTCCGGCCGTTTGCTGGGCGTGCAGGCGGTCGCCGCCGAGGCTGGCGAAATCATCCAGTCCGCCGCCCTGGCGCTGCGGGCGGGCATGACCGTGCAGGATCTGGCCGACCAGCTGTTTCCCTACCTGACCATGGTGGAAGGGCTGAAGTTGTGCGCGCAGACCTTCAGCAAGGACGTCACGCAGCTGTCGTGCTGCGCGGGGTGATCGCGCCGAAGTCCGCAAGACCACGCGCGGCATGGCTCTGCCTCGCGCGGGTTACGCAGCACCGCTGAGTCGCTGCCAGCCAAGGCTCCTATTCGGTCAGGCGAGCTTCGCGTCGAGGTCCAGCGGCATGCTGGAGAGGATCTCCAGGCGTTCGTCAGCCAGCACGCGTTCCGGCGCGTGCCGGGCCAGGACCTCGTCCCGGTCCCGAAGCAGTTGCGCTATCTCCGCGTCGCAGAGCCGGATGACACTTTCAAGGACCGCATCGACATGCGGCTGGCCGGTATCCAGCCGCAGGGACCGCAGCAGGCGCATGGTGCTCGCGCCGCTCAGCATCAGATCGCCGGTGACCCAGCTGTTGACGGTGAACAGGCTGATCGGAATGCCCTTGGCGTCCAAGCCCATCGCCAGCAGGTGCCGCGTGCGGACCCGGGCAGACGGTCTTCCGGTCAGGTCGGCGAAGGCCTGCTCGGCCCGCGAGCGCATGCGGTGCACCCACAACGGCCGCCGGGCGAACAGATGGATGTGCCCATGTTCCCGTGCGGGGCCGCGATCCTCGGGCGCATGGGAGTGATAGAACCACTGGAAGCCGCTGGTGCGGTCGACCGCATCGTCTTCCGGATAGTGCTCCCACTGCCGCACCGGCTGGTCGCCGAAGAGTCCCGCGAGCAAGTGATCCTCGCGCCTGGCCAGCTCGGCGTAGGTGGCAAGGAGGCGTTGGCCGGCGGCCCCTGGGTCGCCCGCAGGAGAATGGGACTGCCGCCGGCGCAACGCCGTGCGCATCAGCGGTGCGCACCGCACTTCGGAGCGCACTTGGCCCCGCACTTGGGCGCACACTTCGCGCCGCATTTGGCCTGGCATTTGGCACCGCACTTGCCCATCCGGGCGGAGCACCTGGAACCGCACTTGTGCATGCTTGCCTTGGCGCTGCACTTGCCATGGACGGGCATGGCGCCGGCGGCGGCCGGCAGAGCGGCAATGGCAGCGGTCAGGACGGCCAGCGAAGCCATCTTCATGGGGTTCTTCATGAGGAATTCTCCAAAGGGTTGGTGTGATCGAGACGCGCGGTCTCGATTTACAAGAGGCGTGAAAAGCCGGAAAGGGTTCACGCGAAACTGACAATGTTCGCCGGGGTGCCTGCTGGCGGAGAGAACCTGCGATGACCCAGTCCTACGATTTGCTCGTGATCGGCGCAGGGACAGCCGCCATGACAGCCGCCATGCGGGTGCGCGCGGCCGGATGGCGGGTAGCCGTGACCGACTACCGTCCCTATGGCGGCACGTGTGCGCTACGCGGTTGCGACCCGAAGAAGATGCTGCGTTCCGGCGCCGCCGCCTACGACTACGCACACCGCATGCGGCACAACGGCGTGGCGGGCGACGTGCACATCGAATGGCCGCCGCTCATGACGTTCAAGCGCAGCTTCACCGATCCGGTGCCGGAGAAGATGGACCGCCGCTATCGCGACAAGGGCATCGACACCTATCACGGCCGCGCCAGGTTCGCCGGAAGGAACACCCTGGCCATCGATGGCCAGGCGATCGAGGCCCGGCACGTGCTGCTGGCCTCGGGTGCCGAGCCGGTGAAGCTCGGCATTCCCGGTGAACACCACCTGGTCGACAACGAGGGTTTCATGGCGCTGGAAACCCTGCCCCGCCGCATCGTGCTGGTCGGCGGCGGCTACATCGCCGCAGAGTTCTCCCACATCGCCGCGCGGGCGGGCGCCACGGTGACCATTCTGCAGCGCGGCGAGCGGATGCTGGCCCATTTCGAACCGGAGCCGGTGGACTGGCTGATGGCCTCGTTCCGGACGCTGGGCGTCGACGTGCGCACGCAAACGGTGGTGCAGGCCATCGAGCGGACCGACCAGGGATTCACCGTGCACGCGTCCCATGGCGGCGGCAAGCTCAGCGTGGAGGCAGACCTGGTCGTGCATGCGGCCGGACGCAAGCCGGACTTCGGCATGCTGGACCTGGAGGCGGGCGGCGTCGCGGTCGACCAGGGCCGCCTCCAGTTGAACGATTACCTGCAAAGCGCGTCCAACCCGGCGGTGTATGCCGCAGGCGATGCGGCGCAGCGCGGCCCGCCGCTGACCCCGGTGTCCAGCCACGACGCCCGGGTCGTTGCCGCCAACCTGCTCGAGGGCAACCACCGCCAACCGGATTACCGCGGCGTGCCCAGCGTGGCGTTCACCCTTCCGCCGATCGCCGCCGTCGGGCTCGGCGAGCAGCAGGCGCGCGAGCAGGGCATCGGGTTCCGCATGCGCTGCCAGCAGGCCCCGGACTGGTTCACCGCCCGCGAAGCAGCCGAACCGGTGTACGGATTCAAGGTGCTGGTGGAAGAGGCGAGCGACCGCATCCTCGGGGCCCACCTGGTTGGACCGCATGCGGACGAGGTCATCAACGTATTCGGTTTCGCGATCCGCCACGGACATACCGCGGAGGACCTGAAAACCACCATGTTCGCCTACCCGACCGGCGCATCCGATATCGGCTCGATGCTTTGACGGGCGCTACCGCCTGCTGTCCTCGCCAGGTGGTCGGTCGCGCGGCGCACGGTCAGCAACAACTGGGTGGTGCAGCGGCCGCGCTGGCGGGCGTGCAATCGAACAAGCCGAAGTGGGTCTCCTTGTTGCCCAGCACGTCGAAATGGCGGGCGTAGCGCGAGCCCGACAGCATGTCTGCGGTATTGCCGCACACGCGCAATGGCCGGCCGGTTTCGAACAGGTGGTGGTCGTCCAGCACGAACCGGTGCGGATGCGCCGGCATCGTGCCGAGGTAGGTGGCCACCTGGCCGTAGTCCTCGCAGCGATCCTCCAGCGGCATCCTGAAGGCCCGCCAGGTGACCGATTCGA
>NZ_JABFWW010000283.1 GCF_013362045.1 Frateuria sp. | reverse complement strand
ACTTCCTCGCCTTCCTTGATTTCCAGTTCCGCGAGGTTGGATTCCTCGAGCAGGTCGATCAGCTTCTTGATCTTGCGCAGATCCATGAGGGTGCCTTTGGTTCAGGGGCCGCCGCGGCGGCACGGTTCAAGGGATTGAGGTCAATCGGCGCAGCGCCGCGTCCAGCGCCAGCGCGTAGCTGTCGGCGCCGAAGCCGCAGACCACGCCCACCGCCAGATCGGAAAGGTAGGAGTGCCGGCGGAACGGCTCGCGCGCGTGCACGTTGGACAGGTGCACCTCGATGAACGGGATGGCCACCGCCGCCAGAGCGTCGCGCAGGGCGACGCTGGTGTGGGTGAAGGCCGCCGGGTTGATCAGCATCCAGGCGATGCCTTCGGCGCGCGCCTGCTGCACCCGCTCGACGAGGGCGTGCTCGGCGTTGGACTGGAAGCTGGTGAGCGCGTGCCCGGCCGCCTGCGCCTGTGCGGCCAGCCGCGCGTCGATGTCTGCGAGCGTGTCGTGCCCGTAGATCTCAGGCTCGCGCGAGCCCAGCAGGTTGAGGTTGGGCCCGTGCAGGACCAGCAGCTTCGCCACGCCACACCTTGCAGCCAGCCGGACGGGGTCCGGCGAAGGGGCGAAGTGTGCGCGCCCGGGCCGATGTTGTCCACTTCGGCGCAGATCGGCGATGTTTGGCGGAGAACTGCCGCACAAACCGTGCGTAGGCGTATGTCCGCCGGCGAATCTAGCGCCGGGGCTGCAGCCAGCCCTGCAGCGTCGCCGCGTCCAGCGTGCCGGCGTGGGTCGCCAGCACGGTGCCGTCGGCGTCGAGCAGCACGCTGTAGGGCAGCACGCCGGCCGAGTCGCCCAGTTGGCGCGCGCTGTCCGGGTCGTCCAGGCGGCCGAGCAGAATCGGGTAGTTGACCGGATGCGCCTCGAGATAGGCGCGCACGTTGTCCGGCGTATCCATGGCGATGCCGACCACGGCCGGACGATCAGCGCCGAAGCGCGCCTGCGCCGCGGCCAGTGCCGGCATCTCCTTCCGGCACGGCCCGCACCAGCTGGCCCACAGGTTGACCAGCACGCGGCGGCCGGCATAGTCGGACAACACATGCGTGCCGCCGTCCAGGCCGGCCAGCCGCATCGCCGGAGCGGGCCGGCCAGTGAGGTCCGGCCCGCGCCGTTCGCGCGAGGCATGCTGCAGCCAGCCACCTGCCGCGGCGGCGAGCACCGCCAGGGCAAGGATCAGCCAGCTCGCGCGCGTCATCATGTCAGCGTGCCGCCTCGGTCAGCGCCTGCTTGACCAGGCCGGAGGTGAGCACCGTCGGCAGCTTGCGCCCCGGGCCGCCGCTGCGCGGGAACACCACGTACAGCGGCACGCCGGGCGAGTGGTACTGCTGCAGGAAAGCGGCGATGGTCGGGTTGACGTCGGTCCAGTCGCCTTTCATGTACACCGCGCCGGTGCGCTGGAGCAGGGCACGGAAGGCGGCCGTGTCCAGCACGGTGTGCTCGTTGGCCTTGCAGGTGACGCACCAGTCGGCGGTCATGTCGACGAACACCGGCGTGCCGGCAGCGCGCAGTTCGGCCAGTTTCTCCGGGCTGTAGGCGACCACTCCGCTGTCCGCCTGTGCCGCGCGGACCGGCGAGGGCAACTGCGACAGGGCGTACAGCGGCACCACGGTGGCCAGCAGCGCCAGCAGCACCGGCGCCCGCACCAGGCTGCCGCGGCCGCGGCTGCGCTCGAACCACCACAGGGCCAGGGCCAGGAACACCGCGGCGACCAGCAGCAGGCCCACCGCATCGGCGCCGCGCTGGTTGGCCAGCACCCAGGCCAGCCAGGCGGCGGTGAGGTACATCGGGAAGGCCAGCAACTGCTTGAGGGTTTCCATCCAGCGGCCAGGCCTCGGCAGCCGCCGTGCCAGTGCGGGCACGAAGCCGACGGCCAGGAAGGGCAATGCCAGGCCCAGTCCGAGCGCGATGAACACCAGCAGCGCATGCAGGGCCGGCGCGGCGAAGGCATAGGCCAGCGCGCTGCCCATGAACGGCGCCGTGCACGGGCTGGCCACCACCACCGCCAGCACGCCGGTGAAGAAATCGCCGGCGGCGCCGCTGCGCGACGCCAGCCCCGCGCCGGTGTTGCCCAGCGAGGCGCCGAACTGCACCAGGCCGGACATCGACAGGCCCACCGCCAGCATCACCAGCGCCAGCACGCCGACCAGCAGCGGCTGCTGCAGCTGGGTGCCCCAGCCCAGCGCATGGCCGGCCGAGCGCAGGGCGAGGATGCCCAACCCCAGCGCCACGAAGCTCACCAGCACGCCGGCGGTGTAGGCGATCGCATGGGCCCGCGCACGGGCCGGGCTTTCGCCGCTTTCCAGCAGGCCGACCGCCTTGATCGACAGCACCGGCAGCACGCACGGCATCAGGTTGAGCACCAGGCCGCCGCCGAGGGCGAGCAGCAGCGCGAGCCACAGGCTGGTCTGCAGCGGGCCCTGCGTGGCGGCCGCCGGCGGCGCCTCGGGTGCGGTGGCGGTCGGCGTGCCGGTGACCGGCGCGGCGCCGTCCAGCTCGACATCCAGCGCGCGGGTCATCATCGGATAGCACAGGCCACCGTCCTGGCAGCCCTGGAAGCTGGCCTCCAGCGCCAGGCGCGTGCGGCCGGCGAGGTTGCCGCCGACTGTCACCGGCAGTTCCAGCTCGCCGAAATAGACGGTGACGTTGCCGAAGTGCGGGTCGTCCTTGCGCGTGCCGGCCGGCCACTGCGGCGTGAGCGTCAGGCCCCCGCCGTCGCGCAGCCGCAGCGTGGTCTGGTCGCGGTAGAGGTAGTAGCCGGGCGGCATCGTCCAGCGCAGCAGCAGGTGCTGCGGGTCCTGCGCGAGCGCCTCGAGCCTGAAGGCCTGCTCGGCCGGCAGCGGCGCGTTCCCTCCGGTGGAACCGTGGGTGGCGCCCAGGCTCTGCAGTGCGGCGCCGAGCGAACCGGCCTTGGTCGCGGGAGCGCCGGCGGCCGGCAGCGGCAGGTCCAGTTGCTCGGTATGCGGCGGATAGCAGATCTTCGGCTCGACCTCGTGGCAGCCCTGGAACTGCACGCCCAGGCGCAGCCGCGTGGTGCCGGGCGCCACCGTGTAGGGCACGCTCGCGTCGATCGCGTGGTGGTAGATCTCCACGTCGCCGAGGTATTCGTCGTGGTGCTTCTCGCCATCGGGGAAGGCGGGTGCGCCCAGCGTCACGCCGTCGGCCGGCTTGAACTTCATGCGGCCACGGTAGAGGTAATAGTCCGGCGCGATCTGCCAATGCAGTTTCAGCACGCCGGGAGCGGAGGTATCGGCCGTCAGCTTGTAGGCCGCGGTGACCGGCAGCAGGCCGTCGTCGTCCTCCTGCGCCGTCGCGGGAAGGGTGAACAGCAGGCCCAGCAACAGCAGGGCGAAGGCGGCCAGGCGGCCGGGAAAGAACGTCGATCGCATCATGGGGACCCTGGATGGGTTGGGGGGATTATGGCGCAGCCGCGCCGCGGTGCCGGCGGATGCGGCCTTATGCCTGCCGTGCCGCGGCGCGTGGAGTCAAAAGCCCGGTGGTGAGCGCGACGCCGAGCAGGATCACCGCGCAGCCGCCGGCCATCGCCGGCGTCACCGCCTCGCCGAGGAACAGCGCACCCCACAGCACCGCGAAGGCGGGGATCAGGTACAGCACCACCATCGTGCGCGCGGCGCCGATGCGCACGATCAGCCGGAAGAACAGCACATACGCCACCGCCGTGCAGAGCACCGCCAGGCTGGCCACGGACGCCCACGCGGCCGGTCCGGGCGGTTGCGCCGGCCAGCACCAGAACGTGGTCGGCGCCAGCAGCGCGGCCGAGACGAACTGCCCGCCCGCGGCCGCGGTCAGCGGCGACACCGCCGGCAGCCGGCGCTCGCTGTAGTGCGCAGTGAAGGCATAGCAGGCCACCGCGCCCAGGCACGCCGCGATCGCCCATCCGCTGCCGGCCGCGA
>NZ_JABFWW010000306.1 GCF_013362045.1 Frateuria sp. | reverse complement strand
CTTGGCCGCGTCCACGTCCACGCACAGCACGTGGTTGCCCATCTCCGCCAGGCAGGTGCCGGTGACCAGGCCGACGTAGCCGGTGCCGAAGAGCGTGACTTTCAGTGTCATGCGATATTCCTTTGCTTGGTGTGCGTGAGTCCGGTCAGGCCTTGGCGCCGGCGTACTCGTAGTACGCGTAGGCGTAGTAGCCCGCGCTGCGCTTTTCGACGGCATTGAAGATCGCGCCCTTGACCGGCACGCCGTTCTGCTCGAAGCGCTGCTTGGCCAGCGCGATCTCGCGCGCCTGGTTGATGGCGAAGCGCACCACCATCAGGCTGGTGCCGACGTGGTGGCCGATCACCGCGGCATCGGTCACCGCAAGGACCGGCGGCGTGTCGATGATGATCAGGTCGAAGCGCGGCTTGAGCTTCTCCAGCAGCGCGGTGAAGTGCGCATGCATCAGCAGCTCCGAGGGGTTGGGCGGCACCTTGCCGCGCGAGATGAAGTAGAGGTTGTTGGCGCCCTCCACCGTGCGTACCGCCTCCGACAGGCCGATCTGTCCGGAAATCAACTCGGACAGGCCCTGTTCCGGGCGCCCGCCGACCACGGCGTGCAGCGCGCCCTTGCGCATGTCCGCATCGATCAGCAGTACGCGCTGGCCGGCCTGCGCGATCACCGCCGCGAGGTTGGCGCCGACGAAGGTCTTGCCCGCCGCAGGGCCGGGGCTGGAGATCATCAACAGGTTGTTCTTCGCTTCGAGCCGGGCGAAGTGCAGGCTGGTACGCAGGCTGCGCAGCGCCTCCACCGCCAGGTCGTCCGGCGCGCTCTGCGCCAGCAGGCGCTGGGCATGCGCCCCCCTCCGCAGCTTGCCGCCGTGCGCCGAGATCTCGCGCTCCGCGGCGGAGAGCGGCACGCAGGCGTAGACCGGCAGGCCGACGTGTTCGATCGCGGCCAGGTCTTCCACACCACGGTTGAGCAGCTGGCGGATGAAGATGAAGGCGAGCGCCAGCAGGCCGCCCAGCACGGTGCCGCACAGCACCAGGATCAGCTTCGGCGGCCACACCGGCTTGTTGATGTTGGTCGCGGCCGCATCGACCACGCGTACGTTGCCGACCGTGCCGGCGCGGGCGATGTCCAGCTGCTGCGCCTGGTTGAGCAGGTTGGTGTAGGTCTCGTTGCTGACCTGCACGTCGCGGGTCAGGCGCAGCAGTTCCTGCTGCGTGTCAGGCAGATGGCCGACCTGCTTCTCCAGTGCGTTCTTCTTGCCCTGCAGCTGGCCGATCTGCGCGGCGAGCGCCTGGTAGGTCGGATGGTTGGAAGTGAACTTGCGCTCGACGTCGGCCATCTGCATGCGCAGGTTCTCGATCTGCGTATCCAGCGCCACGGTCTGGTCCAGCAGTCCCTTGGTCTGCAGGCTGATGTCGACCGAGTGCGCGCGCATCTGGAAGGCGTTCAGCGCGGCGGTCGCCTTCTCCAGATCCATCTTCACCTTGGGCAGCTGCTCGCGGACGAACTTGAGGCTGTTGGCCGCTTCGGCGGAGTTGCGCTCCACGTTCTGCTGCACGTACAGCGTGCTGATCTGGTCGAGCAGCTGGGTGGCCAGCACGGGATCGGGGTTGTCGTAGGTCAGCACGATGATGCCCGAGTCCTTGGCCGCCTCGACCGCCTGCACCGCCTTCTGCAGCGAGGCGATGGTGTTCAGGTGCGAGTGCCGCGCCACATCGAACACCATGCCCGGATTGGCATGCAGCGACTGCACCTGCATGGTGATGCCGTTGCCGGTGGCCGACTGCCCGGTCCGGCCCTGCAGCAGCGTGTTGCCGTCGTCGTCGGTGAGCGTGTAGGCACCATGCTCGCCGGCGATCACGTGCAGCGGCTTGTCCAGCAATGCCGACGGAACGTCGAGCTGGAAGACGTCCAGTTCCGAGCCTCCCCAGTCATAGCCGTCCAGGCCCAGGAGAGGCGGCGCCACGTCGCCGGGCATCTGCGGGTCGTAGTGGCGCGACATGTAGCCGCCGATCACGGGGAACTGCTCCGGCTGCACCGTGATGTCGAGCTTGAGGTTGTTCACCGCCTGCCCGATCACCGTGCGGGAGGTGATCAGGGCGATCTCGGTGGTGGCCTGCGAGGTGGAGGCGCCCAGTGTCTGGGTGAGGTCGTCCAGCCCGGGCAGGCTGGGAACCTTCTGTTCAACCTGCACGGTGGCGGTCGATTCGTAGATCGGCCTGGCCAGCGTCACGTACAGCACGCTGACGACGAGGAAGACCGCGGTGACGCCGACGATCAGCCACTTGTGGTCGAGCAGCGTGCCGAGCAGCGCATGCAGGTCGATGTCGTCATCGCGACGCGGTGAGGACGGAAAACTCTGTTTGGTGGTCATAGCCCGGTTCCTAGGCTGGAGGGGTTCACAGGTAGCGCAGCCAACTGCCGACGCCACGTTCGATTGAGGCGTGTACTTGCTTGAACACACGGCGCGAGCATCGATAGGGATCAGGCACGTCGCCGCCGTCGTGCCACTTGTCGAACAGGAACACCTTGCCGCTGGCCTCCGGGGCGAGCTGCACCACCGAATTGAGCTGCCGGCGTTCCATCGTCAGGATCAGGTCCGCGTCGCGCAGCATCGTGGGCTCGAGCTGGCGCGCACGGTGATTGCTGGCATCGATGCCGCCGTCCTTGAGCAGCGCGATCGCGTTCTCATCCATCGGCCGGCCCACCAGCGCGCCGAGGCCGGCGCTGCTGACGCGAATGTCGCGTTCGCCCAGTTCGCGGCGGAACAGGAATTCCGCCACCGGGCTGCGGCACACGTTGCCAAGGCAAACCACCAGGATGTTGTTGAACACGAATCGCGCGCTCCCGAAACCCAGGACCCTGCGGCCCTGCCGGACACCCCGCCCCGGACAGGCACGCCGACAGCGCCGAACCGGGCGGGAAAGAAGCTGGAAGTCTAATCTCCTGTTCCGTGAAAAAATCATGTTGGACATTGCCTTCATTTAAGTGAAGAAAATGAAGTTTCGGATGCATCTTTTCTTCACGAAACATGGCCTCAGCAAATAGCCAACTTGCAGACCCCGCTTTCTCGCTGCATTCACGAGCCTTGGCGCTAGAGTCGTCGAGCCCGCTTGGCAACAACCCACTTTCGGGGGCTACCACACCATGCAGATCCTGAAGCTCGCGCTTCCACTTGCCGGCATGCTCATGGCCGGCCAGGCCTTGGCGCACAAGGTTTCGCGTACTATGGTCACGTCCGCGGCAGCCGTCCGCCTGGCGCCCGCGCAGACCGACACCAATCCGGCCGCGCTGCTGGACGGCATTGCCGGGCGAAGCGCTCCCGGCATCACCATGACGCCGGCCCTGACACCGCGCGCAATGCCGACAAAAAGCACCGAAACTAGCACGCGCATAACCCGCCACCATTAGACAAAAACGCCATATCGCGGGCATGAACGGCAGCCCCGTTCATTATTTCGTCACGATTATCCCGCGGCGGCTCCTGGAGAAAGGACGCAATATGAAAACGCTACCCGCAGTAGCCATCCTTCTTTTCGCCATCGTGCTGAACGGCTGCGCCATCGTGCCCGGCCAACGCATGGACGAGGGCGCGCTGCAGCGCGAGGACAGCCACGTCAAGCTGGTGCAGATCACGCCCGAGCTGGTCGAGAACGACCAGGCGCAGGCCGCGATCCCGCAGGAGCTGCTCTCCTACCAGCCGGAGGACTACCGCATCGGGTCGGGCGATACGCTCTACATCACCGTGTGGGACCACCCCGAGCTGACCTCGCCCGCTGGCTCGCAGCAGCAGACGGTCGCCAACGGCCGCCTGGTGCGCCCGGACGGCACGCTGTTCTATCCGTATGCGGGCACGATCAAGGCGGCAGGACTGACCATCGAGGAACTGCGCCTGCTGCTGACCAAGAAACTCAGCAGCTTCGTGCGCCAGCCGCAGGTGGACGTCAGCGTGGTCGGCTACGGCAGCCACCGCATCACGCTGGAGGGTGCGTTCCAGCACACCGATGCGCAGGTGATGAATGCCGTGCCGGTGACGCTGTCGCAGGCGATCGGCGCCGCGGGCATCGACTCGCAGCAGGCCGACTTGTCGGGCCTGACCCTGACCCGCGACGGCAAGACCTACAGGCTGGACCTGACCAAGCTCAACCAGGCCGAGGGTAACCAGGCCATCTACCTGAAGCCCGGCGACAAGGTGTTCCTGCCCTACAACGACAGCAAGGAGGTGTATGTCGTGGGCGAGGTGATGCGCCCGCAGGCGATCACCTTCAAGACCACGGACCTCACGCTCACCCAGGCGCTGGGCCGCGCCGGCGGCCTGAGCCAGGTGACCTCCTCGGGCAACGCCGTGTACGTGATCCGCGGCTCGCAGAAGCTCAGCCAGACGCCGGCGGAGGTGTTCCACCTCAACGCCCGCTCGCCGGCATCCTACGTCCTGGCGGACAACTTCAGGGTGGAACCGGGCGACGTGGTGTTCGTCGGTGCCTCGGCCATCACCAAGTGGAACCGCGTGCTGGCCCAGTTGCTGCCGCTGTCGGGCTTCATCTACCAGACGACCTTGTCGGTGGACAAGGCGAACAACCCCTGACGTCGCGTTCGGCTGGCGGGCCACGGATGGCTCGCCAGGCATGGACAAGGGCCCGGCCGCGCGTCGGGCCCTTTTTTATTGAGCCCTCTCCACTACCCTGACCTTATGCCCACGGCCAGCGAAAGCTCAGGGACCGGCCAGCCATACGATCCCGCGTTCCACCCGCACGGCGACGGGACGCAGCGACTGCCCGCGGCAGGGGCCTGCCACGCAGCATCCGTCGCTGGTGCGGAAACTCGCCCCGTGCACCGCGCAGATCAGCGCGCCGCGGCTGATCAGGAACTGTCCCGGTGCCCAGTCCAATCGACGGCCGGCATGCGGACAGACATTGACCCAGGCACGCGCGTCCTCGCCCTCGCGCAGGACGATCAGGTTCTCCGGACCGTCCGGCAACAGGGCGTCCACCGCCACGGCGGTGCCGTCGGGAATGTCGTCGAGACGGCACAACGCCTCGGGGGGTATATCCATCGGCACTTGCCTCGCGGGCGGGAAAGCCCCATGGTTCGAACGTAAGTCCTTGATTTTACCATACGGATTTTTAACATGCGCCCGTTCCAGCTGCCCCTGCACCGTTCCCGCCACCCGTTCGCACGCGCGCTGTCGCTGGTCGTGGGCGTCGCCCTGCTGGGCGTGATGCTGGTGTTCGGACTGGTCGTGGCGGGCGTGCTGCTGGTCGGCGGCGGCCTGTGGCTCGCGCTGCGCCAGTGGAACCGTGCGCGTGCGGTCGGCCGCACGGCGCCCGTGGCCGGCGGCGCGCGCGCGCCGGTGCTCGAGGGCGATTTCGTGGTGCTGCACGAAGGCCGTCCGATCGCGCGTTGACGCGCAAGAAGCGGATGGTCCGGGGCGACCGTCCCGCCTAGGCTGGCGTCACCTGGAAACCGGAACGCCGCCATGTCCGCTCTCGAACCGCTTGAACAGGCCCGTCGGTTGCTCGACGAGGCCGAAACCGCACCCAGCCTGGATACGCTGGCCAGTGCCGTTGCGCTGAGTCCCACCCACCTGCAGCGCGCCTTCCGCCGCCGCTTCGGCATGAGTCCGGCCGAATACCATCGCTCGCGCCGCTTCGGCCAGTTCAAGGCCGCCCTGCGCGAGGGTGCGGCGGTGACCGATGCGGTCTACGAGGCCGGCTTCGGTTCCGGCAGCCGCGTCTACGAGCACAGCGACCGCCTGCTCGGCATGACCCCGGCCAGCTACCGCGCCGGCGGCGCCGGGGCCAGCATCCGCTACACCACCACCGCCACGCCGCTGGGCCGGTTGCTGGTAGCCACCACCACGCGCGGCATTTGCGCGGTGACGCTGGGCGATGACGATGCCTCGCTGGAGCGCCGGCTGGCGGACGAATTCCCCCACGCCGCGCGCGAGCGCGTCGATGCCGGACGCGAGGAATGGCTGGATGCGGTGATCGCCCGCATCGCCGTCGACCTGGGCTGGAGCGACGCCGCGGCGCCGGCGATGCCGCCGCTGGACGTCGCGGCCACGGCCTTCCAGTGGCGCGTGTGGAACGCGCTCACCCGCATCCCGGCCGGGCAGACGCGCAGCTACCGCGCGCTGGCGACGGAGCTGGGCGAGCCGAAGGCCGCGCGCGCGGTCGGCAACGCCTGCGGCAACAACCGGCTCGCGCTGATCGTGCCCTGCCATCGCGTGGTGCGCGAGGACGGCTCGCTGGGCGGCTGGCGCTGGGGCGTGGAGCGCAAGCGCGAGCTGCTGGCGCGCGAGCGCGAGCGCAAGCCGCGCCTGTCGCCGCTGAAGGAACGAGCGGGCTGAAGTCCGGCAGGCCGCCAGGTTTCATCCGCCCCCTGCCCCGCCCCCAAACTGCTTGACGGGCGCTCAAGGCTGCCTTGCAGGGGTCTCGCTACCGCGAGGGCCGCACCCGGGCTATCGTGCATACTCGTGCTTCCCCCCAAGGACAGGCGTCGGCATCCCCGCCAGCCCGTGCCACGTCCGTCGCCCGAGAATCCCACGCCAGTGCACAAGCCTGCCGACCATCCCGCCGTCTCGCCCTGTCTGCTGGTGGCCGACGCGCGCGCCATGCTGGCCTTTCCTGCCGCCACGTTCGGGAGGCATACCGCAAGACGCGCGAGGACGGCTCGGTCATGCACGCCGAGGTGCACGTCGAGGATTCGCTGCTGATGGCCGGCGAGCGTCCCGAACGCGCCGCCGCCCCGTGCGGCTCGATCCATGTCCATGTGCCCGGCGCGGACGCCTGCTACGCCCGGGGCCTGGCCGCGGGCGCCGACAGCCTGGCGCCGCCCACCGACCAGCCCTATGGCGATCGCAGCGCCGGGCTGCGCGATGCCGAGGGCAAGCTCTGTCGGATCGGCACGCACTTCCGCGATTGATCTTCCCACCCTACGCACTGCATCCATGTCCGCCATCGAAGAATCCACCGCCGTCCCGCATCCGCTGGACAATCCGCGCCTGCTGATCCCGCTCGCGCTGCTGGCGCTGTACGTGATCTGGGGTTCCACCTACCTTGGCATCCGCTTCGCGCTGGAGAGCTACCCGCCGTTCCTGCTCGCCGGCGTGCGCTTCCTCGGCGCGGGCCTGGCGATGTACGGCTTCCTGCGCCTGCGCGGCGTCACGCCCCCCACGCTGCGGCAGTGGCGCAACGCGGCGGTCACCGGCGTGTTGCTGCTGCTGGGCGGCAACGGCTTGGTGTGCTACGCGGAGGAAACCGTGAGTTCCGGCATCGCCGCGGTGGCGGTGGCCAGCATGCCGCTGTTCGCCGCGGTGTTCTCCGGCATGTACGGGCAGTGGCCGAACCGGCGCGAGGCGGTCGGCCTGCTGGTCGGTTTCTTCGGCGTGGTGGTGCTCAACCTCGGCAGCGGGCTGTCCGGTTCGCGGCTGGGCGCGATCGCGCTGATCGCCGCGGCCATGTGCTGGGCGTTCGGCTCGGCCTGGAGCAGGCGCCAGGACATGCCGGCCGGCCCGATGAACACCGCCGCGCAGATGCTCTGCGCCAGCGTCGCCTTGCTGCTGGTCGGTTTCGGCACCGGCGAGCGCCTGCCCGCGCATCCCACGCTGCGCGCCACCGCGGCGGTGGTGTACCTCGCCGTGTTCGGCTCGATCATCGCCTTCAGCGCCTACCTCTACGTGCTCAGGCATGCCCGTCCCGCGCTGGCGACCAGCTACGCCTACGTCAATCCGCCGGTGGCGGTGCTGTTCGGCGTGCTGCTGGCCGGCGAGCACGTGGGGCCGTTCGACCTGGCGGGCATGGCGATCATCCTGCTGGGCGTGGGCGTGATCACGCTGGCCAAAAAGCCCGCCCGCTAGCCGCCTACCCTGCGGGGAGCAGCAGGCGGCCCGCTACCAAAGTCCGGCTTGTCCGTGCGCGGACCGCGCGCCACCATGGCCGCAGCCCGCAGCGGAGAGCGCCATGAACCCATCGCAGCAAGGCCTGTTGGCACGCGCCGCACTGCGCAGCGCGGCGTGGTCGGAACGCTGGTTTCCCGAGGCCTGGGTGTTCGGCGCGCTGGGCGTAGGCGTGGTGGCGCTGGCCGCGATGGCCTTCGGCACCACGCCCGTGGCTGCCGCGCAGGCCTTCGGCGACGGCTTCTGGAGCCTGATCCCGTTCACCATGCAGATGGCGTTCGTGGTGATCGGCGGCTACGTGGTGGCCAGCGCGCCGGCGGTGGCGCACCTGATCGACGCACTGGCGCGCGTGCCGCGCAGCGGCCGCGGCGCGGTGTGCTACGTGGGCCTGGTCAGCATGCTCGCCTCGCTGCTCTCGTGGGGCTTCTCGCTGGTGTTCGGCGGCCTGCTGGTGCGTGCGCTGGCGCGGCGCGCGGACCTGCGCATGGACTATCGCGCGGCGGGCGCCGCGGCGTACCTGGGACTGGGCGCGGTATGGGCCATGGGGTTGTCCTCCTCGGCCGCGCAGTTGCAGGCCAATCCCGCCAGCATGCCGCCCGGGCTGCTCGCGATCACCGGCGTGCTGCCTTTCACGCAGACCATCTTCCTGTGGCAGTCGCTGCTGCTCACCGCCCTGTTGATCCTCGCCTCGCTGCTGGTGTGCTGGTTCACCACGCCGATCGGCGATGCCGCGCGCACGGCGCGCGACTGCGGCGTGGCCGAGACCGACGCCGCGCCCGCACTGCCTGCGCGCACGCGGCCCGGCGAATGGCTCGAATACAGCCCGCTGCTCTCGCTGCTGATCGGTGTGCTCGGGCTGGGCTGGCTGCTACGGCGCTTCGCCAGCATGCCGGCGGCCGGCGCCATCGCCGATCTCAACACCTACAACCTGCTCTTCCTGACGGCCGGGCTGCTGCTGCACTGGCGCCCGCGCAGCTTCCTCGACGCGGTGGCGCGCGCGGTGCCGGGCACCACCGGCGTGCTGATCCAGTTTCCGCTCTATGGCGGCATCGCCGCGCTGCTCACCCATGCGCCCGGCAGCGACGGCGCGACGCTCGCCCACCGGCTTTCGGGCCTGTTCGTGCACGTGGCCAGCACCGACAGCTTCCCGCTGGTGATGGGCGCCTACTCGGCGGTGCTGGGTTTCTTCGTGCCATCCGGCGGTGGCAAGTGGCTGGTCGAGGCGCCTTACGTCATGCAGGCGGCGAACGACCTGCACGTGCACCTGGGCTGGGCGGTGCAGGTCTACAACGCCGCCGAGGCGCTGCCCAACCTGATCAACCCGTTCTGGATGCTGCCGCTGCTGGGCGTGCTGGGCCTGAAGGCGCGCGACGTGGTCGGCTTCACCTTCATCCAGCTGCTGGTGCACGTGCCGCTGGTGCTGGGGCTGCTGTGGGCACTGGGGCTGACGTTGAGCTACCTGCCGCCGGTGATGCCGTAGCGAAACGCTTCAATGATCACAACGGAGCGAGGGGCTGCCCGGCAGCCCTCGCTCCGGGAATGATCAGGACTCGCGCAGCGCCGTGGTCACCGGCAACCGGGCGGCGCGCACAGCGGGGAACAGGCCGCCGATGAAGCCGATGGCGAGCGCCCACTTGAGTCCCGTCCACAGTAGCGCCGGCGTCACGCGCAGCTGGAAGTTCAGCGAGCCGACCGTGCCCTGGGTCAGCGTGGAGGCGCTGTAGCCGTTGAACAGCGCCCACGCGATCAGTCCGCCGAGCAGGCCGCCCAGCGCCGCCAGCAGCATGGTCTCCAGCATCACAGCCACCACCACCGGCGGCCCGCGGAAGCCGATCGCGCGCAAGGTGGCGATCTCGCGTGCCCGCGCCGCGACCGCCGCGAACATGGTGTTGAGCGCGCCGAACACCGCGCCGATGCCCATGATGCCGCCCACGATCATGCCGATGATGCTGATGACCTTGGTGAAGCCCTCGGACTGCTTGCTGAAGTAGTTGAGCGTGGTGTCCACGTCCACCTGCAGGCGCGGGTCGCCTACCAGCGCGGCCTTGAACGCATCGAAGGACTTCGCATCGGTCAGGCGCACGAACACCGACGTGCGCGAGCTGCCGCGGCGGTACGCCGAGGCGATGATGTCGGCATCGCCCCACAGCTCCGAGCCGAGCGCGTTGCCCGAGTCGAAGATGCCGACCACGGTCCAGGTCTGGCTGCCCAGCTTGATCTCGTGCCCGGGCTCCAGCCCTGCGAACTGGCGCTGCGCGCCCTTGCCCGCCACCAGTTCGCGCAGGCCCGGCTTGAACTTGCGGCCGGCGACGATCTTGACGTCGGGGCGCAGCGTCCAGGCTTCGTCGCCCACGCCGCGCACCTGCACGCTGCCGTCGTCGCCACTGCCGTCCTTGAGCGGCAGGTTGGCCGCCACCACCAGCTCCGGCGAGGCGATCGGCTTGCCCGCGACGTCGCGCGCGATGCCCGGCGCCTCGGCGATCGCGGTCACGCTGGCGTGGTCGAGCACCGAGGAAACCTCGGATGCCGAACCGCCGCGCATGACCACCGCCGTATCGACGCTGCCGCTCTTGCTCAGCGTCTCGCGGTAGCCCACGCCCATCGCCAGCAGCGACACCAGCACGGCCACCACGCCGGCGATGCCCACCACCACCACCGACGAGGACCCGACGCGCTGGGGCAAGGTACTGATGCCCACGCCGGTGGCCGAGCCGGCCTGCCGGCCGACGCGCGTGAACCGCGTCCACAGGAAGAACAGCACCGCCAGTACCACCAGCGCCATCCAGGGCAGCACCGTCCAGGCGACGATGCTGAGCACGACCACGATGGCCAGCAGCAAACCACGCAGGAATGATTTCATGGAGTCCTCTCCTTCAGCGCCCGGCCAGCGCGTCGACGATGTTCAGGCGCATGGCGCGCAGCGCCGGCAGTACGCCCACCAGCAGACCGATCACGACCATCAGGCCCACGCCCAGCGCCCAGCTGCCCGGCCCCACCGGCGGCATGTTGAGCATGCCGCCGCTGCCGGCGCTCATGATCGGCCCCAGCAGCGCGGCCAGGCCCAGCCCGATCACGCCGCCCAGCAGCACCAGCAGCACCGATTCGGCCAGCACCAGGCCAAGCACCGCGGCACTGGAGAAGCCGATCGTCTTGAGCACGGCCAGCTCCGAAGTGCGCTCGCGCACCGCCTGCGCCATGGTGTTGCCGGTCAGCAGCAGCAGCGTGAAGAACACCGCGCCCATGATCGAGACCACGATGAAGCTGATGTTGCCCATCTGCTTCATCCACGAGGCCATCGCGGCCTGCTCGGTCATCGTCTTGGTCTCGTGGTCGGAGTTGGCCGACAGCGCATCGATCGCCTTGGCCACGCGGTCGGACTGGCTGGCATCGGCCACCGAGGTCACGTACCAGCCGACCTGGCCGCGGTTGTAGGGGTTGGATTCGTCGAAGTACTTCCAGTGCATCAGCACGACGCCCTGCAGGAACTGCTTGTCGTCCGGCTTGGTCGCGCGGATGATGCCGACGATGTCGAAACTCCAGTTCTTGCTGCCGTCGCGGTTGGGAAAGATGTTCGACTGCAGCGGCAGCTTGTCGCCCACCTTCCAGTGGTACTTCTTGGCCAGCGTGTCGCCGACCAGCACGCCGGTGCGGGTGACATCGAACGCCTTGCGCTCGGCCGGCGTGACGCCCACTTCCGGGTACAGGTCGATGTAGTTGGGGCTCACCGCGAAGCTGAAGACCTGGTTGTGCGGATCCTGGTAGGCGCCGCCGAACCAGTTGGCGTAGCCCACGTCCTTGACGCCGGGCACCTGCGCGATGCGCGCCTGCAGCGACTGCGGCAGGGTCTCGATGAAGGACAGCTTGGAGCCGGTCTGCAGCCGCTTGGCGCCGGCGGCGCTCTTGCCGACGTTGGCGAAGCTGTTGCGCACGCCGTCGAGCATGCCGAACAGCAGGAACGCGGTGAGGATCGACACCAGCGTCAGCAGGGTGCGCGTCTTGCGGCGGAACAGCGCGGCCCAGATCAGGTGCAGGTATTTCATGCGTGCCTCCTCAGGCGATCGCCTGCTCGACCAGCGTGCCCTTGTCCAGGTGCAGCGTGTGGTTGGCGTACTCGGCCGCCTTGGGGTCGTGGGTGACCATCACGATGGTCTTGCCGTGCTCGCGGTTGAGCGTGCGCAACAGGCCCAGTACGTCCTCGGCGGACTGGCGGTCGAGGTCGCCGGTCGGCTCGTCGCAGACCAGCAGCGTGGGATCGGAAACGATCGCGCGGGCGATCGCCACGCGCTGCTGCTGGCCGCCGGAAAGTTCGCTGGGCTTGTGCGAGGCCCGGTCGGCCAGGCCCACCAGCTGCAACGCGATCGACGCGCGCTGGCGCCGCTCGCTGGCCGAGAGCTTGGTCAGCAGCAGCGGCAGCTCCACGTTGCGCTGCGCCGAGAGCATCGGCATCAGGTTGTAGAACTGGAACACGAAGCCGACGTTGGCCGCGCGCCACTTGGCCAGAGCGCCGGCACCGAGCTGGTCGATGCGCTGGCCGCCCACGCCGATGCTGCCGGCGCTGGGCGTGTCCAGGCCGCCGATCAGGTTGAGCAGGGTGGTCTTGCCCGAGCCCGACGGGCCCATCAGCGCGAGGAAATCGCCCTCGGCGATCGCCAGGTCGATGTGGTGCAGCACTTCGACCTTCTGCTTTCCGCGCGTATAGACCTTGGCCAGGTCGCGGATTTCGATCAGGTTGCCCATGGGCTTCTCCAGTCAGCCGTGATGGTTGCTTTTGCTTCGGCAGGATTCCGCCCGCAGGCGGCTCCCCAACATCTTTCGACGGTCGGGACGGCTAGTTCTCGACACTCACCGCGCTGCCGTCGCGCAGGCCGGCCGGCGGCGAGACGACCACCGCCTCGCCCGGCTGCACGCCTGCGGGCAGCAGGCGCTGCTCACCCAGCGGCTGCGACTGCACGCGGCGCTGCTGCACATGGTCGCCTTCGACCACGAACACGGTTTCCTGGCCGTCGCGCCGCGCGATGGCCGCGGCCGGCACCAGCGCGCCACGCGGCGCCTGCGCGGCGGGCATGGGCTTGGCTTCCAGGAACGACACGCGCACGCCCATGTCCGGCACGATGCGCGCGTCCTTGATCTCCAGCGCCACGCGCACCTTCACCGTCGCCTTGCCGCGGTCGGCGGCCGGCACGATGGCGATGACGTGGGCGGGAATGCGCCAGTCCGGATAGGCGTCGAGCACCGCCTCGGCGGCCATGCGCGGCTTGACCCGGCCGATGTAGGCCTCGTTGACGTCGACGTCCACTTCGAGCGAATCCATGTCGACGATCGTGCCCACGCCGGTGCGGGTGAAGCCGCCGCCGGCCGACAACGGCGAGATGATCTCGCCGACCTGCGCCGACTTGTCGGTGACCACGCCGTCGAACGGCGCGCGCACCACGGTGTAGTCGAAATCCACCTGGGCGACCTTGGCCTGGGCCTGCGCCGCTTCGGCCTGCCTGCGTTGCGCGGCGACCTGCGCGGCCAGCGCCTCGACCTGGGTGTGCGCCTGTTCGGCGGCCTGCCTGGCCACCAGCCCGCGGCCGACCAGCGCCTCCTGCCGAGCCGCGTCGTGCCGGGCCTGCGCCAGTTGCGCCTGCAGCTGGCCGACCTGCGCCTGCGCGGCGCGGGCACTGGCCTGGGCCGCATTCAGGCTGGCGCGGTAGGCGCTGTCTTCCAGCCGCGCGAGCACCTGGCCCTTGCTGACGTGGTCGCCCTCTTCGATCAGCACCGCGGTAAGGGTGCCGGTGATCTGGGCCGACACCGTCGCCTGCCGCCGCGCGGTGACGTAGCCGGTCGCCTGCAGCACAGCGCCGGCCCCGCCGCCGCTGCTGGGTGCGGTCGCCGTGGCGGTGCGCACGGCGACCGCGCGCTGGGCGAACAGCCACCAGCCGCCGACGCCCAGCGCCAGC
>NZ_JABFWW010000116.1 GCF_013362045.1 Frateuria sp. | reverse complement strand
GGCACCGCGATGGAGAAGGCGCGCACGGCAGCCATCGCGGCGATGCCACGGCCGGCGGCCGGCTGATTGCGCCGCCCCGTGGCGCGCACGCCAGGTTCTAAGCAGTGGCCAAGCGCCGCCATGTATAAAGGCGCGCCGCGTCCCGTTTTCCCCAAAAAGGTTGCCATGTCCTTTTCCGCCACGCCCGACCGACCGCTTCGCCAGCGCTTCCGCCCGCTATGGTGGCTGGGCGCGACCTACCTGCTGATCGGCGTGGCCACGCGCATCGTGCTGCTGGCGATGAGCGGCAGCGGCGTTCCGCGCAATCCGCTGTACTGGCTGTACGCATTCGGCGTCGGCGCATGCTACGACCTGGTCACGCTGCTCTACGTGTCCTGGCCATTGATGCTGTTCCTGTGGATCGCGCCGACCGACCGCCCCTGGGTCCGCACGCCGCGGCGCTGGCTGGTCTGGCTGCTGCTGCTGGCGGCGGCCTACGGCCTGTGCTGGCTGGCGCTGCACGCGTTGTGGCGGGTGAGCGCCTCGGACATCCGCCCGCTGGCGATCCTGTTCCTCTACATGCTGCCGCTGCCGGCGCTCGCCTACAACCGGCGCGGCGGACGCATCGCGCTGGTCGCGCTCTACCTGGCGACGGTGTTCGGGCTGCTGTTCGTGGCCGCGTCGGAGCTGGTGTTCTGGAACGAGTTCGGCGTGCGCTTCAACTTCATCGCGGTCGATTACCTGGTCTATACCACCGAGGTGATCGGCAACATCCGCGAGTCCTATCCGGTCGGCCTGTGGCTTGCGCTGATCGGCGCACTGGCGCTGGCCATCCTGTGGCTGGGCCGGCGTGGGCTGCACGCGCGCGACGTCGGCAGCCGCTTCCCCGCGCGCACCGCGGTGGCATTGACCTGGCTGGTGCTGACGGTGGTATCGGTGGCCACCGTCAACGGCGCGCTCAAGGATCGCACCGGCAACACCTACGTCAACGAACTGGCCGGCAACGGCATCTACCAGTTCTTCGCCGCGTTCCGCAGCAGCCACCTGGACTACGCGCGCTTCTATCGCACGCTGCCGAACGCCCAGGCCTTCGCGCGCGTGCGCGCGGGCCTGGCCACGCCGGAGGCGCGCTACGTCAGCGCCGACCCCACCGACCTCACCCGCGCGATCGTGCATGCTGGTCCTGAGCGCCACTTCAACGTGGTGCTGATCAGCGTGGAGAGCCTCTCGGCCGACTACCTGGGCCGCTTCGGCAATACCCAGAAGCTCACTCCATACCTGGACGCGCTGGCCGACCAGAGCCTGTTCTTCGAGAACGTCTACGCCAACGGCACGCGCACAGTGCGCGGGCTGGAGGCGTTGTCGCTGTCGATCCCGCCGACGCCCGGCGACTCGGTGATCAAGATGAAGCACAACGAGAACCTGTTCTCGCTGGCCAGCATCTTCAACGATCGCGGCTACGAATCGGAGTTCGTCTACGGCGGCTACGGCTACTTCGACAACATGAACTATTTCTTCGGCCACAACGGCTACGCCGCGGTGGACCGCAAGAACATCCCCAAGGACGCCACGATCCACCACGAGAACGTCTGGGGCGTGGCCGACGAGGATCTCTACACGCTGGCGCTGGGCCAGATGGACAAGATCCACGCTGCGGGCAAGCCATTCTTCCTGCACATCATGACCACCTCCAACCACCGGCCGTTCACCTTCCCCGCCGGCCGGGTGGATTTCCCGCAAGGCTCGCGCGCCGGCGCGGTGGCCTACACCGATTGGTCGATCGCCGACTTCCTCCGGCGCGCCCGCGCCAGGCCCTACTTCGACGACACGGTGTTCGTGATCACCGCCGACCATGACGCCGCGAGCGCGGGCAAGGCGAGCATCCCGGTCAACCGCTACCACATCCCGCTGTGGATCTATGCGCCCGCGCACATCGCGCCGCGCAAGGTCGACCGCTTCATGAGCCAGATCGACATCCCGCCCACCCTGCTCGGCCTGCTCAACTTCAGCTACCGCAGCCGGTTCTTCGGCTACGACATCTTCCAGCTGCCGGCAGGCCGCGAGCGCGCGTTCCCGGCCACCTACGAGAAGCTTGGGTACCTGCGCGGCGACATGCTGACCATTCTGGAGCCGCAGAAGAAGGTCGAGCAGTTCCACCCTGACTTCAAAACGGGCGATGCGGCGCGCGCGAAGGGGCGCAACGCCATCGATGCCGACGACGCCACCGCCTACTACCAGGTGGCCGCCGAGCTGTTCAAGGAAGGCAAGCTGGTCCGACGTCCGGAGGACAGCACGCCGGTGCAGCCGGCGCCCGCGGGCACGTCCTCCGTACACTGATCCGGGCGCGGACCTCTTCTCCCGCCAGGCGCGGGAGAAGAGGTCCCTTGGGTCGGTCAGCCTGAGATGGCCAACCGCTCCGACCGGTACAGCTGCATGGTGACCAGCGCCACCAGCAGCGCCGCCAGCGCGCTGCCGCCCAGGCACAGCGCCAGCGGCACGCTGCCGATGCCCGAGCCGCGCACCAGGTCCAGGATGCCCAGATGTTGGCCCAGCAGCGGCACGGCATACATCCAGTGCTGCGGCTTGATCGGCATCACCATCAACGCGATGCTCGGCAGGATCGGCAGGAGCATCAGCAGCGAGAGGTAGGTCTGCGCCTCGCGGTAGCTCTTGGCGAAGGCGGCCACCAGCGACTGCAGCCCGGCCAGCAGCACGATCAGCGGCAACTGCAGCAGCAGCACGTGCAGGGCGAAGCCGGGGCCCAGGTCGACCTCCATGCCCAGCTTCTCGGTCGGGATGAAACGGCCGACCACGGCGAAGGCGACCAGGCAGATCACCAGGCTGGCGGTGGAGAAGGCGCAGATCGCCGCGAGCTTGCCCAGGAACACCTTCCAGCGCGGCACCGGGTTGGCGAACAGCGGCTCCAGCGACTGGCGCTCGCGCTCGCCGGCGGTCAGGTCGATCGCCAGGTACATGCCGCCGATGAAGATGGTCAGCACGAACAGGTAGGGCAGCATGTTGAACATCAGCACCGCACGCGACTGCGCGGTAGCCTGGTCGCGCCTGGCCACCACCACCGGCACCGCCACACCGGGCGACAGCCCGCGCGCAACCAGCCGCATGGCGCCCTGCTGGCGCGCGTAGTCGTCCACCAGGCCGGTGACCCGCTTGACCGGCGTGTCGGTGTCGCTGCGCGAGGAGTCGTAGATCAGCTCCACCTGCACCGGCTCGCCCTTGCGCCAGGCCTTGGGGTAGTCCGGCGCGATGCGCAGCACCAGGTCGGCGTCCTGATCGCGCACGGCCTTCTCGGGGTCTGCCACTGCCGGCTGCGGCATCACCCCGCCGGCCTTCAGCGCATCGACCAGGTTGGGTGCGTACTGCGCGCCGATCACCGGCACCTTGAGCGGCTGCTCGGCCTTGTCCAGCTGGCGGTTGACGGTGAAGCTGATCAGCATGACGAACAGCAGCGGCGTCATCAGCGGCCCGGTGAGGAACGCGCTGGTGAGCGTGCGGCGGTCGCGCAGGTTCTCGCGCACCTCCTTGAGGAACACGGTGACGAAGGTGCGGCTGCGGCGCAGCGGCGTGGTGTCCATGCGGTTCATGCGGCCAGTCCTTCTTCGCTGCCGATCAGTTTCACGAAGGCTTCCTCCAGGTTCGCCTCGCCGGTCTGCGCGCGCAGCGCGTCGGGCGTGTCGTCGGCGACCACACGGCCGTGCGCGATCACCACGATGCGGTCGCACAGCGCCGCCACCTCCTGCATGATGTGGCTGGAGAACAGCACGCAGCGGCCTTCCGCCCTGAGCCTGAGCATGAACTGGCGCAGCGCGCGGGTGGCCATCACGTCCAGCCCGTTGGTGGGCTCGTCCAGGATCACGTTGCGCGGGTCGTGGATCAGCGCGCGGGCGATCGCGGTCTTCACGCGCTGGCCCTGCGAGAAGCCCTCGGTGCGGCGGGCGGCGATGTCGCCCATGTCCAGCGCATCGATCAACGCCTCGCGGCGCGTGCGCAGCTCGTCTTCCGGCAGGCCCTGCAGGCGGGCGAAGTAGTCGATGTTCTCGCGCGCGGTCAGGCGCTTGTACAGGCCGCGCGCGTCGGGCAGCACACCCAGGCGGCGGCGCACGGCCAGCGCGTCGGTGGCCGCGTCGATGCCGTCGACCAGCACCTGGCCGCGGTCGGGCGCCATCAGCGTGTAGAGCATGCGCAGCGTGGTGGTTTTGCCGGCGCCGTTGGGGCCGAGCAGGCCGGTGATCTCACCGTCGCGGGCGGCGAAGCTGACGCCGTCGACGGCCTTCACTGCGCCGAACGCCTTGTACAGGTCCTTGACCTCGATCATGGGGTCGCTCCGTTGAAATCGATGAACAGCGGGGTCGGTTGCAGGCGCTCCAGGCAACTGGCGTCGAGCTTCTTCGGATCGAGGTCCTCGATGAAATGCTGAACCAGCTTGGGCGTGCAGCCGGCGCCGATCACGTTGTGCCCCTGGCCCCTGAGCACCAGGTGGCGCGCGTTGGAGAGGCCTGCGAGCACCTCTTCGCCGTAGCGCGGCGGCGTCACCGGGTCGTACTGGCCCGACAGCAGCAGGGTGGGGATGGCGCTCCTGAACGGCTGGTGGAAATCCGCCGGGCGGGTGCCGTGCGGCCACACCGCGCAGACCGCCTGCAGCGTGTCGATCATGCGCGTGCCCAGGATGGTGTCGGCGTCCTGCGGGCGCGGCTGCAGCAGATCGGCGTCCTCGCTGCAGATCACCGAGGACTGCATGCCGCCGTTCATGCTGTCGGCCAGGTCGCCGCTGATCAGCTTGGCCTGGCCCAGCAGCGGGCCGACGTCGCCGTGCGCGGCCGCGTCGATCGACAGCGGCAGCAGCGCGGCGGTGACCGGCGAGTAGGCGAACAACCGCACCACGCTGGCCAGCGCGTCGTCGCTCAGCGTGCGCTCCACGCTCTGGTAGTTCTGCGGATCGCGGAAGCTCACCTTGTGCGGGTTGGCACGCAGCGCATCGCGCAGCTGGTAGAGCGTCTGATAGGGATTGCCGAAGCGCGCCTTGCATTCGGGCTCGGCGGTGCAGCGTGCGAACTGCGCCTTCAGCGCGTCGTCCAGGTTGCGCGCGAAGTCCTCGCCCAGCACCAGCTGGTTGGGCACCACGCCGTCGAGCAGCACGCTGCGCACCGCGTCCGGGTGGTGCATGGCGTACTGCTGCGCCACGCGCGTGCCGTAGGAGACGCCGACCAAGTCGAAGCTGGCCACGCCCAGCGCGCGGCGCGCGTCCTCCAGGTCCTGCACGGCGGCGGTGGTGGTGTAGTAGCGCGGATCGGCCCTGGTCCCTATTTCGTGCAGGCATTGGGTGGTCTGCGCGCGCAGCCGCTGCGCATCGAAGCCGGCCGACTCGCCGTCCCCTGCGGCCTTTTCGGTGGCCTTGCAATCGAGCGGATTGGAACCGCCGGTGCCGCGCTGGTCGACCAGCAGCACGTTGCGGTGCGCGACCAGCGGACCGAGCGCCTGCGCCACCATCGGCCAGGTTTCGGTGGCCGCCTGGCCGGGGCCGCCGGCGAGGAACACCAGCATGTCCTTCGCCGGCAGCTGCGCCTCGGAACGGATCACCGCCAGCTTCAGCGCGATCCTGCGGCCGTGCGGATCGGCGCGGTTCTCCGGCACCTCGAACGAGGCACACCAGGCGGCGGTGCTCAGCCCGCTGTTGGGCCGGCCCAGCTCGCAGGCGGTCAGGGTGAGCTGGCCGAGCTTCCAGGTGCGTGGCTTGGCCGCGGCCGACGGCGTAACCGGCGTGGCGGCAGCCTCCGTGCCCGCTCCGGCCGTGGCCGGTGCGCGCGGATGGAACTGGTTCCACGCCAGCAGGCCGAGCCCGAGCGTCACCACGACGATGCGCAACACCATGCGCGGTTTCAATGCCATGTCCTCAACTCCCTTCCCGTTGGTCTGCCTTGCCGGCGCGTGCGCGCCGTCCCATGTACCTCAATCCGGCTCGAAGATCGCCTCGATCGGCCGCCCGAACAGCCGCGCGATCTTGAAAGCCAATGGCAGGCTCGGATCGTACTTGCCGGTCTCGACCGCGTTGACCGTCTGCCGCGAAACCTCCAGCCGCTCGGCCAGGTCGGCCTGCGACCAGCCCCGCTCGCCGCGCAGCTCGCGCACCTGGTTCTTCATCGGCTGCGCAACCCGCGGAAGGGGCGTCGCCGATGCACGCGTACCCATCGCATCGCGGCCGCCTCAACGCTCGTGCGATGCACGCCGGAACCGCCGCCACAGCAGCAGCGCCAACAGCACCAGCATCCCGGGCACCAGACCGCACAGCAGACCCGCCTGGAAGTCGTCCAGCCGACCGCGCCACCAGGCCACGCCCACCACCATCAGCGCCAGCCCGGCAAGCAGCAGCAGGCGCCAGGCCAGCGAACTGCCCTCCCCGCAACCGGCGCTGCCGCCGTAATGGCGCACCAGCAGCCACCAGCGGGCCACGCCATAGCCGATCATGGTCACCGGGAACACCCAGATCAGGATGCTGCCGTCCAGCGCCAGCACGCCGGCCGCGGCAAGGAACCCGCCGACCAGGCTGAGCGCGCCGAGCAGCGCGGTGGACGCGCCCAGTGCGACCAGGTGCACGCGCTGCTCGAATTCGTCGCTGGCGGCGATGCGCCGGGCGATCAGCGCGATCACGAACAGCATCGGCAGCACGGGCAGCACCGCCAGCAACACCTTCAGCGGCACGCCGGCGGCGGTCCGCGCGAGCGGCCAGACCAGCAGCATGGCGGCCATGTACAGCAGCATCGCCACGGAAAGTTGGCGGAAATACTGGGTTTCACCGAAACGCGACATGGACGGCTCCCGGCCCGACGTCCCCGCGACCTGCGGTTTCTTGTCAAGCGACCTTGACAAAAGGCTAGGCCCGATCCGGCGCGTCTGTCAAGCAACCTTTACATGCAGGCTGCGCCCGCCTTGCGGACACCCCGCCGTCTGCGCAAAACTGTGATAGTGATCACAAAGTGAAATGATGTGACGCACAGGGGCAATCCGGGACTTGGGGAGTCCACCGGATATCGACGCGGCGGGAGCCGCCATGGAAGGCACGTTCCGCGCCAGATCCCCTTCCCAGGCATGACTTTCGGCATCCCACGCGCCCGTGGCACAGGAATTGCCAACTACGTCACAAACGAGCGGTGAGCAGACTCATGCTTGTTGGCAATTCAGCGGACGGCAGCCGGGGAACTTCTCAAGAGCCTGTGCCGCACCGGGATCACTTCCACTCAGTTGCTACACACCACTTTTCCAGAGGAACCAGCATGTCCAAGCGTCTCCTTTCCGCCGCGCTGATCGCCGGCCTCGGCATTGCCTTCGCCCCGGGTGCCGCCAACGCGGTCGACGGCACGATCACCATCAACGGCGCCGTTACCGGTTCCACCTGCACCGTCGCCGTCAACGGCACCGCGGCCAACACCGTGACCCTGCCGACCGTCTCGACCAGCGCGCTGAACGCCAGCGGCGCCACCGCCGGCCAGACCCCCTTCAGCATCGCCCTTTCCAGCTGCAGCGCCGGCATCACCAAGGCCGCGACCTATTTCGAGGCCGGCCCGAACGTGACCACCACCGGTCGCCTGAAGAACACCGGCGGCGCGACGAATGTCGATGTGCAGCTGGTCTACAGCGACAACAGCGCGGTGGCCGTGGGCCAGCCGGCCCCGACCAGCGGCGCCGGCTCGGTCGCCGTCACCGGCGGCGCCGCCACGCTGAACTACTACGCCCGCTACTACGCCACCGGCGCCGCTACGGCCGGCAACGTGTCCAGCACCGTCCAGTTCTCGATGATCTACAACTGACCGGCGCCGCGCCCGCCCGGCTTCGGCCGCGGCGGGCGCGATCCGCGCGTAGCGGTCGCCACCGAGGTTGCTCCCGATGAAGATCCCGGTCCGCGCCCTGGGCGTGGCGCTGCTTTCGCTGTGTCTGAGCTTTGCCGCCCGCGCCAATGTCCTGATCGCAGGCACCCGCGTCGTCTTTCCCGCCCAGTCGGGCGAAGTGACGGTCCGGCTGTCCAACGACAACAGCAAGCCCGCGCTGGTGGAGGCCTGGATCGACCGTGGCGACGAGCATTCGACGCCGGACAAGGTCGACACCCCGTTCCTGATCACGCCACCGCTGTTCCGCATGGAACCGCACCGTGACCAGAGCCTGCGCATCATCTACACCCACGAGCAGCTTCCGGCCGACCGGGAATCGCTGTTCTGGCTCAACGTGCTCGAAGTGCCGCCGCGCCCCACGGGCGGCGAGGTGGCCGACCGCAACTACCTGCAGCTGGCGATCCGTTCGCGGTTGAAGCTGTTCTATCGCCCCGAGGGGCTGGCCGGCGATCCGGCCAAGGCGCCCGCGCAGCTGACCTTCAAGGACGTGGCCGACCGCCAGGGCCACGCACTGGCCGTGCACAATCCCACGCCCTACTTCATCACCCTGGCCAAGGCGCAGGTCGACGTGGGCGGCCGCACCTATTCGACCGACCCGGGCATGGTCGCCCCGTTCGCCGACCTGCGCCTGGCGCTGCGCGGCCTGCATCAGGCGCCGGCCGCCGGCGCCGCCGTGCGTTTCGACAGCATCAACGACTACGGCGCGCTCGCACCGTTCACCGCCACGCTCGGACGCTGATGGACGGGCGCGGTCCGGCGGGCGCATCGTCGCGGCGTCACGGCCTGGCCGTGCGTCGCAGGGCGTTGCTCTGCCTGGCCATCGCGCTGGCGATCGGCCCCGGCGCCAGCGCTCTGGCCGCCGGCCGTCCCGCGGCCGATGGCGCCAGCAGCGCCGACGGCGCGCTGACCACCGCCGAGTTCGACCGCAGCATGCTTTCCGGCGCCGGGCAGAACACTACCGACCTCGCCCGCTTCGAGCACGGCAACCCGGTGATGCCCGGCGTGTACCGCGTCGACATCTACCTCAACGGCGCCTGGGTGGGCCGCACCGACGTGCGCTTCGCTGCTGCCTCGCCGGAAGCCAGCGCGACGCCCTGCGTGAGCCTTGCCCTGGTGCGCCAGCTCGGCCTGCCGCTGGAGAAATTTTCACCTGCGCAGCAGGCCGCGCTGGCTGCGTCCGACCGCTGCGTCGCGTTCGGCGACCTGGTGCCCAGCGGCCAGCTCGGCTTCGACCAGCCCGAGCTGCGGCTGGATGCGAGCGTGCCGCAGGCCTGGCTCGGCCATCGCCCGCGCGGCTACGTGGCGCCCGCGTACTGGGATGCCGGCGTGCCGGCGTTCCTGCTCAACTACCACCTCAACAGCTACCGCAGCCGCAACGCCGGCGTCACCCAGACCTCGGCCTACCTTGGACTGCGCGCCGGCATCAATCTGGGGGCCTGGCACCTGCGCCACGACGCCGCACTCACATGGCAATCGGCTCTCGCCGGGCAATCGTCGCGGCGCCAATGGCAGAACATCGACACCTACCTGCAGCGCGACATTCCCGCGTGGCGCGCGCAACTGACCCTGGGTGATGCCTATACCAGCGGCGAGTTGTTCGACAGCGTGCGCCTGCGCGGCGCGCGGCTGGCGACCGATGACCGCATGCTGCCCGATTCGCTGCGCGGCTATGCCCCGACGGTGCGCGGCACCGCCGAGAGCAACGCCAAGGTCAGCATCCGGCAGAACGGCGTGCTGATCTACGAAACCACCGTGGCGCCGGGTCCGTTCGTGATCGACGACCTCTACCCCACCGGCTACGGCGGCGACCTGCAGGTCAGCGTGACCGAAGCGACCGGCCGCGTGCGCAGCTTCAGCGTGCCCTACGCCTCCGTGCCGCAGCTGCTGCGCGCGGGCACCAACCGCTATGACTTCGCCGTGGGCGAGCTGCACGACGCGGCGCTGCTGCATACGCCGCTGGTCGCGCAGGCCACCCTGCAGCGCGGCTTCAACAACCTGTTCACCGGCTACGCCGGCGTGGTCGGCTCGCCCGGCTATGCCGCGGCGCTGCTGGGCACCGCGCTCAACACCTCCTGGGGCGCCTTCGCGGTGGACCTGACCGAGGCGCGCACGCAGATTCCCGGCCATGCCACGCAGAACGGCCAGAGCCTGCGCCTGAGCTACAGCAAGACCATCCCGCAGACCGATACCTCGCTGTCGGTGGCTACCTATCGCTATTCGACCAGCGGCTACCTGGGCTTGCGCGATGCCCTGCTGGCACGCGACTACGCGCGCGGCGGGCGCTTCGATGCGGGCACCGACCCGCTGCTGCTGGACACCCTCAACGGCCTGGACAACCAGCTTCCCGGCGTGCTCACGCCGGAGCAGCGCCGGCTGCTGCTGGGCAGCGAGGGAATCGATCCGCTCACCGGCCAGCCCGACCGCGAGCGCAGCCGCTTCGACCTGACCCTCAACCAGCAGCTCGGCACGCGCGGCGGCGCGCTGTTCGCCACCGCCTCGGCGCGCGACTACTGGAACCGCCGCGGCACCGACGTGCAGTTCCAGCTCGGCTACAACAACCGGCTGGGGCCGCTGAGCTACAGCCTGTCGGCCAACCGCGCGCACGACGTCGATGGCCGTTACCGCAACCAGTACTACCTCACCTTCACGCTGCCGCTGGGCGACAGCGGGCATGCGCCTACGCTGACCGGCAGCCTGGGCCGCGACCAGCGCGGCCATCGGCTCGAGCAGGGCACCGTCAACGGCGTCGCCGGCGACGCCAGCCAGTTCAGCTACGGCGCAACCCTCTCCCACGCGCAGGAAACCGGCAGCGCGGCGAGCGTATTCGGTGGCTACCGCGGCTCCTACGCGCAACTGGACGCCAGCTACGGCGCCGGACGCGGCTATGCGCAGTCGTCCTTCGGCGCGGCCGGCGCGGTGGTCGCCTATCCCGGCGGCGTGAGTTTCGGCCAGTCGATGGGCGATACGGTCGGCATCGTGGTGGCGCCGGACGCAGCCGGCGCGCGGATCAACAACACCGCCGGCCTGAAGGTCGATCGCTCCGGCCACGCGCTGGTGCCCTACCTGACGCCGTACACGCTCAACACGATCGAGCTGGATCCCAAGGGCCTGCCGCTCAACGTGCAACTGGACGAGACCAGCGCCCAGGTCGCGCCGCATGCGGGCGCGGTGGTGCTGCTCAAGTACAGGACGCGCAGCGGACGCAGCCTGATCGTGCGGCTGACCCAACCCGGCGGCACGCCGGTGCCGTTCGGCTCGCAGGTGCTGGACGGCAAGGGCCAGGTGCTGGGCGTGGTCGGCCAGGCAGGACGCGCGCTGGTACGCGGCGTGGGCGACGCCGGCTCGCTCACCGTGCAATGGCAGGACGAGCAGGGCGCGACGCGCACCTGCGGCATGTCCTACCGACTGCCGCCGGCCGCGTCCACCCAGACCTATCAGCAGCTGAGCGGGCAATGCATCGCCGGTGCGGCTGGCCCAAGCAGAGGTGCGCATGAGTAGCAGGTCCCTTCCCTGGCCGCGCCTCGGGGCGCTGCTGCTGCTCGTGCTGTTCTCGCTGCTGCCCAACCTCGCGCGGGCGGACTGCTCGTTCGCCAGCTGGCGCGACAGCACCGGCGCGGTGAACTACTACCCGCCCAGCACGATCACGGTGCCCTTCAACGCACCGGTCGGAACCGTGCTGTGGCAGTCGGCGCAGGTGGCGCCGACCAACCCGCCCGATGTCAGCTGCAGCAAGAACGTTTCCTACGGCGTGGTCGATTCGGTGGGTGCGACGCCCGGCGTGAGCGTGGACACCTACCCGACCGGCGTCGCCGGCATCGGCTACAAGCTGGTCCACGACAACACCACCGGCATCATGTATCCCTACCCGTGCTGCTCGTCCGGCCCCAAGGGAACCTCGACCTTCAGCGTGGCCAGCGCGATCACGCTGGTGAAGACCGGGCCGATCGTCAGCGGAAGCGTGCTGCCGGCCGGGCAGCTGGGCTACTGGCAGTGGGGCACGCTGAACACCGAGACCTTCAACCTGCTCAATTCGGTGACGATCATCGACCCGGCGTGCTCGGTGGACAACAATGCGATCGTGGTGACCCTGCCCAACGTGGCCACCGCCTCGCTCACCGGCGTCGGCGCGGTCGCCGGCACCACGCCGTTTTCGATCAACCTGACCTGCTCCTCCGGGGCCACCGTGGCCATCACGCTGGACACCTCAGCGCCGGTATCGGGTACGACCGGAGTCATCGCCTCCAGCGGCTCGGCCACCGGCGTGGGCGTGCAGCTGGCCGATGCCAACGGCACGCCGGTGTCCTTCGGCACCACCACGACCATCGGCGCCACGCCGGACGGCGCGCTCAACCTCTCCTACCTGGCGCGCTACTACCAGTGGGGCAGCACCGTGGGCGCGGGCGCGGTCAAGGCGACCGCGACCTTCACCGTGTCCTATCAGTAGGCTGCGTCCATGGCGGACGCTCAGTCGTAGACCTGGGTCACCAGCCGGGCGTCGGCCTGGCCGGCGTTCTGCAGGTAGCCGACGAAGTAGTTGAGCAGGCGGTCGGGGGCGCCGGGCTGGAGTTGCGCGACGGTCAGCCGATAGGCACGGGATGCGGATGCATCCGGGGCAGCGCCGCAGGCCGCATGGGCCGCCGAACCGGAGGCCAGCCGCTGGATGTCGGCCAGGCTTGCGCTGCAGGTCGGTTCGACGATCGCGCCGGAAAAGGAGATGCGCATGCTTGCGGCGTGCACCGACGGCGTGGCGGCCAGTCCGGCGACCATGCAGCCCATCCACCACCAGCACCGCAGACCTTTCATGGCGTCCCCTCTTGGCGCCCAAACTACGCGCGCCTGAAGGTGCTTTCGGCCCCGGCCGACGGGTCTTGATGGCGACGAGCCGAGCAGCTGTCGCAAATGCGAACGCCGTCACATATTTGACGCGCCCGGGGCACCGAAGCGCCGGTTTAGCAGCGTGGCCGTGAGGGAGATGCCAGCGCCTGCGGGGGATTTATCGACCCCGCTGCAACAAACTGAAGAGCCCGGCGTTCAAGAAATGCACGCCGTCGCGGACGCCTCTGCACGCGCACGACATGCGCCGCGATCAGCCTGGCACTGCCGTTCCGGTTCGGCCGCAGCGCCCGCTCCCCGGTTGGAGGCAGAGGCCCGCAGCCTGCACGGCAAGCCGCCGGGCGGCGTGGGCTACGGCGTGGACAACGTGGTCGACGGCCTGGCCCGCATCGGCTGGGTGCCGCGTGCGATGGCGCCTTCAGGCAGGCGGTCGCCTCGCCCAAGCCCGCGCTTCGGCCGCACCCGCAGCGATGCGCTCAACGCGAGGAGATGTACTTCTCGCGGCGGATCTGCGCTACCGGCAAGCCGTATTCCTTGAGCGCGGTGAACGCGGCATCGACCATGTTGGGGTTGCCGCACAGGTAGGCGATGTCGCGGTCGGCGTGCGGGCCCAGTTCGGCCAGCACGTCCTGCACGTGGCCGCTGCGGTCGTGCGGGCGCGGCTCGGCGCGCGGCTGGCGGCTCAGGCAGCCGTGGAAGGTGAAGCCGGGGTTCTCGCGGGCGAAGGCTTCGAACTCTTCGCCGTAGAGCAGTTCGGTCTCGTTGCGCGCGCCATAGAGCAGCACCACCTCGCGGCCGCCCTTGGCGAGCAGCTCACGGATCTGCGGCAGCATCGCGCGGTAGGGCGTCACGCCGGTGCCGGTGGCCAGCAGCAGGTAGCGCGGGTGGGTGTCGCCCGGCTGCAGGCAGAAGCGCCCGTACGGGCCGCTGGCCTCGATCGTCTCGCCCGGCTGAAGGTTGCCGAGCAGCTTCGTCGCCGCGCCGCCCTCGACGAAGCTCACCGCGATCTCGATCCGGCGTACCGGCGCTGTGCCGTCGCCTACCGTGCCGACCGAGTAGCTGCGCTTGGTCGGCGTGCCGTCCTCGTAGTGGAAATGCACCTGCAGGAACTGGCCGGGCTG
>NZ_JABFWW010000249.1 GCF_013362045.1 Frateuria sp. | reverse complement strand
ACAAGGAGTCGATCGACGAGATGAAGCACGCCGATCGGCTGATCGAGCGCATCCTTTTCCTTGACGGCCTGCCCAACCTGCAGCACCTGGGCAAGCTGCGCATCGGCGAGAACGCGCTGGAGTGCATTCAGGGCGACCTCGACCTGGAACTGGCCGCCGCGATCGACCTGCGCGCCGCCATCGCATACAGCGAAGGCATCGCCGACTACATCAGCCGCGACCTGTTCAAGACCATCCTGCACGACGAGGAAGAGCACATCGACTGGCTCGAGACCCAGCTCAGTCTGGTCAAGGACATCGGCGCCGAGCGGTACCTGCAGAACAAGATGGGCTGATTGCACGGGTTTGGATCGCCCCCTGCCCGAGAAAATGCCGGTTCCGCTGCAAAGCGTGCGGCCGTTCCTTGACGCTCTCGTCACGCTGCAGCTATACCGGGTTTCCGCGCCGTTCCGGATGTCCCCATGGCCTCACGCCCGCCACCGCGCTTCGTCGTGCGCCCGCACGACGAAGCCAGCCAGCGCCGCCGCCGGCTGTGGCTGGGTGCGGCCTGGCTGGCCAGCCTGCTGCTGACGGCGCTGATGGTCGGCATGCTGGCCTGGCGCACCACGCCCGCCGCGGTCGACCGGCGCGAAGCGAAGCAACTGGCGGCGGAAAACGAATCGCTCAAGCAGCAGGTCGCCAACCTCAGGCGAGCCCAGCAGGTCACCGACATCGCCACCCGGTCGCTGCGCGGCACCCTTGCCGAGCGCGAGGAGGAGATCAACGGCCTGCGCGCGGATCTGGGCTTCTATTCGCGGCTGGTCGGCGGCAACGCGCAGCGTGAAGGGCTCAAGGTGCAGGAGGTACAGCTGCGCCCGGTGGGCGGATCGCATGCCTGGAACCTCGCGCTCAGCCTGACCCAGAACGCCAAGCGCGGCAGCGACGTCAGCGGCACCGTCACGCTCAGCGTGGAAGGCGTGCGCGCCGACAAGGTGGTGGCGCTGGACTGGTCCGCGCTCGGCGACGCCGCGCAGAAGGACGGCCTGCCTTTCCGCTTCCGCTATTTCCAGCAGCTGCATGCCACCTTCATGCTGCCGGCCGACTTCAAGCCGACCCGGCTGCGCATCCATGTCCGATCCGAGGACGACGACGGCGTCGACCGCACGGTGGCATGGAGCGATGCGCTCTCGGGCAATCTCACCACCATCGAAGGGGGACACTGACATGCTCAACCGCCGACGCACCGACCGCGCGAACAGCGCCAGCAACGACACCAGCCTGATCGCCCGCGGCACGGTCATCCGCGGCGACCTGCGCTTCAGCGGTGCGCTGCACCTGGATGGACGCATCGAGGGCGCGGTGCTGGCCGAAGGCGAGGATGCGGTGTTCACGCTCAGCGAGCATGGCCAGGTGCACGGGGAGATCCACGTGCCGCACGCGATCATCAACGGCCAGGTGCAGGGCGACATCCATGCCGGCGAGCGGCTGGAACTGGCCCCGCAGGCGCGCGTCACCGGCGACGTGCACTACCGCACGCTGGAGATGGCCGCCGGCGCACAGGTGAACGGCCGCATGAGCCATCGGGTCGAGGCGATGGTGCCGCGCGAGCTGCCCGCGCCAGACACGCTGGAGGGCGCGGGGCTGGACGAGGCCGTGCCCGCCTGAGCGATCGCAGCGGGCAGGCGCTATCCTTGAGATCGCATCCCGCAGCCGCACATCCGTCGCATGGAAACCTTCGTCCCTATCCCCGATTACCGCCAGGCCGGCGTCCCGCTGGTCTTCACCGAGGCGGCCGCGCGCAAGGTGCACGAGCTGATCATCGAAGAAGGCAACCCCGCCTTGAAGCTGCGCGTCTACATCAGCGGCGGCGGCTGCTCGGGGTTCCAGTACGGCTTCACCTTCGACGAGGCGCAGGCCGAGGACGACTTCGCGCTCGACCGTGAAGGCGTCACCCTGCTGGTCGATCCGCTCTCGCTGCAATACCTCACGGGCGCCGAGATCGACTATGCCGAAAGCCTTTCCGGTGCGCAGTTCGTGATCCGCAATCCCAACGCCAAGACCACCTGCGGCTGCGGTTCCTCCTTCTCTACCTGAGCCGCCCGATGGCCGCCACCAACATTTTCGCCGGCCTGAGCCTGGTGCTGGACCGTGTGTCCGAGCGCCGCGACCAGCAGGCGTGGATTGCCGAACAGGCCACCCACGCCGGTGCGCGCTACCTGCCGCTCGATCCATCCGGCGAAAGCTACCTGCTGCAGGACACCGAAGGCCTGCGCTGGCTGAGCGACGCCGAGCGACGCGAGCTGTTCGCCGATGCCGAGGTGAGCCTGCTGGGCATCGCCGGCGAGCGGCCGCATTTCCTGCTCTCGCTCCACGAGGGCGCGCCGCTCGACATGCTGGAAGAGCGCCTGGGTGCGCGCCGCATCGGCCTGCGCGAAGCCGGCATGCGCCTGGGCGCGGACGAGGCGGGGCTGTTCGCCTACGCCAAGGGCCTGGCCCACTGGCAGCGCGAAACCCGCTACTGCAACGGATGCGGTGCGCCGCTGCGGCGGATGTCGGCCGGCCACCGCATGCAGTGCACCAACGGCGCCTGCGCGCGCCTGCATTTTCCTCGCACCGACGCGGCGATCATCGCGATCATCGAGCACGAAGGCGCCTGCCTGCTCGGGCGCCAGGCCAGCTGGCCCGAGGGCCGCTGGTCGACGCTGGCGGGCTTCGTCGAGCCGGGCGAGTCGCTGGAAGACGCCGTACGCCGCGAGGTGGCCGAGGAAGCCGGGGTGCGCGTGGGCGAGGTGCGCTATCACTCCTCGCAGCCCTGGCCGCTGCCCGCTTCGCTGATGGTCGGCTTTACCGGCACGGCGCTGGGGCGATCGATCGACCTGCGCGACGGCGAGCTGGCGGATGCGCGCTGGTTCACGCCGGAGCAGATCGCCGCCGGCCTGGCCGACCGCAGCTTTGCCACGCCGACCCGGCTGTCGGTGTCCTACCAGTTGCTCGCGCACTGGCTGCGCGCGCGTGCGGGGCTGGAGCTCGACGCCCTCACCGCCGGATCGATTGCGTGAGCGCCCTCGGGGCCAGCTCGCGCCTCGCGACCGCAAGACATTCCCCACGGGCCGCATGAAGCGCTTGGCCTACAATGGCCACGCACTTCCAGGAGCTTCCCCGATGGCCTTGAGCCTGCTTGCCGTCCTGATCGCCCTCGGCCTTTTGCACCTGCTGCCGCAGCTCGCGCAGTGGCGCGACGACAGGGTTTTCCGCGGCTGGGTGCGGCAGCTGGATGACACGGCCGGGCGCGGCCGCGTGCTGATCACCCTGGTCGTGCCCACCTTGCTGTGCCTGCTGCTGTCCGACCTGCTCGGCCACCTGCCGCTGGGCAGCTTCCTTCTGTTGGCCTTCGCCGTGGCGGTGCTGCTCTATGGCCTGGGGCCGCATTCGTTCGAGGCGGACCTGGAAGCCATATTGCACGCGCCCGATCCGCTCGCCCGCGAAGCGGCCGCGCAGCGTCTGGCCGAGTCTGGCCAGCGGGTGGCCTGGAACGCCCATGCGCTGGGCGAGGCGGTGGCCATGGCGGCGCTGCGCCGCCGCTTCGGCGTGCTGCTGTGGTTCTTCCTGCTCGGACCGGCTGGCGCCTTGCTCTATCGGCTGGCGCAGGCGCTGGGGCGCGACGACGCGCTTGCGCTGGATCCGGGCAGCCGCATCCACGCGGGCTTCGTCGCCAATGCGCTGGACTGGCTGCCTGCACAGCTGCTGGTGTTCACCCTGGCGCTCGTCGGCCACTGGGACGCGGTGATGGCGTCCTGGCGTCGTTGGCGCGAGCGCGCCGCACCGACCAGTTGGTACACCGACGAGCCGGATTTTCTCGCCGCTGCCGCGTGCGCCGACATCGACGTGGAAATCGAAGCGGGCGACGGTTATGCCGAGGAGCGTACGCGTCCGCTGCTGGAGCTCACCCGCATGCGCAGTGCCTTCCTGCGTGCGCTGCTGGCGTGGCTGAGCGTGGTGGCGCTGATCGTGCTGGGCGGCTGGTTGACCTGAAGTCGGCCTACGCAAGAGGAGCTGGTCTACGCCAGGGTGCCGCGCAGTTCGCGTACGCGCGCCTCCAGCGCATCCAGACGCAGCGGCTGCGGCGGCACCGGCGCGTCGACCACCAGCTCGACCCGCGCGCGGAAGCGTCGCGGCAGGCGTGCCCGGCCCAGCCGGGTGTCGCGCCGGCTCCATACGCTTCCCCATAGTCCGCGTAGCGCCATCGGCACCACCGGCACCGGTCGGCGTTCGAGGATGCGCAGCACGCCCGGCCGGAACGGCGCGACCTCGCCGTCGCGGGTCAGTCCGCCTTCGGGGAAGATGCACACCAGCTCGCCCGCGGCGAGCGCCTTGTCGATCGCCTCGTAGGCCGCCGCGAGCACGGCCGGGTCTTCCTTTTGTCCGGCGATCGGGATGGCATTCGCCGTGCGGAAGACGAAACGCAGCAGCGGGACGTTGAAGATGCGGTAGTACATGACGAAGCGCGCCGGCCGGCGGAGGTTGGCCATCAGCAGCAGCGGGTCCATGAAGCTGACGTGGTTGCACACCAGCAGCGCCGGGCCTTCCTCCGGCACGTGGCGCATGCCTTCCACGCGCACTCGGTAGAGCGTGTTCACCAGCACCCAGGTGATGAAGCGCATCGGGAACTCGGGTACCAGCGTGAAGATGTAAGCCGCCACCGCGACGTTGAGCAGCGCTGCAGCCAGAAAGGTCTCCACCGCGTCGAACCCCAGCGCGCCCAGCCCCAACCCGAAGCCCGCCGCCAGCACGATCAGCAGCGCGTTGACGATGTTGTTGCCGGCGATCACCCGCGAAAGCTGTTCGCGCGGGGCGCGCGCCTGCACGAAGGCGAACAGCGGTACTACATAGAAGCCCGCGAACACGCCGATCAGGGTGAGGTCCAGCGCCACGCGCCAGCTGCCGGCACCGCGCAGGAAAGCCAGCCAGTCCAGTCCGTGCGCCAGCGCCGCGCCGTGCCGCGCGAAGTACAGGTCCACGCCGAACGCGGTCAGCCCGAACGCGCCCAGCGGCACCAGGCCGATCTCCACGCGCCGGCCCGACATGCGCTCGCACAACAGCGCACCCATGCCGGTGCCGATCGAGAACAGCGTGAGCACCAGCGTGTTGACCGAGCCGTCGCCGCCGAGCGTCTCGCGCGTGTAGTTGGGCAGCTGCGCGATCAGCACCGTGCCGAAGAACCAGAACCACGAGATGCCGAGCACCGCGTTGAACACCGCGCGGTCGCGCCGCACGATACCGAGCACGCGGGCGGTTTCGCTCATCGGATTCCAGTTGAACTTCAACTCCGGTGCCGTCGCCGGCGCCGGCGGGATGCGCAGGCTGGCCAGGTAGCCGGCCACCGCCACGGCGATCGTTGCGCCGGAAGCCAGCCACGGCCCGAGGCCGGCCACCAGCATCAGCGAATTGCCGGCGATCATGCCGACGAGCATCGCCAGCTGCGTCCCCATCTCCACCAGCCCGTTGCCGCCGACCAGTTCGGCGGGCTTGAGCGCCTGCGGCAGGATCGCGTACTTGATCGGCCCGAAGGTGGTCGAATGCAGGCCCATCAGGAACAGAACCACCAGGAGCAGCATCGTGTCGTGCGTGTGGAAGCCGATCGCCGCCAGCGCCATGGCGCCGATCTCGAACAGCTTCACCGCGCGGATGATGCGCGTCTTCTCGTACTTCTCCGCCAGTTGCCCGGCGGTGGCCGAGAACAGGAAGAACGGCAGGATGAACAGCGCGGGCGCCAGGTTGGTGTAGAGCGACACGCTCCTGTCGTCCAGCCCCATCTGGAACGCCACCAGCATCACCAGCGCATTGCGGAAGGCGTTGTCGTTGAACGCGCCCAGCGCCTGGGTCCAGAAGAACGGCGCAAAGCGGCGCTGGCCGAGCAGGGCGAATTGGCTCATGCGGGTACCGGGCTTGGGGGCTGGCGCTAGCCTAAGCGTGAAAGCCGCCGCTTGCCATGCAGCCGTGCCGGTGTTGTTGCGGTACGGCCTGGATGGGCATACCTTGCGCCGGCAAGGTTGCATCCAGGGGCACGCCGTTCCGCCGCGTGCGAGCGCAACCTTCCGCGGCGCTCGTGGCGCCCGCCAACCAGGCGCCTGGTGTTTCAAGAGGGGAACACTGATGGGCTTCGATCGCAGATATCTGGTCTGGGCGTTGTGCTTTGCGGCGGCCGGTATGTCGCTGGGCATCTACATGGCTGCCTCGCACCATCACGAGCAACTGGTCACGCATGCCCATGTGTTGCTGGTGGGCTTCGTGCTGTCGCTGATCTACGGCATCATTCATCGCCTGTGGCTGGACGCGCCGCGGCGGGCGCTGGCGACGACGCAGTTCGTGCTGCATCAGGCGGCGGCGATCGCGCTGTCCGTGGGATTGTTCCTGCTCTACGGCGGCATCGTGCCGGAGACGACGGTCGAGCCGGTGCTGGGCGTGGGTTCGATCGGCGTGCTCACCGGCATGCTGCTGATGATCTACATGGTGCTGCGGCCGTCTACGGCGCGCAGCGTGCAGGCCGGCAGCGAGATCGCCTGACTCAGCCTCGCCGCAACGCCCGGTGCGCGATGTCGCGCCGGCAGAAGGCGCCGTTGAAGTGGATCTTCGCGGCCGCCTCGTAGGCGTGCTCGCGCGCAGCGGCGAGGTCGTTGCCCAGGGCGCAGACGGTCAGCACGCGGCCGCCTGCGGTAACCGCGTGGCCCTGGGCGTCGAGCCCGGTGCCGGCGTGGAACACCTTCACGGTCGGGTCGAAGGCGCCGTCCAGGCCGCCGATCGGGTCGCCGCTGCGCACGCGGCCGGGATAGCCTTCGGCCGCCACCACCACGCCGATGGACGGGCGGCTGTCCCATTGCGCGCGGGTGTGGTGCAGCTCGCCGTCCAGCGCGGCCTCGATGAGGTCCACCAGGTCGGACTTCAGGCGCAGCATGATCGGCTGCGTTTCCGGATCACCGAAGCGCACGTTGAACTCGATCACCTTGGGCGCGCCGGATCTGTCGATCATCAGGCCCGCATAGAGGAAGCCGATGAACGGCGCACCCTCCGCGGCCATGCCGTGCAGGGTCGGCTCGATCACTTCCTTCAGGATGCGCTGCTCCACCGCGCCGGTGACCACCGGAGCCGGCGAGTAGGCGCCCATGCCGCCGGTGTTTGGACCCAGGTCGCCTTCGTCACGGCGCTTGTGGTCCTGGCTGGAGGCCATCGGCAGCGCGTGGCTGCCGTCGCTCATCACGATGTAGCTTGCCTCCTCGCCTTCGAGAAACTCCTCGATCACCACGCGCGCCGAGGCATCGCCGAAGGCGTGTCCGCCGAGCATTTCGTGCAGCGCCTGCTCGGCGTCGGCCAGGGTCAGCGCCACCACCACGCCCTTGCCGGCAGCCAGGCCATCGGCCTTGATCACGATGGGCGCACCGTGCTGACGCACGTAGGCGAGCGCGGCATGCAGTTCGGTGAACACCGCGTAGCGCGCGGTGGGGATGTTGTGGCGGAGCAGGAAGTCCTTGGCGAAGGCCTTGGAACCCTCCAGCTGCGCGGCGATCGCGCGCGGTCCGAAAATGCGCAGGCCGGCGGCGCGGAAGCGGTCGACCACGCCGGCCACCAGAGGCACCTCCGGCCCCACCACGGTAAGTCCGACCTTCTCGGCCTTGGCCAGCCCGAGCAGGCCGTCGAGGTCGTTCATCGCCACCTGGGCGTTGCGCACGCCGCGCTCGCGCGCGGTGCCGGCGTTGCCCGGGGCCACGATCACCTCGCTGACCCGCGGCGATTGCTTGAGCTTCCACGCCAGTGCGTGTTCGCGACCGCCGCTGCCGATGACCAGGACCTTCATGCCGACTCCAACGCTCGAATGTGCGCCCCCTGGCGCAGGCGCGCATTGTAGCGGCGTGCGGCCGGGCAAACCGCCAGCGGCCATCTGCCGATGGCGGCCGCAAGAACATCCGGTCAGGCGTGGTGCCTGGCCAGCAGTTCCAGCAGCGCGGCGCGCGGCAGTTTGCCGGTCTCGTTGCGCGGCAGTGCACCGACCTTCAGCAGCGGGCGCGGCAGGAATACCGGATCGATCGCGCGGCGCAGCGTATCGAGGATGGCGTGTTCGTCCAGGCCAGGCGCCACGGCCAGCGCGGCGACGCGGTGTACGCCCAGCGTGTCCTCATCCTCGAGCTGGAACACCACGCCGTCCTGCACGCCGGGAATGGCCAGCAGCCGACGCGTGAGGTCGCCGAGCGAGGCACGCTTGCCGGCGATCTCCAGCATGTCGGCCTGGCGTCCGCGCAGGCGGAAGGCGCGGCCATCGGAGGACAGGCTGACGATGTCGGCCAGCAGCCGCGGCGCATCCAACTGCGGCGCGCTGACCTGGGTGCCGTCCGGTTGCGGGTGCAGGTGGACGTCCGCATACAGCGTCCAATCCTCCTCGCGGGTGGTGCGGCGGCTGGCGAATACGCAGGTCTCGGTGGAGCCGAACACCTCCAGCAGCGGCGCGCCGAAGCGCTCCTCCGCCGCCTGCGCCAGCTCCGGCGGCATCGGCGCGGTGGCCGAGACCATCGCCGCCAGCGGCGGCAGCGCGATGCCCGACTCGACCAGCGCGCGCAGATGCACCGGCGTGCTCACCAGCACGCGTGGCGCCGGCACCTCGGCCAGCGCGGCGGCCACGTCGGCGGGAAAGAACGGCCGTCCGGCATGCACGCTGATGCCGCCCAGCAACGGCAGCAGCACGCTCATCTCCATGCCGTACATGTGCTGCGGCGGCACCGTGGCGATCACGGTGAAGTCTTGTCCCACCGCCGCGCGCAGCATCGCCAGGTTGCCGGCGTTGCTGGCGTGGAAGCTGCGCCAGGTCTTGGGGTTGGCGCTGGGCATGCCGGTGGAGCCGGAGGTGTAGCCGATCGCCACCACCTGATCGGCGGGGATCTCCGGCCAGGCGATGCCGTCTCCTGCAGCCGTGGCGGACGGCCACGGCAGCCGGTGGTAGCCGGCGGGGGCCGGGTCCAGCGCCTGCTCGCCCAGCGCGTAGCAGCCCGGGTGTGCGGCCATCACCTCGTCCACCGCCTGCGGCGCGCGCGAGGACGGCAGCAGGTTGACCTGTCCGCGCAACACGATGGCGCAAAAGGCGACCAGGAAGGCGTAGCGGTCCTCGCACAGGTTCACCGCGGCGCTCGCGGCCGGCAACCCGGCGGCCACCTGGCGCACGTGGGCGAGGAATTGCGCTGCGCTGACCGGCTGGCCATCGCGCCAGGCCAGCACGCGCCCGGGGGCGCCGGCATGCAGCAGCGGCAGGCGCTCGGACGCCTCGTGCCGGTAGGTGTCGTAAACGATGGCCACGCCGCTTATCTCCCGTTTCGCCGATCGCCAGACGCGGACAGCATGGCCGCCGGCCATTGCAAGCCGGCGTGAAGCGCATGTGTGCTGCCGTCCGGCCCCATGCCTGCCTGCACGCGGCGCTCCCCTGGACGTTCAGGCGCGGATGATAGCGCCGCCGAGCGCATCGCGGATCACCGTGGGCCGCTCCTGGCCGCCGAGCGGCGCATCGAGCACGCCGTCCAGCGCATCGCCGAAGTAGTCCCGCACCGTCTGCGCGCTGCGTGCGGGCGGTTCGCCATGGGGATTGGCGCTGGTGGACACCAGCGCGCCGCCCCAGGCGCGGCACAAGGCGGCGGCCGGCGCATGCGCGGTCACCCGCAGCGCAATGCCCGCATGCGTACCGGCGACCCAGGCCGGTACCGCGGCGGTGCGCGGAAAGATCCAGGTGTTGGGCCCCGGCCAGCTCGCCTGTACCTGCGCCAGCACCTCGGCGGGCACCTTCGCCAGATCGACGTAGCGCTCGACTTGCGCGAAATCGGCGGCGATCAGCAGCACGCCCTGCGTGGGCGGCCGCTGCTTGAGCGCGAACAGGCGCTCGAAGGCGCCTTGGTCGTGCGGATCGCAGCCGAGGCCGTAGACCGCCTCGGTCGGGTAGGCCAGCACCCCGCCACGGCGCAGCAGCGCGACGGCGCCATCCAGGTCGGCCAGGGTGTAGTTCGAGGACACGCTCAGGCGCCGGCCTTGCCGGTCCTCTTCGTCGTGGCCGACTTCTTGCCGGGCGTTTTCTTGGCCGCGGTCTTCTTCGCCGCCTTCTTGGTCGCCGTCTTCTTCACGGCAGCCTTCTTTGCGGCCGTCTTCTTCGCCGCTGGTTCCTTCTTCGCCGCCGCCTGCTTGGTGGCGGTCTTGCGCGCGAAGCGGCCCTTCTTGGCCGGCGCGGCGGCCAGCAGCTCCAGGCACTGCGCTTCGGTGAGGTCTTTCGGCTCGGTGTCCTTGGGAATGCGCGCGTTCTTCTCGCCGTCGGTGATGTAGGGGCCGTAGCGGCCGTTGAGCACCTGCACTCCGCTGCCGAAGTCGGCGATCACGCGGTTGGCCAGCATCTCCAGCTTCTCGCGCACGATCTGCAAGGCGCGCGGCAATTCGATGGTGTACGGGTCGTCCTCCGCCTTGAGCGAGGCGTAGGTGCCGCCCTGCTTGACGAACGGACCGAAGCGGCCCACGCCCACGCTCACTTCCTCGCCGCTCTCGCTGGTGCCGAGCATGCGCGGCAGCTTGAACAGCTCCATCGCCTGTTCCAGCGTGATGGTGTGCATGCTCTGCCCTGGACGCAGCGAGGCGAACTGCAGCTTTTCGTCGGTGTCCTTGTCGCCGATCTGCGCATACGGCCCGTAGCGGCCCAGCCGCACCGAGACCGGCTTGCCGCTCTTCGGATCGAGGCCCAGCTCGCGCGCGCCGGTCGCCTCGCTGCGGTCGACCGACTCGGTCTTCTCCTCGACCTGGGTCTTGAACGGCTGCCAGAAGCGCTCCATCAGCGGCACCCAGGCCTCCTCGCCGCGGCTGACCGCATCCAGCTCGTCCTCGAGCTTCGCGGTGAAGTCGTAGTCGACGTACTGGTTGAAATGCTGGGTGAGAAACTTGCCCACCGCGCGGCCGACGTCGGTCGGCTTGAAGCGGCGGTTCTCCAGGAACACGTACTCGCGGTTCTGCAGCACCTGGATGATGCTGGCATAGGTCGATGGCCGGCCGATGCCGTATTCCTCCAGCGCCTTGACCAGGCTGGCCTCCGAATAGCGCGGCGGCGGCTCGGTGAAGTGCTGGTCGGCCAGGATGTCGGCCAGTGCGACCTGCTCGCCCTTTTCGAGGCGCGGCAGGCGTCGGCCTTCCTCGTCGTCCTCCGCGCTTTTCTGGTCGCGTCCCTCCTCGTAAACGGCCAGGAAGCCCGGGTCGACCACGGTGGTGCCGGTGGCGCGGAACGCGGCCGGGCCGCCGGCGGCGTGCGGCAGCTCGAAATCCACCGACACGGTGTTGAGCGTGGCGTGGATCATCTGGCAGGCGACCGTGCGCTTCCAGATCAGTTCGTACAGCTTGCGCTGCTCGTCGTTGAGGAATGCGGCGACCTGGCGCGGCGTGCGCATGGCCGAGGTCGGGCGGACCGCCTCGTGCGCCTCCTGCGCGTTCTTGGACTTGGTGCGGTAGACCTGTACGCCGTCGGGCAAGGCGTTGTGGCCGAAGTCGCGGGCGATCAGCGCGCGCAGTTCGTCGGTGGCCTCGCTGGAGAGCGCGGTGGAGTCGGTACGCATGTAGGTGATCAGGCCCACGTTGCCTTCGCTGCCGAGGCTCACGCCTTCATACAGGCCCTGCGCGATCTTCATCGTGCGGCTGGTGCCGAAGCCCAGCTTGCGCGCGGCTTCCTGCTGCAGCGTGGACGTGGTGAACGGCGGTGCCGGACGACGCTTGCGCTCCTTCGAGGTCACGTCGCTGACGGTCAGGCGTCCGTGCGCAGCCTCCTTGAGCGCGGCGCGCGCGGCCATCGCATCACGCTCGTTGGTGAGGTCGAACTGCTCGAACTTCCTGCCGTTGAGCTTGGTCAGGCGCGCGCCGAAGTCGCCCTCGGCGTGTTTCAGCTGCGCCTGCACGGTCCAGTATTCGCGTGCGACGAAGGCTTCGATCTCTTCCTCGCGCTCCACGATCATGCGCAGCGCCGGGCTCTGCACGCGACCGGCCGAAAGGCCCCGCTGCACCTTGCGCCACAACACCGGCGAGAGGTTGAAGCCGACCAGATAGTCCAGCGCGCGACGCGCCTGCTGGGCATCGACCATGTCGTGCGAGAGCTGGCGCGGTTGCGCCACCGCGGCCTTGATCGCCTTGGGCGTGATCTCGGAGAACACCACCCGGTGCATGCGCTTGCCCTCGGTGAGGCCGCGCTCCTTGAGGATCTCGCTGATGTGCCAGGAAATGGCCTCGCCCTCGCGATCCAAGTCGGTCGCGAGATAGATGTCGTCGGCCTGACGGGCGGCCTTGGCGATCGCGTCGACGTGTTTCTCGTTGCGCTCGATCACCTCGTACTTCATGGCGAAGTGGTTGTCGGGATCGACCGCGCCTTCCTTCGGCCTCAGGTCGCGCACGTGGCCGTAGGAGGCCAGGACCTGGAAGTCCTTGCCGAGGTATTTGTTGATCGTCTTGGCCTTGGCGGGCGACTCGACGATGAGGAGGTTCTTGGCCATCAGCTGGGGGATTCCGGAAGCGTTCCGTGCCGCCGGCTGGCGGGCACACTCTTTTATTAGTTGAGCCATGCGCTCGCGTGGGCTGTCAAGCCGGATCGCGTGAAAGCGCGACGTGGCGCGGGTTGCGGGGCCGGCGGCACGGGTGCCCGGCGGCTGAGTGGGTGGCTACCGCACGCACTGGTACCGGTTGCCGGGCAGGCTTTCGACGCGCCCGTCCAGTTCCAGCAGCAGCAACATCGAGGACAGGGCGGCCGCCGGCAGGCCGGTGCGCGCCGACAGCTCGTCGAGCGTGGCCGGGTCATGGCCCAGGGCGTCATCCAGCAGGCGGTAGTCCGGATCGCGCTCGGCCGGATCGGCGGAAACGGCCCTGCCGGCGCCGGTCGTGCTCGCCAGCCGGGCAGCAAGCTCCACGCCGAGCGCACGTGCTGCCGGAGCCAGCGCCTCGATCAGCTCGATCGGCTCCTCCACCAGCCGCGCACCCTCGCGGATCAGCCGGTGGCAACCCCGCGCCAACGGGTTGTGCACCGAACCGGGCAAAGCGAACACCTCGCGCCCCTGCTCGCCGGCCAGCCGCGCCGTGATCAGCGAGCCGGACTTCAGATCCGCCTCGACCACCAGCGTGCCCAGCGCCAGTCCTGCGATGAGACGATTGCGGCGCGGGAAGTGGTCCGCGCGCGGCGCCGTGCCGGGCGGGAATTCACTGACCAGCGCGCCATGCGCCGCGATGGTCTGCGCCAGTGCGTGATGCTGGCGCGGGTAGACCCGGTCCGGTCCGGTGCCGACCACCGCGATGGTCGGCGCGCCGACGTCCAGCGTGGCCGCGTGCGCTGCGCCGTCGACGCCGTCGGCCATGCCGCTGGTGATCACGAAGCCGGCCTGCGCCAGCACGCTGGCGAACCGGCGGGCATGCGCCAGGCCGCCCGCAGTGGCGCCCCGCGCGCCGACGATGGCCACCTGCGGACGCAGCAGCAGTGCCGCATCGCCGTCCACGAACAGCGCCGCCGGCGGCTGTGCGATGTGTTCGAGCAATGGCGGAAAGTCCGCGTCGGTGCAGCACAGCAGCCGATGGCCGGGAGCGGCAAGCCAGGCGAGGTCGGCGGCCAGCCGCGCCGTGACCGGTCGACCCAGCCAGCGGCGGGCCGCCGGGTCAAGGCTTGCTGGGGCGCGTCGCAATCCGTCGAGCACGGCATGGATGTCGCCGCCCTCGGCGGCCAGCCGCTCGCGTAGCCAGGCGGGCCCGACGCCGGGCGTACGCAGCAGGGTCAGCCAGGCGTGCAGCGCATCGGTATCGCTCATCCGGCCAGTGTAGGGAGCGCGCCACGAAAAACGGCGCGGCCGAGGCCGCGCCGTCCTGTCGGAGAACGCCGAAAGCGAAGCCTACTGGGGAAGCTCCAGGCGGTCGCCGCGGTGCAC
>NZ_JABFWW010000201.1 GCF_013362045.1 Frateuria sp. | reverse complement strand
GGCGCCAGTTGTCGGCGGCTTCGGCCTTGGCCTGGATGAGGTCGGCGTCATCGCGAATTACGCGCGGCACCAGCACGCGCGGCTCGATGGTCACCGGCTGGTAGACCACGCGCTGCTGCTCGGCGTCGTAGCGCACCTCGACGTTGCCGATCAGCGGGAAGTCCTTGCGGAACGGATGGCCGACGAAGCCGTAGTCGGTGAGGATGCGGCGCAGGTCCGGGTGGCCCTCGAACAGGATGCCGAACAGGTCGAACGCCTCGCGCTCGAACCAATTGGCGACCGGCCAGATGCCGGTCAGTGAAGGCACCACCGGCAACGCGTCGTCCTCGCAGAACACGCGCAGGCGCAGGCGGCGGTTGTGGGCGACCGAAAGCAACTGGATCACGGCGGCGAAGCGCCGGGGCATGCCCGTGTCGCGCGGCCGCTCGTCCCAGTTGAAGCGTCCTATCGCCTGGCCCTCGACGCCGCGCGAGAAGCCGGTGCCACTGATCGTCTCGGTGTCCCATTCGACCTGGCCATAGCCCAGGTAGTCGACGCCGCAGACGTCGATCAGTTGCTCGAAGCGGAATTCCGGCTCGTCGCGCAGCGCAGCGGCGACGCTCAGCAGGTCGCCCGGGGTGAGCTCGGCGGTGGTCTCGCCGTTGCGGCTGGTGGACAGCGAGAGGGTGTCGCCGAACCGCGCCGCGAGACGGGCGGCCAGCGAGGTGTTTTGCGTATCGGTCATGGCTTTAGAGCCTGCTCGTGATCTCCAAGCACCTCGCGCCGGGAGCTGTTTGCGCGCAGGTCAAGGAAGAACGATGGAGTGGACGTCCGTCCACGACTGCGTGATGACGCAGGAATGCGGGCAAACAGACCCGGCCCGGCAGGGTTGCCATCGAGTGCCCGCCATGCTGCAGCGCGCGGCTTGACCTGCCAGCCAGGCAGGCCCACGCCACGCCCTACCACCTGACGGGCACTCGATGGCAACGCGAGGTGCTTGGAGATCATGAGCAGGCTCTCAACCTTAGCCGCGGGCGATGGTGCTGGTGCGGCGGATCTTCTTCTGCAGCTGCAGGATGCCGTGGATCAGCGCCTCGGCCGTCGGCGGGCAGCCGGGCACGTAGATGTCCACCGGCACGATGCGGTCGCATCCGCGTACCACCGAATAGGAATAGTGGTAGTAGCCGCCGCCATTGGCGCAGCTGCCCATCGAGATCACCCACTTCGGATCGGGCATCTGGTCGTACACGCGGCGCAGTGCGGGCGCCATCTTGTTGACCAGGGTGCCGGCCACGATCATCACGTCGGACTGGCGCGGGCTCGGGCGGAAGATCACGCCGTAGCGGTCCAGGTCCAGGCGCGCGGCGCCGGCGTGCATCATCTCCACCGCGCAGCAGGCCAGGCCGAAGGTCATCGGCCACATCGAACCGGTGCGCGCCCAGTTCATCAGCGCGTCGATGGAGGTGGTGGCGAAGCCGCGCTGGACGATGGGGTTGTCCTCGGCCGGGCGCAGGATGTCGTCGACCAGGTTCAACGGCTCCGGGTTGTGCATCACCCGGTCGATGGAAGACATCACTCCCATTCCAGCGCTCCCTTCTTCCACACGTAGGCGAAACCGACCACCAGCAGCAGCAGGAACAGCGCCATCTCGATCAGCGCCACGATGCCGATGTGCTGGAACACCACCGCCCAGGGGAACAGGAAGGCGATTTCCAGATCGAAGATGATGAACAGGATCGCCAGCAGGTAGTAGCGCACGTCGAAGCGCATGCGCGCATCCTCGAACGCCTCGAAGCCGCATTCATAGGCGGCGAGCTTGACCGCCTCGGGGCGCCGCGGGCCGGCGAGCATGCCGATGGCCAGCAGCACCACGCCCAGGCCGGCGGCAACGCCGATGAACAGCAGGATGGGCCAGTATTGAGCGAGCACGATGCAACGTACCTCCGCGCCCTCGAGGCGCATCAGTGACCGCGGGTAACGGTCCGGCTGGTTCAGTTCGGCAGGCCGCGCGCGGCAAGGGCTGTCCGGCCACGATCGCACGCGTGGGGGCCGCGAGCGTCCGATTTCCACGAAATCCGTTCGTGTAACCGCCGCATTGTATCAGCGGGCGCGGGGACAACGCCAAGGGTTGCGAACATGACAGGCATTCCCGGTTGCGTGCCCTGCGGGGGCGATGAATACGGGCGCCTTGCCGGTGTCGGCTGCCAGCGACGGCTGGCCGGGCCGCTACATGGTGTGCGTGGGACGCTCCGAGCCGAGCACGCCGGCAAGGATGTTCTCGATGCGCTGGCGCGCCGCCTCGGCATCGCCCGATTCGTTGAAGTGCACGCCGATGCCGGCCGTGCGGTTGCCCTGCGCGCCGAGCGGGCTGATCCAGGCGACCTTGCCCACCACGGACAGGCGCTCGGTCTCGTCCATCAGCGTGATCAGCAGCACCACCTCGTCGCCCAGTGCATAGCGCTGCGCCGTCGGCGCGAACAGGCCGCCGTTCTTCAGGAACGGCATGTACGCGTTGTAGAGCGACGCGGCGTCCTTGATCTTCAGCGAAATGATGCCTTGGCGGGCGGCGATGGGGGTCATGCACGGGCTCCGGAACGTCCGGCTTAGAACCGGCCTGGGCATCGTAGCGAGCGCACGGGACAGGCGCAAAGCGGACGGCGGTTCGCGGCGCGCCCGTGCCGGGAGCTACAGCTCGCACCATCCCCAGCGGTCGAAGATCCATGGCGAGGGCACGTCCATGTCCAGTCGCGCGAAGCAGGGTGCGGTGGGTACGTCGGCCAGGCGGTAGCGCCCCTGCCCGTCGCGTTGCAACGGCGCCTGGTTCCAGCGCCAGTGGTACACCCCATCGGGGCTGGCGACGGTCAGGCGCAGGCGCGAGCGCCAGGCCCTGGGTTGCCATGGCAGCGCGCCGGCCTGGCGGTCGCTGGGAGGCCTGGCGACACGGTCGTAGCGCTCCGGGCGGTCGGTGAGCCGCCGCATGCGGCCCGCGCTCAGCGCCATCTGGCTGCCGTGCGCCGACAGCGCATCCAGCTTGGCCGCATGGCGCCCGGCATCCGCCGGCAGCGCGACGACGCCTGCCGGACCTTCGCGGCCGTGGACGAGATAGCCGAGCAGCAGCGGCGGCTCGATGCCTCCCTCGGCCAGCGCCAGCCGCACGAGCACATGCGCACTGCCGTGGTCCGGATGGCGATCGCCCAGCGCCGGCAAGGCCACCACGTTGGGCCGGAAGGCAACCAGCTCCTCCACCAGGCGCGCACGCGCGAGCGGGGCCCCATCGCGCAACAGCGCGGTCAGGCCCATGTCCGGCCAGCCCATCGCGTGCAGCGCATCGAAGGGGACGTCGAGCCGCTGCAGCGCCTGGGCCACCTCGCCGCGCCGGCGCCTGCCCCAGCGCGCGCGATCCTCGTCGCCGACGAGCAGGCGATGCTCCAGCCAGCGCTGCGGCCACGGGTTGTCGTCGCCGTCGGTCAGCAGCAGCACGCGCACCCCGCCGCCCGCCGCGAGCACGAGCTGCAGCAGTTCGCCGGTGCCGATGGTTTCGTCGTCGGGATGCGGGGCCACCACCAGCAGGCGGGTCCGCACGTCGGGGCTGAACAGCTCCGGGCTCAACGGCATGTCGTGGCGCCTCCCGCGCCAGGATAGGGAGAACGCCGGCGCGCTGGGCGCGGGCGTCGATGCGCGGCAGCTTGCAGCGTGCCGCGTTCGCGCAGCGTGTAGCGTCGAGCGGGAACCCTGCGGGCCGCATGTGCCATGGGATCAGCGCCAGAGCGCCAGCAGCTCGAGCAGCAGCAGGTCGCCGCGCAGGGGGCCGCGCAACGCGTCGCGCGCGCGGTTGGCGGCACCGAACCAGTCGGCGAGTGCTTCGGCGTCGAGATGGCTGCCCAGCGGCGCGGATGTGCCGACCGCACGGGCACGCGCCTCGTCGACGGCAGCCTGCGAGGCGAACCAGAGCGATTGCTCCGGTTCGGCATCCAGCCAGCGGCGCGCGACGTCCATCGGCTCGGTGCGGCCGGCTGCCAGCGCGGCCAGGTCCTTGCGCACGGCCTGCCGGCGCGCCAACGCGCCCTGCTCCGTCCAGGCCCGCGCAAGCCCGGGATTG
>NZ_JABFWW010000308.1 GCF_013362045.1 Frateuria sp. | reverse complement strand
GGCGCACTGGCTCCCATGCTCGCCAAGCCCACGGAGCAGAAGGATGCGCCGCTGGATGTCGCCCCGCTGGCCGGCTTCCCGGCCGCACCGCTGGCCACTCCCGCCGGCCCCAGCGCCACGCTTCCCGCGCACGTTCTCGATATCGCCAGCCCCGCCGGCACGCCCGCCTTCGCCCAGGAGCTGGGCCAGCAGATCGCGTGGCTCGGTTCGCAGGACATCAAGCAGGCGCGCATCCGCCTGCACCCGGAAGACCTGGGCACGCTGGACGTCAAGGTCAGCATCAACCACGACCGCGTCGACGTGAGCTTCGCCGCGCAGCACCCGGCCGCCGTCCATGCATTGCAACAGACCCTGCCGCAGCTGGACACGCTGTTGGCCCACCATGGCCTGGCACTCGGCCAGGCGGACGTGGGACAGCGCCAGCAGCAGGGCGAGGCCGCGCGCAGCGGCGAGGCGGCCGGGGCGATCGGCGAGGTCGAGGCCGAACCGGCCGTGATGGCGAGCGCGCCGGTGGCGGCGCTCGGGATGCTCGATACGTTCGCCTGAGAGGCTCGACCCTTCGGCTTCCGCGCATGGCGCCGCAATCGAAGGGTCCGCTTCAGCCGCACAACCCGATCTCTCAATGCGAGAGGGTGCCGGCGCGCGGGTGAGGGGCCGGCGCAGCGGCATTCCGAACCCTCACTCCGGCCCCTATCCCGAGGCGAGAGGGCTTGAAGCCCAGCCATCCCTGCCGTCGCGCCGAGCACAGGCACACCGCGCCGAAGCCGAAGCGCCTGCCGTGCCCTCGCCGCCAGCTTCCAGACGCCCGTCGTGATCGCGACGCGCCCGGTCCCCGCCACGCGTCAAGAAAGCGCCGTGCCGGCCGCAAACCTAGCCGGAGCAAGGCCCCTGGTTGTGGCATGCGGCTTGCTACATGGGCTTGCAAGGCAGTGCCCTGCGCTGCGAGAGACAACGGATCGAGGTAACGCATGGCGAGTACGGAAGAAGAAGTGGCGGCACCCGCGGCGCAGCAGAAGCGCCGTTCCCCGCTGGTGATCGGCCTGGCCGTGGCGCTGCTGGCGGTATCGGGCGTGTGCGCCTATGCGCTGACCGCGCTGCACGGAAACGACAAGGCGCCGGCGGTTGCCGGCAAGGACAGTGGCAACGCCAAGCCCGCCAAGGCGCAACCGGAATTCTTCCTGCCGCTCGATCCCGCCTTCGTGGTCAATTTCCGCGACGACCAGGCGATGCGCTACCTGCAGGTGGGCGTGACCCTGATGTCGCACGACCAGGCCGCGCTGGACACCGTCAAGAGCGTCGACCCGGTCGTGCGCAATGCGCTGGTCATGCTGCTCAGCCGCCAGGACTACACCATCCTCAGCGACCCCGCCGGCAAGCAGAAGCTGCAGGCCGACGCGCTGGCGGCCGTGCGCAAGATCGTCGAGGCGCGCACCGGCAAGCCAGGCATCGATGCGCTGTACTTCACCAGCTTCGTGATGCAGTGAGGCCCCCGCGCCCATGAGCGACCTTCTCTCCCAGGACGAAATCGACGCGCTGCTGGACGGCGTCGAAGGCGGTGCGGTCGCCACCGGCGAGGACGAGCCGCTGCCCGTCGACGCGGTGCAGGCCTACGACTTCACCCAGCAGGACCGCATCGTGCGCGGCCGCCTGCCGACGCTGGAGATGGTCAACGACCGCTTCGCGCGCTTCTTCCGGCTGGGCGTGTTCAACGTGCTGCGCAAGAGCTGCGAGGTGTCGGTGCTGGGCGTGAAGATGGTCAAGTTCGCCGAGTACGTGCACAGCCTGGCCGTGCCGAGCAACTTGAACCTGGTGAAGATCAAGCCGCTGCGCGGCACCGCGCTGGTGGTGTTCGAGCCGCGGCTGGTGTTCACCGTGATCGACAATTTCTTCGGCGGCGACGGCCGCTTCCACGCGCGCATCGAGGGCCGCGACTTCAGCGCGATCGAGAACCGCGTGATCCAGATCATGCTGACCGAGTTGTTCGGCGCCATGACCGAGGCGTGGAGCCCGGTGCTGCCGCTGGAGTTCGAGTACCTCAATTCCGAGATCAACCCGCAGTTCGCGAATATCGTCAGCCCCACGGAAACCGTCGTGGTGTCGCGCTTCCACGTCGAGCTCGACGGCGGCGGCGGCGAGATCCACCTGACCTTGCCCTACGCGATGGTCGAGCCGATCCGCACGCTGCTGGACGCCGGCGTGCAGAGCGACCTGGCCGACCGCGACGACCGCTTCATCGAGCACCTGCAGGAAGAAGTGCTCGACGCCGAGGTCGAGCTCAGCTCGCTGTTGCTGGAAGCCCAGCTGTCGATCGGCGATTTCCTGGGCCTGCGTCCGGGTGACGTGATCCCGGTGGTGCTGCCCGAGCTTTGCACCGTCTTTGCCGAGGACGTGCCGGTGTTCCGCGGCCGCTACGGCCAGGCCAATGGCCACACGGCGGTCCAGTTCCAGGCCCATGTCGGCCGCCGCGAGATGCGCGCGTCCGGCGAGTTCACAGAGAAGAAAAGCGCATGACTCCCAACGACGCCGCGGTCGCCGACCGCATCGAATCCGACGCCGTGGCCGGCTTTGCCGTCGACTCCGGCGACGTCAACCTGGACATGATCCTCGACGTGCCGGTGAACCTGGCCATGGAGGTCGGCCGCACCCGCATCAGCATCCGCAACCTGCTGCAGCTCAACCAGGGCTCGGTGGTGGAGCTGGACCGCGCGGCCGGCGAACCGCTGGACGTGTTCGTCAACGGCACCCTGGTCGCGCACGGCGAAGTGGTGGTGATCAACGAGAAGTTCGGCATTCGCCTGACCGACGTGGTCAGCCCGGCCGAGCGCGTGCGCAAGCTGCGTTGATCCCATGCTGGCCTTGATCCTGGCCGCGCCTGCTGCCGCCGCCGAGGTCGACGTCGGCGGCGAGCTGCTGCGCGTGCTGCTCAGCCTCGCCGCGGTGATCGCGCTGATCTTCGTGGCCGGCTGGACGAGCCGCCGCCTGCAGGCACGCAGCCTGCCCGGCGGGCGACGCATCCGTTGCGTGGAAACCTTCGCCGTGGGCGCACGCGAACGCGTGCTGCTGCTCGACGCCGACGGCAAGCGCCTGCTCATCGGCGTAGGCCAGGGCGGCCTGCGCACCCTGCACGTGTACGAGGGCGCCGCCCCAGCCGATGCCGCCCCGCCGCAGGATGCACCGCCGGTCCCGAATTTCGCGCAACTGTTGTCGCGCTGGAAACGCAACCCGTGAACCTCCGCGCGATCCCCTGCAGGCGGTTGCTGCTCGCCCTTGCGCTGATGCTGCTGCCGCTGTTCGCCTTCGCCGCCCCGCAGGCGGCATCCGCGCCGGCCGCGCCTGCGCTGACGATGCCGGCCAGTCCGACGATGCCGGGCGGCATCCCGGTGCTTACCGTGCACGACGCGCCCGGCGGCGCGAAGAACTGGACGCTGTCGCTGCAACTGCTGGGCCTGATGACGGTCCTCACGCTGCTGCCGGCGATCCTGCTGATGATGACCTCGTTCACCCGGATCATCATCGTGCTGGGCTTCCTGCGCCAGGCGCTGGGCACGCAGTCGACGCCGCCCAACCAGGTGCTGCTGGGGCTGGCGCTGTTCCTCACGCTGTTCGTGATGGGCCCGGTGTTCAACAAGGCCTACGGCGACGGCGTGAAGCCCTATATGGATGGCCAGCTGACCGCCGAGCAGGCGCTGCCCGCGGCAAGCGCCCCGTTCAAGCGCTTCATGCTCGACCAGACGCGCGACGCCGACCTGCAGCTGTTCACCCGGCTGGCCAAGGAGAAGCCCTACGCCAGCAAGGACGACGTGCCCTTCCGCGTGGCGATGCCCGCGTTCCTCACCTCGGAGCTCAAGACCGCGTTCCAGATGGGCTTCCTGCTGTTCATCCCGTTCCTGATCATCGACCTGGTGGTGGCGAGCGTGCTGATGTCGATGGGCATGATGATGGTCTCGCCGATGATCATCTCGCTGCCCTTCAAGATCATGCTGTTCGTGCTGGTGGACGGCTGGGCGCTGCTGGTCGGCACGCTGGCGGGGAGTTTCTACACATGAGCGGCAGGCGCGCCTCAGCCCACCAGCTCCCTCTCCCCCGGCCCCTGCCGGGGGAGAGGG
>NZ_JABFWW010000248.1 GCF_013362045.1 Frateuria sp. | reverse complement strand
GTCGACAACCTGCGCAAGACCTATTCCAACGGCGTGGAGGCCCTGAAGGGCATCTCGCTGACCGTGCAGCAGGGCGATTTCTTCGCACTGCTCGGGCCCAATGGCGCGGGCAAGTCGACCCTGATCGGCATCCTCTCCTCGCTGGTCAATTCCACCGGCGGCGACGCGCACGTCTTCGGCGTGTCGGTCAACCGGCAGCGCAACGAGGCGATGAAGCTGATCGGGCTGGTGCCGCAGGAGATCAACTTCAACCAGTTCGAGAAGCCGTTCGACATCTGCGTGAACGAGGCCGGCTTCTACGGCATCCCGCGCAAGGTCGCGGCGCAGCGCGCGGAGAAGTACCTCAAGGAGCTGCGCCTGTGGGACAAGGCGCAGGACCAGGCGCGCATGCTCTCCGGCGGCATGAAGCGGCGCCTGATGATCGCCCGGGCCATGATGAACGAACCCAGGCTGCTGATCCTGGACGAGCCCACCGCCGGCGTCGACATCGAGATCCGCCGCTCGATGTGGCAGTTCGTCAGTGCGATCAACGCAGCCGGCACCACGGTGATCCTCACCACGCACTACCTGGAGGAAGCCGAGCAGCTGTGCCGCAACATCGCCATCATCGACCGCGGCACCATCGTGGAGAACACCACCATGAAGCGGTTGCTGGCGACGCTGGACGTGGAGACCTTCGTGTTCGACGTGGCCAATGCGCCCGCCACGTTGCCGACGATGGCCGGCGTGGCGATCCGCGCCGTCGACGAGCACACCCTGGAGGCGGAGATGTCGCGCGACCACGACCTCAATTCGCTGTTCGCCACGCTCTCCTCGCACGGCATCACGGTCAGGTCCATGCGCAACAAGACCAACCGGCTGGAGGAACTTTTCGTGCGGCTGGTGGAAGGCGGGCGGCGCGAGCCGGGCCGGGAGAAGGCCGCATGAGCGCGCCGCTGCCGTCCCCTTCCGAAACCGCCCCGGACAAGGGCCTGATGACCACCCGCGTGGAACCCGAGCGCATGAGCAACGCCACTGCCAACCTGGTCGCCCTGCAGACCATCGTGCGCCGCGAGATCGTGCGCATCATGCGCATCTGGACGCAGACGCTGATCCCGCCGGCGATCACGATGACGCTGTACTTCGTGATCTTCGGCAAGCTGATCGGCAGCCGCATCGGCACCATCCAGGGCGGCTACTCCTACATGCAGTACATCGTGCCGGGCCTGGTGATGATGAGCATCATCACCAACAGCTACGGCAACATCTCCAGCTCGTTCTTCGGCGCCAAGTTCAGCCGCGCGGTGGAGGAGATGCTGGTCTCGCCGATGCCCAACTGGGTGATCCTGCTCGGCTACGTCGCCGGTGCGGTGACGCGCGGCCTGGTGGTGGGCGTGCTGGTGCTGCTGATCGCGCTGTTCTTCACCTCGCTGCACGTGGCCCATCCGCTGGTCACGTTCTTCTCGGTGCTGCTGGGCGCGACGATCTTCTCGCTGGCCGGCTTCGTCAACGCGGTCTACGCCAAGAAGTTCGACGACATCGCGCTGGTGCCGACCTTCGTGCTCACCCCGCTGACCTACCTGGGCGGCGTGTTCTATTCGGTCAACATGCTCGCCGAGCCGTGGCAGGCGATCTCGCGCGCCAACCCGATCCTGTACATGGTCAACGCCTTCCGTTTCGGCGTGCTGGGCATCAGCGACGTCAACGTGGGCGTGGCCTTCGTGGTGATGCTGGCGTTCGTCGCGGGGCTCTCCATCGTGGCGCTGCAGCTGCTCAAGCGCGGGGTCGGCCTGCGTTCCTGAGGCGACCGATGCGCGTCAACAAATACATCAGCGAAGCCGGCCTGTGCTCGCGCCGCGAGGCGGACGAGCTGCTCGTGGCCGGGCGCGTGACCATCAACGGCGAGATGGTGGGCACCGGGGCCAAGGCGCTGGAAGGCGACGAGGTGCGCGTCGACGGCGAGGTCGTCAAGGCGCGCATCCTGGCCGCCACGCCGGCGGCGAAGAAGGCGGTCTACATCGCGCTCAACAAGCCGGCCGGGATCACCTGCACCACCGATCAGGGCATCGCGGGCAACATCGTCGACTTCGTCGACCACGCGCAGCGGATCTTCCCCATCGGCCGGCTGGACAAGGATTCCGAGGGGCTGATCCTGCTCACCAGCAACGGCGACATCGTCAACGAGATCCTGCGCGCGGAGAACCGCCACGAGAAGGAATACCTCGTTGCGGTGAACAAGCCGGTCACTGACGAATTCCTTGCCGGCATGGCGCGCGGCGTGCGCATCCACGGCCAGATGACGCTGCCCTGCAAGGTGCGCAGGATCGCCAAGTTCGGCTTCGCCATCGTGCTTACGCAGGGGCTCAACCGGCAGATCCGCCTGATGGCCGCCGCGTTCGGCTACCGCGTCACCCAGTTGCGCCGCGTGCGCATCGTCAACGTCCGGCTCGGGCACCTGAAGAGCGGCCAGTGGCGCAACCTCACCGACGCCGAGCTCAGGGGCCTGCTGCCCGGCCGCACGCAGTGGTGATGACCGGCTGATCGCATGCGGGGCGAACCGACGCCCGTGCGATCATGCACCATGACCTCGTTCAGCATGCTTCCGCTCAAGCCCGCCCTGCTGGCCAGCCTCGACACGCTCGGCTACGCCGCGATGACGCCCGTGCAGGCACAGGGCCTGCCGCCGATGCTGGACGGTCGCGACGTGACCGTGCAGGCGCAGACCGGCAGCGGCAAGACCGCGGCGTTCGGGCTCGCGCTGCTGCAGGCGATCGAGGTGGAGGCGATCCGGCTGCAGGCGCTGGTGCTCTGTCCCACGCGCGAACTGGCCGACCAGGTCAGCAAGGCGATCCGCAAGCTGGCCGCCGGCATTCCCAACGTCAAGCTGCTCACGCTGTGCGGCGGCATGCCGCTGGGGCCGCAGCTGGCCTCGCTCGCGCACGATCCGCACATCGTGGTGGGCACGCCGGGGCGCGTGCAGGAGCACCTGAAGCGCGGCAGCCTGCATGGCGGCGGCATCAAGGTGCTGGTGCTGGACGAGGCCGACCGCATGCTCGACATGGGCTTTGCCGAGGCGATCGACCACATCGTCAAGCGCATCGCCAAACACCACCAGACGCTGCTGCTGTCGGCGACCTTTCCCGAGGAGATCCGCGCGGTGAGCGGACGGCTGCAGCGCGATCCGGTGGCCGTTACCGTGGCCGCCGAGGGCGCCGCGCAGCCGGCGATCGAGCAGCGCTTCCACGAGGTGGAACCGGCGCGCAAGCCCGACGCGCTGGCGCAGGTGCTGGCCTTTGCGCGACGCGCGGCCGTTGCCGACGGCCACGAGGGCGCGCTGGTGTTCTGCAACATGCGCCGCGAGGTCGATGCGGTGGCGCAGGAGCTCGACCGGCGCGGCTTCTCCGCGCTCGCGCTGCACGGCGACATGGAGCAGCGCGACCGCGACGAGGTGCTGGTGCGCTTCGCCAACCGCAGCTGTACCGTGCTGGTGGCCACCGACGTCGCCGCGCGCGGTCTGGACATCGCCGCGCTGCCGCTGGTGGTCAGCTACGACATCGCGCACGACCCGGACACGCACACCCACCGCATCGGCCGCACCGGCCGCGCGGGCCAGGCCGGCCTGGCGATCACGCTGTGCACGCCGCGCGAACGGCCCAAGGCGCTGAACATCGAGCAGGCCGGCGGTGCGCCGCTGCCATGGCAGCCGCTCAAGCTCGCGCCGCCGCGCGGCAAGACGCTGCAGCTGGCGCCGATGAGGACCCTGGTGATCGACGCCGGCCGGCAGGACAAGCTGCGGCCTGGCGACATCCTCGGCGCGCTCACCGGCGAGGCTGGCCTTACGGCGGGCGAGATCGGCAAGATCGACGTGTTCGCCACGCGCGCCTATGTCGCGATCGCCCGCGCGCAGGCGAACAAGGCGCTGGAACGGCTGCGCGCCGGGCGCATCAAGGGACGCAACTTCCGCGTGCGGCCGCTCGGCTGAGCACCGCCGTAGCGATGCCCGGCTAGGTCGGCTGCCCGGCCTTGGCTTCGGCAGCAACCGGCTCCCGCCGGGGCTCGCCCACGCGGAAGCGGCACATGTGGCCGCCGCGGATGATGCATTCCATGTGGTGGATGCGCCGCCCGCTGGCCGCCTCCATGTAGGCCAGGTCGAACTTGCACACCTGCGGCACGCTGCGCGCCAGCGCGTGGAACACGCAGTTGAATGCCTCCACGTGCTGTTCCTGGCCGTGCCGCGCCGCCACCGCCTCGTAGCCCAGGGCATCGAGCTGGCTGGCCAGCCGTTGCGCGACCTCGTCGCTGCTGGCCTGCGGCGGCGGCGCCGCCTCGTGACTGCCCAGCGTGCGGCCCAGTTCCTGCAGCAGCGTCTCCAGCTCGGCGGTGCCGTAGCGCTCGCGCAACATGGACAGCAGCGCGGTGCTGAGCAGGCCGTAGTTGCGCGGAAACAACGCCCTGCCGCCCTCGGTGAGGTGGAAGCGCGCCTGCGGCCGGCCGCCGGTGGGCCGCGCCTGCCCGCGCTCGACATGGCCGCGCGCGAGCAGTGCGCTCAGGTGCTGGCGCACCGCGTTGTGGCTGATGCGCAGGCGCTCGCACAGCTCTTCCACCGAGCAGCCCTGCGGCGCCATCAGCAACTGGCGCAGCAGGCGCTGCTGGGTAGAGCCGAGCTGGGCGAGCGCACCCATCGTCAGCTGGCCTTGGCCGGGAACTGTTTGGCGATGGCCGCCGCCAGCGCGTCGGAGATCGTGTCCATGTGCGCCTGCATGGCCTGCCAGGTGGACGCCTCGCCCTTCATGTCGCCGGCCATGATCTGCTGGACCTGCGTGGCGTGGTGCGCCACGTGGGTGGCCAGCAGGCCCTGCACGGCGCCTTCGGGCAGGTTCGGGTTGGCGCCGGCGAGGAACTTGGCGATCTCGGTGGCGTTGGACTGCAGCGCGGCCATGGCCTTGTTCTCGGCGGCCTTGTCGTTGGCGGCCCCGGCATCGGTCAGCGCCTTGACGCCGCCCCAGTGGCCGGCAAGCAGGTCGAGCATGCGCGCGCCGGCGCTCTTGCCGTAGAAGCCGCCGACCGCATTGGCGATCTGCTTGGCGTTGGCGACCACGGCACCGGCCGCGGCCTTGGCCTTGGCCGCGTCGTGGGCGTGCACGGCCAGTGCGTACTCGCGCGTGTGCACGACGTGGCCGTGCCACAACGCGCGCAGCGCGGCGTCCAGCTTGGGCGCGGCCGGCACCGCGGCCGCAGGAGCGGTGGAGGGCATGTCCATCGCCGGTGCCGTGGCGGCGAAGGCGGTGGCGACGAGGAAGGCCAGCAGGCAAGGGGTCTTGTTCATGGTGTCTCTCCAGAGAGCGTCGCGGCTGCGACCGTCGCAGTCTGGCCGATCCCGGTTTACACGCAATATAGTCATGTGTAAAGCCTATGTATCAATGTTTTTCCACAGGCCAACGGGGAGGCCGGTCGCCACCGTGCGGTGCACCGCGGTAAGGTTGAGGCCTTGTCCCGCCGGAACCCTCTCGATGCGCCTGCGCCCCCTCCTGTTCGCCCCGATCCTGTTTGCGCTCGCCGCCGCCCAGCCGGGACCGGGCCGTGCCGCCGCATTGCCCTCGACCGGTTTCGCCCAGTCCTTGCCCGGCAATCCGGCGCAGCCGACCGAGCATCCCGAACTCCATGCGCTGGCCACCGCGCCCAGCGAAGACGAACTGCGCGCCACGATCACCGCGCTGGTCGGTTTCGGCACGCGCCATACGCTGTCGGACACCCGCTCGGACCAGCGCGGCATCGGCGCCGCGCGGCGCTGGGTGAAGGCCCGCTTCGAACGGATCGGCCGCGACTGTGGTGGCTGCCTGCAGGTGGTCACGCCTTCGCAGGTGTTCACCGGCGAGCGCGCGCCCCGGCCAGTCGAAGTGATGGACGTGGTGGCGATCAAGCGCGGCAGCAGCGATCCGGATCGCGTGATCGTGATCACGGGCCATCTGGATTCCCGCGTCACGGACGTCATGGACGCCACCCACGACGCGCCCGGCGCCAACGACGACGCCTCCGGCGTGGCCGCGCTGATCGAGGCGGCGCGCCTGCTCTCGAAGCAGGACAACCGCGCCACGCTGGTGTTCGCCGCGCTCTCGGGCGAGGAGCAGGGCCTGTACGGCGGCAAGGTGCTGGCCGCCTACGCGGTGGCGCAAGGCTGGCGCGTGGAGGCCGACCTCAACAACGACATCGTCGGCAACAGCCGCGGGCAGAACGGCGTACGCGACAACACCGTGGTGCGCGTGTTCTCCGAAGGCACCAAGAGCAACGAGACGCCGAAGCAGGCCGCCTACCGCCGTTACCACGGCGGCGAGGTCGACTCGCCCTCGCGCAACCTGGCCCGCTATCTCGACCGCCTCGCCGACACCTACCTGCCCGACTTCGACGTGCACATGGTCTACCGCACCGATCGCTACGGCCGTGGCGGCGACCAGGTGCCGTTCCTGCAGGCCGGCTTTCCCGCCGTGCGCGTCAGCGAAGGCCACGAGGACTACACCCGCCAGCACCAGGACCTGCGCTCGGAGGGCGGTATCCGTTACGGCGACACCATCGACGGCATCGATTTCCGCTACCTCTCCCGCGTCACCGCGCTCAACACGATCGCCATGGCCGCCCTGAGCCGCGCCCCCGCGCCGCCCACCGGGGTCGACATCAAGGGCGCGGTGGCCACCGACACCACGGTGCAATGGCGCAAGGCGCCTGGTGCCGCCGGCTACCGCGTGCACTGGCGCGACACCACCGCGCCGCAATGGCAGCATGCGCGCGCCGTGGGCGACATGGACCATGCGGTCCTGAAGGACGTGGTGATCGACGACTGGTTCTTCGGGGTGTCCTCGGTGTCCCCCGACGGCTACGAGAGCCCGGTGGTGTTCCCGGGCGACGCGGGGAGTTTCGAGCGTTCGCCGCCGGCGGAAGGGGCGCGTTGAGGGTTTGCCCGAAGAGCGCCCACGATCCGCCCTGCGGGCAGCTCCCCCCGTGTTCGCGGGGGAAGGAACCCGGAGGCTGTCAGCCGCGCCCGTAGACGTCCTCGAAGCGCACGATGTCGTCCTCGCCCAGGTAGCTCCCGGACTGCACCTCGATCAGCTCCAGCGGCAGCCGGCCCGGGTTCTCCAGCCGGTGCTTGACGCCCAACGGGATGTAGGTGCTCTGGTTCTCGGCCAGGGTGAACACCTCCTCGCCGCGGGTGATGCGCCCGGTACCGCTGACGATGATCCAGTGCTCGGCGCGATGGTGGTGCATCTGCAGGCTCAGGGAGGCACCCGGCTTGACCGTGATGCGCTTGACCTGGAAGCGCCCGCCGACGTCGATCGAGTCGTAGCTGCCCCACGGCCGATACACCTTGCGGTGGCAGCTGGGCTCGGGGCGGCCTGCGGCCTTGAGCCGCGCGACGATGCCCTTGACGTCCTGCACGCGGTCCTTGTGCGCCACCAGCACCGCGTCGGCGGTGTCGACCACCACCACGTCCTCCAGCCCCAGCAGCGCGAGCAGCCGGCCATCGCCCCAGGCCAGCGTGTTGCGGCAGTCCTGCGCCAGCACGTCGCCGTGGTGGGCGTTGCCGTTGCCGTCCTGCTCGGCCACTTCCCATAACGCCGACCAGCTGCCGACGTCGTTCCAGCCCACGTCGATCGCCAGCACGGCGGCGGCATCGGTGTGTTCCATCACCGCGTAGTCGATCGAGTCGGACGGACCTGCGGCGAAGGCCGCCTTGTCCAGCCGCACGAAGTCGGCATCGCGCGTGGCGCTCTCCAGCGCGGCGCGGCAGGCGGCCAGGATGGCGGGCTGCTGGCGTTGCAGTTCGGCCAGGAACACCGAGGCGCGGAACAGGAACATGCCACTGTTCCAGAAGTATTCGCCCGAGGCGACGTAGCCGCGCGCGGCGGCCTCGTCCGGCTTCTCCACGAACTGCGCCACGGCGCGCACGCCGTCGGCCAGCGCCGCGCCGGCGCGGATGTAGCCGTAGCCGGTCTCGGGGCCCGACGGCACGATGCCGAAGGTGACCAGCCGGCCCTGGCTCGCCGCCGGCTCGGCCTGCCGCACCGCGGCCCGGAAGGCCGGCGCGTCGGCGATCACGTGGTCGGAAGGCAGCACCAGCAGCAAGGGATCGGCGCCCTCGCGCATCGCCTGCAGCGCGGCCACCGCGATCGCCGGCGCGGTGTTGCGCCCGACCGGTTCGAGCAGGATTGCCGAAGGCACGCAGCCGACCTGGCGCAGCTGCTCGGCGACCATGAAGCGATGCTCCTCGTTGGCCACCACCAGCGGCGGCGCCGAGGCCAGCGGCGCGATGCGCTGCCAGGTCGCCTGCAGCATGGTGTCCTTGCCGACCAGCGGCAGGAACTGCTTCGGATAGGCCTCGCGCGAGAGCGGCCACAGGCGCGTGCCCGAACCGCCAGAAAGAATTACCGGGATCATGCCGTCTCCTTGGATCCTGCCGGGCGTCGCCGCGCGGCCAGGACGTGGCGCAAGGGCGGCATTATCGGCCCATCGGGCAGGCTGCGGAACGGTGGCGCGGGGCTAGTCGGCGACGTCGGCCACCAGGCGGTCGAGTTCCGCCTTCAGGGTGGCGCCGTTGACGCGCAGCCAGTCGCGCTGTTCACGCCAGTTGGGAAACAGCGTGCTGACCAGCGCCCAGAAGCGCGGCGCGTGGCTGCGCACCTTGAGGTGGCACAGCTCGTGCGCGAGCACGTAGCGCAGCGCGGCCGGCGGAGCCAGCGCGAGGGCGAGATCCAGGTTGATGCGGTCGCGCGTGTCCAGGCTGCCCCACAGGCTCTTCATGGGACGGATGCGCAGCGAGGTGGGGGCCAGGCCCAGCTGCGGCACGTAGGCAGCCATCCAGCGGGAGACGTCACGGCGCACCTGCGCCTCGAAGTGCGAGGCCAGCAGGCCGCGCGCCACCGGCAGCGCGCGGGTGTGCGGGCGCGGCAGCACCAGGGTCAATCCGCCATCGAACGCCTCAACCCTTGGATACGGGCCCTCGGCCCAGTCCAGCAGCGTGGTCTCGCCACGCAGCGGGAACTCGGTGGCATGCCCCACGCGCAGCGGCGGCAGCGGCTTGACGATGAGATTCAGCTCGTCGAGCTTCTTCTCCAGCCAGTCGGCGTGGCTGCGCAGGAAGGCGCTGACCTGCGAGGGATGGGTGCCGTTGGGGTAGGACACTCGCGCCCCCTTGGGCGTGACCGTCAGGCGCAGCCGGCGCGCACGCGGATGGGCGGCCTTGAGCACGCGGATGGTGCTGCCGCGCGCCGTTGCCAGTTCCAGCCAGTCGCCTTGAAGTTCTGCTGCCATGGTCCCGAGCCCGAGGTTAGAGCATAACCTTGCATGGGGGGGTGTGAGGAAAGGGTTGGAGGCCGGCCGGTGGCCGTCCCGGATGGGCGTTCACGCGGCGTTGATGCACTGGCCCAGTCCTTCTCCCCCAGGGAGGAGGTGCCCCGAAGGGCGGCTGGGGACAGGGCTCGCGGGGAGGCCCCAAAGAGTCAGGTTCTTGCGGGCATTCACCGCAAGGGCGCCCCCCGCCCCAGCGCTCTCCCCCCTGGGAGCCAGCAGCTCAGGCGTCCTTGGGCCGCGGCAGCCCGAACCATTCTTCCAGCTTGCCCAGCAGGCGCTCGACCTCCAGCGTGAACAGGGCGAAGCGGGCGTCGAGCTCGGCGGCCGCGTCGGGCGCGCTGTCGGCCAGTTCGTCGGTCACCACGTCCAGCAGCTTCAACTTGCGCAGCACCAGGTCTTCGCCCAGCACGAAGCTCAGCCGGTCGTCGAACACCAGGCCCAGCTGGAACACCTGTTTGCCGTTGCGCAGGTGCTCCTTGATCTCTTCGCTTTCCAGGTCCTGCCGGCGGCAGCGGGCGATCGCGCCGGTGTTGCTGCCGGGGTCGCGCAGTTCCACCTCGTCGCCGAAGGTGAGGCCGGCCGGCAGCGTGCCGTTGGCGAGCCAGTCGGTCATCAGCACGCGCGGACCTTCCTCCGGCGCCAGCGGCACCGCGGGAAAGCTGCCCAGCGCCTCGCGGATCTGCGTGAGCGCGTTCTCGGCGGACTTGCGGCTGGCGGTGTCCAGCACCAGCCAGCCGTGCTGGCGGTCGACGTAGGCGGACATGCGCGAGCTGCGCACGAAGGCACGCGGCAGCAGCTCGGTGAGCAGGTCTTCCTTCATGCGCTTGCGCTCGCGGCCGCCGACCTTGCGGCCCTCCTCCTCGGCGATCTTCTGCACGCGCCGGTGCAGTTCGTCGTTGACTACGGCGGCCGGCAGCAGCTTGTCCTCGCCGCCGACGGAAACCCAGGTGCAATGCTTGACCGCGTGGGTGAGCGCGGCTTCCTCGCCGCGGCCGATCGGCGGCACGAAGCCCTTGGTGAACAGCTCCAGCGGGCCGCACGGGCGCAGGCGGTGCTCGGCGAGCGCCTCGTCCAGGCGTTCGAGGTCGGTGGCGACGGCGGGAGAGAAGCGGAATAGCGTGAGATTGCGGAAGAACATGCGGGATCCGGTTGGGAACATTCACCTGGGGAGGCCCAGGCGACCCTTCGACTTCGGCCTGCGGGCCTACGCTCAGGGTGAACGGTTCAAGTAATGGGGTGGGAAAATAATGGGGAGAGAAAACGGGTGGAGGCAAGCCCTCCTCCGTTCGCCTGACCGTAGCGCAGCGAAGTCGAAGGGCCTTGCGGGCTTGGAGGCTACCGGCTCACCGCCGCGACGGCCTCGGCCACGTAATCGAGGTTGCCGCGGTTGAGCGCGGCCACGCAGATGCGTCCGGTGGCGAGCGCGTAGATGCCGTACTCCTCGCGCAGGCGATCGACCTGCGCACGGGACAGGCCCGAGTAGGAGAACATGCCCGCCTGCTGCTGGATGAAGCCGAACTGCGGTGCGCCGTGCGCGGCAAGCTTCTCCACCATGCCCGCGCGCATCGCGTGGATGCGCTCGCGCATCCCGGCCAGCTCCGCTTCCCACAGCGTGCGCAGCTCGGCGCTGCCCAGCACGCCGGCGACCAGTGCGCCGCCATGGGTGGCCGGGCTGGAATAGTTGGCGCGGATGGTCTGCTTCATCTTCGCGCGCAGCCGCGCGGCCTCGTCGCGGTCGGCACCGACCATCGACAGCGCGCCCACGCGCTCGCCGTACAGCGAGAACGACTTCGAATAGGAGCTGGCGACCACGAAGGCCTCGATGCCGGAGGCGCCGAACAGGCGGATCGCAGTCGCATCGGCATCGATGCCCTCGTCGAAACCCTGGTAGGCGATGTCGACGAACGGCAGCAGGTTGCGCGCCTTGGCCAGGTCCACCACCTGCTGCCACTGCTGCGCATCCAGGTCCACGCCGGTGGGGTTGTGGCAGCAGGCGTGCAGCAGCACGACGGTGCCCGGCTCCAGCTTGCCGAGGTCCTCCAGCATGCCGGCGAAGTCCAGCCCGTGCGTGGCCGGGTCGTAATAGCGGTAGTCGACGACCTCGAAGCCGGCGTTGGAGAACACCACCCGGTGGTTTTCCCAGCTCGGGCTGCTGATCGCGATGCGCGCCCTGGGCAGCACCTTCTTCAGCAGGTCGGCGCCCACGCGCAGCGCGCCGCTGCCGCCGATCGTCTGCGCGGTGGCCACGCGGCCGGCGGCGAGCAGCGGCGATTCGGCGCCGAACAGCAGTTGCTGGGACAGCGCGTCGTAGGCCGGCAGGCCGTCGATCGGCAGGTAGCCGCGCGGCTTGGCCTGCGCCGCCAGCGACTGTTCGACCTTGCGCACCGCCTCGAGCAGCGGGACGCGGCCCTGTTCGTCGACGTAGATGCCCACGCCCAGGTTCACCTTGCGCGGGCGCGGGTCGGCCAGGTACGCCTCGGTCAATCCGAGGATCGGATCGCCCGGGGCCATTTCAACGGAAGCGAAGTGGGACACGGCAGGACTCGCTCTTGCAGGGAAGGGGAAGGGAAGTATGGGCGCCTAGATGCCGTCACCGGCCGCCGGTTCGCCCGCCAGCCAGCCATGCGCATCGGCGCGCACGGCGCCCTCGCGCGCACCCAGGGCGGCGAAGTCGAACAGCCTGCGGTCGGCCAGCTGCGAGGGCGCCACGTTGCCCAGCGCACGGAAGATGTTCTCGCAGCGGCCGGGATGGCCGGCGTCCCAGTCGGCGAGCATACGGCCGATCGCCTTGCGCTGCAGGTTCTCCTGCGAGCCGCACAGGTTGCACGGGATGATCGGGAAGGCGCGCTCCTGCGCATAGGCGGCGATATCGCTCTCGCGGCAATAGGCCAGCGGCCGGATCACCACGTGGCGGCCGTCGTCCGAAAGCAGCTTCGGCGGCATCGCCTTCAGGTTCGCGCCGTGGAACAGGTTGAGGAAGAAGGTGGCCAGGATGTCGTCGCGGTGGTGGCCCAGCGCGATGCGCGTGATGCCGTTGTCCGCCGCCCACTTGTACAGCGCGCCGCGGCGCAGCCGCGAGCACAGGCTGCACATGGTCTTGCCCTCGGGGATGACCCGGGTGACCGTGCTGTAGGTGTCCTGCTCGATGACGTGGAAGGGCACGCCGCGCGCGCCGAGGTAATCCGGCAGCACGTGTGCGGGGAAGCCGGGTTGCTTCTGGTCCAGGTTCACCGCGACCAGTTCGAAGCGCACCGGCGCCTTCGCCTGCAGCGACAGCAGCAGGTCCAGCAAGGTATGGGAATCCTTGCCGCCGGAGAGGCAGACCATGACGCGGTCGCCCTCCTCGATCATCTGGAAATCGGCGATCGCCTGGCCCACCAGGTGGCGCAACCGCTTGGCCAGCCGCACGGCCTCGTGGGCCCGCTTGCGGTCGGCGCGGGTGTCGGGAAGAACGGGGGTGGACATGTGCGACATTGTACCTTGCCCACCAGCGCAGGCCCGCGGCGTACACTGGCCGCCTGTTCCGTCCGCCCTCGCCCGCCATGCAGGTACAGGATCCCATCCAGATCGCCCGCCGCCTGGCCGAGCTGCGCCAGGAGCACCGCGACCTGGATGCGGCGATCAGCCACATGGCCACGCATCCGGCGCGCGACGAGCTGCAGCTGACCCGGCTGAAGAAACGCAAGCTGCTGCTCAAGGACGCGATCGCGCGGCTGGAAAGCAAGCTGATCCCCGACCTGGACGCCTGAACCGATGCCCACGCAGCCCACGCTGGAGGACGCCCACGTCGCCCTCGAACCGTTGTGTGCCGAGCACGTTCCCGCACTGGAAGCGGCCGCCGCCGACGGCCAGTTGTGGGAGCTGTGGTTCACCTCGGTGCCGGCGCCCGGGCAGATGGCGGCCTACGTGGAGAAGGCGCTGGCCGGCCAGCGTGAGGGACGCATGCTGCCCTTCGCCATCCGCGAGAAGCGCACCGGCGAGCTGGTCGGCAGCACCCGCTACTACGACCTCGTGGACGACCCGCCGCGCGCGGCCATCGGCTACACCTGGTACGCGCGGCGCTGGCAGAAGAGCCACGTCAACACGGCCTGCAAGCGGCTGCTGCTGGCGCATGCCTTCGAAGCGCTCGGCTGCGTGGCGGTGGAGCTGCACACCGACGGCCGCAACCTCGATTCGCAGCGCGCGATCGAGCGGCTGGGCGCCACGCGCGAGGGCGTATTGCGCGCGCACAAGCGCCGGCCGGACGGGAGCCTGCGCGATACCGTCTGCTATTCGGTGCTCGACCGCGAATGGCCGGACGTGTCGCGCTGGCTGGAACTGCGGTTGGCACGGCTGGCCGGCTGAGAACCCCGCACGGCCCGACGCTAGTGCGGGTGCACCTCGATCGTCGCGGTCATGCCGGCCGCCAGCACCATCCCCTGTGGCAACGAAGCCGGATCGATCGCGATGCGCACCGGCACGCGCTGCGCCAGGCGCACCCAGTTGAAGGTCGGGTTGACGTCGGCCAGCAGGTCGGCGCCGGCGGGGTTGTCTCGGTCGGTGATGCCGTGGGCGATGCCGGTGATGGTGCCTTTGAGGTGCACGCCACCGGCCATCAGGCGCACGTCGACCGGGTCGCCCACGCGCAGCTGCGGCAGCTTGGTCTCCTCGAAATAGCCGTAGAGGTAGTAGCCGTGCGCGTCGATCAGCGCCAGCCGCGCGGCGCCCGTGCCGGCGTAGTCGCCCACGCGCACGTCCAGGTTGGTGACGTAGCCGTCGACCGGCGCGCGCACCTCGGTGCGGGCCAGGTCCAGGTCGGCGCGCTCCAGCGCCACCTGCGCCTGCTGCACCGCTGCCGCGGCCTGTTCGCGCGCGGCGCCGGCCTG
>NZ_JABFWW010000253.1 GCF_013362045.1 Frateuria sp. | reverse complement strand
CGCTGGAGGAGGGGCTGGCGCCGGCCACCACCTGGTTCCCGGCGATGGGGCACATGCACGTCGGTTCCGCGCACGATCGCTTCGTGCCCGCGAAGGTGCCGGCCGCGCCGCTGCCGGCGAATGACGAGGACATCGCCTTCGCTTCCGTGGCCCAGCTCGGCGCGTGGATCCGCACCAGGAAGCTCACGTCCACGCGGCTGACGAAGCTCTACCTCGAGCGCATCAAGCGCTTCGATCCGCAACTGCGCTGCGTGATCACGCTGTGCGAGGCGCACGCGCTGGCGCAGGCGGCGCAGGCCGACAAGGAGATCGCCGCCGGCCGTTACCGCGGTCCGCTGCATGGCATCCCCTGGGGCGCCAAGGACCTGCTCGACACCGCCGGCATCGCCACCACCTACGGCGCCGAGCCGTTCCGCCATCGCGTGCCGAAGGACGACGCGGCGGTGGTGCGCAAGCTCGACGAGGCGGGCGCGGTGCTGGTGGCCAAGCTGAGCCTGGGCGCGCTGGCGCTCAACGACATCTGGTTCGGCGGCCAGACCATGAACCCGTGGCTGCTGCAGGAGGGCGCCTCCGGCTCCAGTGCCGGCCCGGCCGCGGCCACGGCGGCGGGCCTGGTCGCGTTCGCGATGGGCAGCGAGACCCAGGGCAGCATCATCAGCCCGTGCATGCGCTGCGGCACGACCGGCCTGCGTCCCACCTACGGCCGCGTGCCGCGCACCGGCGCGATGACGCTGTGCTGGACGATGGACAAGCTCGGTCCCATCGCCCGCTCGGTGGAGGACACCCTGCTGGTGCTCCACGCCGTCGGCGGCCCCGACGCCGGCGACACCGCCAGCGTGCCGGCGCACCTGGACTACGAGGCTACCGTCCCGGTGAAGGGCCTGAAGGTCGGCTACTTCCCCGGCTGGATGAAGGAAGCCACCGACCTGGACCGCGCCGCACTCGAGCAGCTGCGCGCGCTCGGCCTGTCGCCGACCGCCGTGTCGCTGCCGGACTGGCCCTACGACGACCTCAACGTGTTGCTGTTCGCCGAGGCGGCGGCCGCGTTCGAGGAGCTCACGCTCACCGGCGCGGCGGACCAGATGCGCGAGCAGACGCCGGACGCCTGGCCGAACCTGTTCCGCGAGGCGCGCTTCCTCTCCGCGGTGGACTTCGTGCAGGCCGACCGCCTGCGCCGCAAGGTGGCGGCGGAGATGGCACGCGTAATGGGCGAGGTGGATTTGTTGCTGGTGCCTTCGCTGCGCGACGAGATGATGGTGATCTCCAACATGACCGGCCATCCCTCGCTCACCCTGCGCACCGGCTTCGTCGAGGTGGACCAGGTGCGCAGCGACTGGGCGCCCGACCCGGCGCACCCGCGCCCGAAGCTGGCCCGGCCGCATCGCGTGCCCTACGGCGTGACCCTGGTCGGCCGGCTGTTCGAGGAAGGCACGCTGGCCCGTGTCGGCCGCGCGCTGGAGGCGAAGGTCGCGGTGGCCGGGGAGCGTCCGCCGGGGTTCTGATCGCAAGGACAAGGACTTGAGCGGGCCGGTCACGGCCGCTCGCCCCACGCACCGCGAAAGAAGACTCAGGCGTTGCGGTGGTATCCGACGTCTCGGTCGAGCACGGCCGCCAGAAACAAGCCATGGTATGGTCTGGGCGCCGCGCAGGCGGCCCGTGGCATGACGCCGGGGGCGCCAGCCGGTGATAGGGGGAAATCTATGGACAGGATCATCAAGGGCGCGGCTTTCGCCGTGGCTCTCCTCATGCTGCACGGATGCGCGACGGCCTACGGCAAGCGCGGCATGACCGGGGGGTACAGCGACCAGCGGCTGGACGACACGCACTACATCGTCCGCTTTGACGGCAACGGCTATGCGTCCTCGGACCGGGTCTGGTACTTCTGGATCTACCGTTGCGCGCAGCTGACCGCGTTCAAGGGTTTTGCCTACTTCTCGCTCGATCGCGACGATCCGCGCCTGACCGCCAGCCGTTTCGATCCCGCTGACGGCGCCACGCTGCAGGCGGCCGTGCTGAGCGACCGCGCCGATGCCGCGCCCGTCCCGGTTGCCGGCGCGGGCACCCTCATTTTCATCCCGGGCGGCACCATCACGACCTGGCATTCGGCCGCCGTGGTGGCGATGTACAAGGACGACCTGCCTGCGAACAAGCCCTTCCTCGATGCGGCGATCGTGCTTCGCCTGCTGGGCGACTACGTCGCGCACGACGGCAAGGATTTGCCGCCAGAGCGTTATGCGGTACTGGACCAGGCGGGTTTCATGCTCGGGCCGGACCACAAGGTGGTCAACGTCCACGAGTACCTGCTCAAGCATCCCCCCGGCAGGCGGCACCTGTATCCGCTGCTGCCTCCGCCCCCGCCACGGCCAATGCCGCCTTATCTGGCCGCGCCGCACAGAACCATCTGATGGAAGGCACCGCCAGCACTCACGTCGTAATCCGTACGTACGGATGGCCACGCCGGCTCGGTAGAGGAATCGGTCTTGTGTGGTGCATGGGCTTTTCGGTGCTGGCGTACGCTCGCGGGGGGACGCCGTCGCACGCAGAAGCGGGACGGTCCTACGGCGAAGTGGTATCCCAGGCAGTGATCCTTTCGGCCACCACGCGGGGGGATGCCTATGTGCACCTGCTGTTTGGACAGGAACGCCAGGTAGCCGCGCCGGCGCGGCAGGCCTGCGGCGGCACCGTGCCAGGTCGGTCCTTCCACACGCTCACGCTGGCGGCATACGTGCGCGCAGATGGCTCGCTAGGCAACGTGCGCTTCGCGCCCGACGACAACCTGACCCGTTGCTTCGTCGGGCAATTGCAGCGCGTGAAGTGGCCTGTGCCGCCGGGTGGCGACCTGGCCGTTGCCATGCGTTTCAATGCCTCCACGGGCGAGTTGTTGAGCGTGGTTGGTGTCGATCCAACCGGCATGCCGGCCATGCCCCCGCCGCCACCCGACGCTCTCCGTGTCATATACAGCCCGCCGGCATTGCGGCCACACGCCCTTGCCGCGACCTGCCGGGGTGTCGTCGAAGTGACGCCCAGCCACGAAGGGGCGGTGCAGAAGGCTGTGGTCGTGAAACCTTGTGGCCAGCCGGGTGCCGATGCATCGGCGCTGGATGCCATTCTCCAGTGGGTCTTCATGCCGTCCGCTGGTAAGGGCAAGGCTGCGGAGCGAAGCATGCGGATACCGTTCTTCTTCCAGCAGCCGTACGGAAACCAGGCCGATGAAAGAGGGGCACGGCTGTAACCAGTCCAGGCGTCATCTGCGACACCGCATGGGACAGAGCAGACGGCTTGATCGGCTACGTCGTCTTTTCCGTGTGCTTTCTGGATCTTCCTTCCCGAAAAGGAGTGCGCCATGAAGAGAGGGGCTCTTGGGTTTCTGCTGGCCTGTTGGGCCGGGCTGGGCGTTTGCGGTGATCGGACGGGCGCCGAGGGGTTCAGGCCGGTACAGAACTGGACGGTCGATCTCTATTCGAAGGCCGGCGACGGCATCAACACCCCGAAGCACTTCCTGCGACAAGGCGACGGCACCGTGGTGGTTTTCGCGCCGGGCCAGCCGCCGCAGCCCTTCGAAGGGCTCGATCACGTGGTGGCGCTGGCGGCCAGCACCTTTCACGCGTTGGCGCTGAAGGATGACGGCACGGTCTGGGCCTGGGGCAAGAACGACGAAGGGGAGCTGTGCAGCGCGGCGTTGATCCGCCGGCAGTCCGAGCGCTACACCTCCTACTACAACAGCGACCCGACGCCGGTGCAGGTGACCGGCGTGCGCCATGCGGTGGCGATCACCACCTCGGAACGGGCGTCCTACGCGCTGCTGGACGACGGCACCGTGATGGCCTGGGGCGAAGCCGCGCAATACGGTCCCTATGGCGTCAGCCGCTGGCAGCTGCCCACGCGGCTCGGCGGTGTCGCCGACGCGGTGGCCATCTCGGGCGACATGGCGCTGCTGCGGGACGGCCGCGTGCTTGCCTGGGGCGACGGCTGGAAGGGCCGGCTGGGCAACGGCGGCACCGATACCTCCTTTACGCCGGTGGCCGTACAGGGCATTCACGATGCGGTGGCGATCGCCTCCGCCGAGGGCGGCGGCCTCGCCCTGCTCAAGGACGGCACCATCATGGGCTGGGGACGCGAGAACAACGGCCAGACCGCCTCCAAATCGGACACCACCGAATACAGCACGGTGCCGGTGAAGGTGGCCCGCATCCCGAGCGCGGTGGCGATCAGCGCCTGGTCGGGGACGAACTTCGTGCTGCTGCGCGATCACAGCCTCGTCGGCTGGGGCGACGCCCGGCTCGGTGCGCTGGCTTCCAAGGCGGGCGGGCCGCTCCATCCGGGCAAGCTTGCCGCCCTGCACGGCGTGGTCGGCGTCCAGTCGGGCGTCTTCAGCGGCATGGCGCTGCTCGCCGACGGCACGGTGATGGGCTGGGGTTCGGGCATGACCGCCCGCGTGCCCTACCACGAGACCCACGTGCCGATAAAAGTCGCGGCGCTGGGCGCCAATGCGCCGCATTAGGAACGATGCCGGGGAACCGCTTGCGTGGGCGCGCAGGCCTCCTTGGCGAGCCTGGCCCGCTCTCATTCGTTTCCCCGCACGGAATTAGCGGGGCAGGCCGGTGTGCCGGCCTGCCTTGTGCTGCCCCACGGGTGCAGCCAGGCCGGCGCCATGCGCGTACGCCGGCGACCGCGCCGGCGCTTGCGGGCTCGGCGATGCAGTGGTCCAGCGACGAGGTGAGTGGGGTCTTTCCGGTCGGGTGAGGCCAGGGGGACGGAGCCACCAAGCCGTGACTGGCTTGGCATGTTTGCTTCGTCCCTACTTTGGAACCGGCCCCGACGCTGTACTCTTCACAGGGATTGCATGCGCAAGCCCAGGGGTTTGGTTGATCGTGAGTTGTCGCAAGTGAACGCTTACGTGCGTGACGGGCTTGATGCGCGCCATGGATGAGCGCAAGGGTGTACCCATCTGGGTGGCCATCGCATCGATCACGCTGATCACCGTGCTGGCCCTGGCTTTGCCTCATGCGTCCCGCCGCAAGCCGCCGCCCGCGGCAAGGCCCGCGGCGCCGCCGGCGACGCGTCCGACGCAGCCCATCGTCGAGCTGTGGCTGAGTACCGCCGACCGCAAGCTGCGCCTGGCCCGGCAGCCGGCCATCGAGATGACCGCGGATGCGCCGCAGCCGGGCGACGTGATCATCGACACCCACAGCACCTTCCAGTCCATCGTCGGCTTCGGGGCGGCGCTGACCGATTCGTCGGCGTGGCTGCTGCGCAACCGGCTGGACGGCGCGCAGCGCAGCGCGCTGTTGCGCGAGCTGTTCGGTCCGCCGCCGGGCCTCAACCTGTCCATGACGCGCCTGACCATCGGCGCGTCGGATTTCTCGCTGAAGCCCTACACCCTGGACGACCTTCCCAGTGGCCAGGTCGATCCCTCGCTGGAGCATTTCAACATCACGCCCGACCTGCGCGAACTCCTGCCGACGCTGCGGGAGATCCTGGCGATCAATCCGCAACTGCGCATCATCGCCTCGCCGTGGAGCGCGCCGGCATGGATGAAGTCCAGCACCAGCCTGATCGGCGGCGAGCTGCTGGAGCAGTTCGAAAACGCGTATGCGGACTATCTGGTCAAGTACGTCGACGCCTTTCGCGGATACGGCATCCCCATCTTCGCGCTGACCGTGCAGAACGAGCCCGGCTTCGTGCCGGAGACCTACCCGGGCATGGAGGTTCCAGCCGCCGTGCGGGCGCGCCTCATCGGGCAGTACCTGGGCCCGGCGCTCGCTCGCCGCTCGCCCAGGCCGCTCATCCTCGACTGGGACCACAACTGGGACCAGCCGGCCCAGCCGCTGGGCGTGCTGGCCGACCCCGATGCCGCGCGCTATGTCGATGGCGTGGCCTGGCACTGCTACAGCGGCACGCCATCGACGCAGAGCGACGTCCATCGCGCCTATCCGGACAAGGACACCTACATCACCGAATGTTCCGGCGGCGACTGGGAATCGGCGGCGAACGGCGAACTGATGTGGTTCGCCCGCGACCTGTTGCTGGCCGGCATCCGGCAATGGGCGCGCGGCGTGGTGTACTGGAACCTGGCGCTGGACGAGCAGCACGGCCCGCACTCCGGCGGCTGCGACCTGTGCAAGGGCCTGGTCACCATCGACTCGCGTACCGGCGAGGTGAGCCGCAACGACGAGTACTACGCGTTCGCGCATTTCAGCCGCTTCGTGCCGCCCGGTGCGGTGCGCGTGGGATCGAGCGAACCTGACGAGGACATCAACGACGTGGCTTTCCTGGATCCTTCCGACGGATCGATCACGCTGGTGATGGTCAACAGCCACACGGATGCGCGCAGCGTCGGCGTGTCGCAGGGCCAGACGCGTTTCCGGTATACCTTGCCGGCGCAGAGCGTGGCGACTTTCGTATGGAACCCCGACCAGGCCGGCGCGTGGACACGGCAGATGCTGCGCTGGTGGAAAAAGGGGACAGGCTCGCTCTTTCGCGGCGGCGCCGGCTCCCGTTGATCCAACCCGCAGCTCGCGCGGGGCTCTCCGCTTCGCCCGCAGGGCGTGTGGCGTGGGGCAGGGCTGGCGCATCGGCGGGTTTGTGTCGGACCCTCCGCTTCCAAGGCCGGCTCGGTCGGGCTGGCTGCCATGGAACTCGCGGCACCGAACGGGTGCCTGACCCGCGGAAGACCTATGAAAAAGCTGGTGTGGGTGATCGTGCTGGTGGTGGGCGCATACGCGGGCTACCAGGGCTACGGCCCCCGCAGCGGGCCGGTGGGCCCGCCGGCATCGCCGTCCGGCGTCCGGCTGGATGCCGCGGCCGGCCATACGCAGGTGCAGGGCAGCGGCATCGTCGTGCGCATCCTCCCGGATGACACGGAGGGCAGCCGCCATCAGCGTTTCATCCTGCGCCTGCCGTCGGGGCAGACCCTGCTGGTCGCGCACAACATCGATCTTGCTCCCCGCGTCAGCGGCCTGAAGGAAGGCGACAGGGTGGAATACAGCGGCGAGTACGAATGGAACCCCAAAGGCGGCGTGCTGCACTGGACCCATCTCGATCCGGCCGGACGCCACGCGGCGGGATGGCTGAAGCACGACGGCCGCACGTTTCAATAAGCCGCGGTGGTGGGCGGCGGCCCGCCTCGCGGGCGTAGCCGCTGGCTCTCGTTCCGGCGGCCATGCCGGCGATTTCTCTGTGGCCGGCTTCGCCGCCACAACGGCGCGCGAAGCGCGTATCGTCCCGCCCACGCCGGCCACCTGAGGGAGGAAGACCATGAAGAGCATGATCCTGGGCGCTTGTGCATGGGCGGCAGCCGCCCTGCTCGCGACGGCATTGCCGGCACGGCTGGCCCGCGCGGGCGAGGCGGACGCGCCCACCACGACATGGGTGCATCCGGTGATCGCCGACTACGGCCGGGTGCACCCGAGGCCGGACGCGGCGGTGCAGCCGGATCCGGCGGCCGACTACAAGGTCTTCGTGCGCGTGACCGACGATGGCAAGCATCCGCGCGAGGCGCTGCCCGCGCTGGACCGGCTGGCACGGCTGGTCAACCTGATGGCGGAGTCGAAGGTGCCCGCCTCGCACGTGCACATCGTGGCCCTGCTGGATGGGAACGCCGCCCTGGCCTCGGCCACGGACGACACCTACCGGCACATCACCAAGGTGGCGAAGAACCCCAATCTGCCGATCGTCCATGCGTTGAAGCAGGCCGGCGTGGAGTTGCTGGTGTGCAGCCAGGGACTGGCCGAGCACAACCTGCCCGACAGCGCCGTGGCACCCGACGTGACGGTCACCCTTTCGGCGCTGACCGATTCGGTGGTGTACGGGCAGAAGGGCTACAGCCTCATGCAGCTCTAGCAAGCGCTGCCTCGCCCCTTTTCGGGACAGCAACACATCCGGGCTTCGGTCGCCATGCGGCCTGCAGCAGCGGAGCGGCCGGTCATGCGGAGCAGGCGGTAGCTTCCGCCTGGCTGCGGTGGGATTGCCGAACGGTTGGATGTCGGCCGCCTTTGACGATGCGGCATCGCTAGCGGAACGAGACGCCGGCAGGTTTATTCCGCGGGGTGCACGAAGCGCGGCCTTCGCGGGCAGCGGTACAGGCCGCAGCGTGCTCTTCGTGCAGCCTAGGGTTCGGCCGATTCGCTCGCTGCGCCGAACAGGCGGCCGCGCAGCATCGTGGCCGGGGGATGCGGCTCCTCCGCCGCATCCGGCCTGGCCGACTCGACCGTGTCGGTGTCGGCGATCACGCGGTTGCGTCCGGCGCGCTTGGCGCGGTAGAGCGCGGCGTCGGCCTCCATGCAGAGCCGTTGCAAGGCGTAGCCGCAGGTGTCGGTGGCGGCCACGCCGACGCTGGCGGAAATCGACACGGTGCCGCCGTTCATGGGCGTGGTTTCGATGGCGAGGCGGATGCGGTTGGCCGTCTGCATGCCCTGCTCGCGCGAGCACTCGGGCAGCAGGATGCCGAACTCCTCGCCGCCCAGGCGGCCGAACAGGTCGGCCGGACGCAGTTGCTGCTTGCAGATGGCTACCGTGCGACGGAGCACGGTGTCGCCCGCCGCGTGGCCGTGGCTGTCGTTGACCTGCTTGAAGTGGTCCAGGTCGATCAGCACGAGGCAGGCCGGGGCCGGCCGTTTTTCCAGCAGGCGCAAGGCGCGTTCGGCCTCGCCGATGAAGTGCTGGTGGTTGAGGATGCTGAGCAGGCCGTCCTGGCGCGCCAGCAGCTTGAAGCGCAACTGCGAGCGCTTGAGCCGCAGCAGCCACAGCACGATGAACGCCAGCACCAGCAACAGCAGCGCGATATACAGCCGGCTGGTTTCCACCGCCTTGGTGGCCAGTGCCTGCTGCAGGCGAAGGATGCTGTTTTGCTTGCTCAGCGCTTCGGCCTCCACCCGCTTGGAGAGCACATGCTGCTGGACCGTCTGGTAAGCCAGCGCACGCGCGCTGACATCGTCCAGGTAGCCCTTGTCCTGGGCAACGAACTGCTCGTAGTAGGCAAGCGCCGCCGAAGTGTCGCCGCGCCTCTTTTCGATCTTGTACAGCATCTCGTAGGCGGCCTTGAGCCATTCGTTGACGTCGCCGGGCTTGCTCATGGCGAGGGCGGCGAGTGCAGCCTTGCTGGCCTCGCGATCGTCGCCCAATTTTTCATAGGCCTCTGCCCGCTGTACCTGCACGGACAGGTTCTGGGGCTGGTATTGGCTGGTGCGGACGCTCGGACCGACCCGGTCAAGCACGGCCAAGGCCTTTTGGGGCTGGCTTTCGTTCAGGAGCAGACTCACTTGGATGAGCCACAGCGCGTCGGCGAAGACCGGTTGCCTGGCTGCATTGCAGGTTTCGATGCCGCGCTTGAGTTCCGTATCGTTGGAGGCCAGCCGGTTTCCGTCATAGAGCGCCGCCAGCCGCATGTAGAGGGGCCGACAGGGGGTTTCTCCGGGAGGCAAGGCATTCCCGGCCATCTGAGCGTATTGAACTGCCAGGTCAACCTGTCCGGCCAAGGCCAGCATCTGCGAAAGGTTGATCAGGAGGTCGAAGCGCCCTTGCGGGTCCTTGATGCCTGGCAGGGCCAGGGTGACCCGATTGGCCAACACGAAGGCTTCTTCATAGCGCCGACTGATGCTCAGGTTGCTAAGGAGCAGCGCCGATGCCTTGGCCGCTAGCCCAGGGTCGCCGGAGCCGTCGATCACCTCGCGAAGCTGGGACTCGGACTTGAGGTAGTTCCCGTGATACATGGTTTCCCACGCATCGAGATAACGCAGGTGCCATTGCTCGCCAGGGGACATGACAGGCGGTTGGCGGTGGATCTGTTCGAGCAACCGTGCGAACTGCGCATGGTCCTTCGTGCGCAGGCGCTCGGTCTGTTCCATGAGCTCGGTGGGACTTGTGGTGACCGCCCCGGCGCGGACTGGCTGCGGTGGCGCGCACCAGAGCAGGCCCGCCAGGGCGGGCCACAGCCAGAAGCAACTCTGCAGCCGGAGCATGCCGCGTGGTCCCGATCCTCGATCGCTTCCTCTACTTGGGTCGGCTAGGAATCACCGAGGTGAGGGGGTCCTCCTCATCTTCGGGCTCGGGTTCTTCTTCCTCGCGCCCGGGTGTCTGGACCACCTGTGGCACCTGGTTCAGGCGGCTGCCAAGCATCGCGTGCAACAGCGAGCTGTCTTCCTGGGTCACGGCCGCAACGAGCGCCTCTGGTGCCAGCTCGCGCTCAAGGATATGCGTCAGTTCCTCCGCCGAGGCGTGACGCAGCGAGGCGCTACGGCCGATGGTCTCCAGCATTTCGATCGCGTCTGCCATGTTCTCTCCCTACCTGTTGCGGAGGATGATCAGTCCGTAGGATGTGTGCCGTCCCACCCGCCACTCGACAAATGGCGAAGCATGGGCTGATCTTACTCGTCGTTAGAGCCGCAAATGCACCCGCTGTCATGCGCCCGTCAGGCGAGGGCGTCGGTCTTGTCCTGCCTGTCCAGGGCCTCCAGTCGCTCGTGCATGGCAAGATTCGGCTTCAAGATGCATGCCGGTGGAAGCACGATCGTTTCCTCCGGCGTCAATGTGGCCTGGGCCAGATCGCGCAGGGCCATATGGCGGATTCGTGGCCGATCGATCGGCAGGGTCGCTGCCCGATAGATGATCACTGGATGCCCGAGCGGATAATCCTGTTCGAGTAGCTCCACCAGCAGCTGGCGATACGCCGAGCCGGTCTTAAAACGCGCCAGCGAACGGTCGCCCACCAGCCCCGCCTGCCACAGCACCAGATATCCCGCCGGATCGATGCGCCGCTCGTAGAACAGCAGCTGGCTCGCCTCGAAGTGCTGGCAGCCGTAGCGGCCCGGGTCGATGCCGAGGTCGGCGTAGAGGCAGTCCTCGGCGGAGATGCCCGGCTCCATGTGCGCCTCGAAGCCTTCCGCTCGCGCCATCGCGATGGCCTTGTGCGGCGACCAGGCGAACACGCCGGGGTGCCCGTAGAACACGCCGCAGACGCGCTTGCCGGCGCGCACCTCGGCCATCATCAGCTCGACCCACTGGCGGTAGGTCTTCATGCGCGACTTGCCTTCCGCGTAGTAGGGCTGGAGGCTGCGCACGTCCGGGTGCATGCGCTCCAGCCACAGCTCCACCACGCCATCGGAAAGCGCGGCGAACACCACGTCCGCCTGCTCGATATGGCTGCGCGCCAGCGGCGTGAGATGGGAGCCCAGCGTCATCCCCAGCCCGACGCAGGCCAGGCTGCCGCGGCGGGTAACGTCGAGCGCCGGCGAAATCGGTGTGTTCATCGAGTGATAGTAGGGCAATTTTCTGGGCCCGGCAGGCGCGTCGCCTGCCACGGCTGGCCCAGCCCGATGCTAGAGTGCCGCGCTCGAATGGCCCCACAGCGAGCGACGCAATGATTCCTTCCGCCTCCTATCCGATCGGCACACCCGGCGTTCCCTGGGGCCCGGCCGAAGTGGCGGCCTGGCTGGCGCGCCAGACCCGCCAGCGCAGCTACGAGGCCGACGTGTTGCGCGCGGTCGACGCCCTGCGCCCGCGCTTTGACGTGATCCAGTACGGCCGCCTGGACTACTCGCCCGACAGCTATCCGCTGCTGGCGATCAGGAGCCGCAGCTGGCGCGACGACCTGCCGTGCGCGCTGGTGACCGGCGGCGTGCATGGCTACGAAACCAGTGGCGTGCACGGGGCGCTGGAGTTCCTCGACCGGCACGCTGCAGGCTACGAGGGCCGAGTCAATCTGCTGGTCGCGCCGTGCGTGAGTCCCTGGGCCTACGAGCGCATCCACCGCTGGAATGCGCTGGCGATCGACCCGAACCGCTCCTTCCGCCCGGACAGCCCGGCGCCGGAGTCGGCCGCCCTGCTGGGCCTGGTCGAACCCTTGCGCGAGCGCGTGCTGGTGCACATCGACCTGCACGAGACCACCGACACCGACGAGTCGGAGTTCCGCCCGGCGCTGGCCGCGCGCGATGGCGTCCCTTGCGTCCCCGGCGAGATCCCCGACGGCTTCTACCTCGTAGACGACGAGGAGGCGCCGCAGCCGAAGTTCCAGCAGGCGGTGATCGAGGCGGTGGCCAGGGTCACCCACATCGCGCCGGCCGACCGCGACGGCCAGATCATCGGCTCGCCGGTGGTGGCGCCGGGCGTGATCCGCTATCCGCTGCGCCGGCTGGGGCTTTGCGCGGGCATCACCGATGCGCGCTACAAGACCACCACCGAGGTGTATCCGGACAGTCCGCGCGCCAGCGCCGAGCAGTGCAACGCGGCGCAGTCGGCAGCGGTGTGCGCGGCGATCGACTACGCGCTGGCGCACGGCTGAGCGCCGGCGCAAGGTGCCGCCGGCTCAGTGCTTGGCGGACTCCCACTTGAGGACGGTGACCACCGGGAAGTGGTCGGACGGATAGCGCTTGCCCTCGTGGGTGGTCACCGTGTCGTAGCGCATCGGCGTGAAGCCGCGCACCAGGATCCAGTCGATGCGCCGGTCGGGCGTGCCGGTGAAGTCGTGGAAGGTCGCCTCCGGCCCGCGCGGGTGTGCCACGGCCTCGCGCGCGTCGCGCAGCGCCCCGGTCAGCACGCCGTGCGCCTCGCTGGACGGATCGGTGTTGAAATCCCCGGTGAGCACGACCGGCGCGCCGGCCGGCAGCTTGGCGATGCGCTCGCGGATCTCCTGTGCGGCGCGGTTGCGCGCGTAGGTGTCCTGGTCGCGGTAGGGGAAGTGGGTGTCGTAGTAGTAGAAGCGGCGCCCGCTGCGCAGGTCCTCGAAGTGCGCCCAGGTGACCATGCGCGGCAGCGGGTGGCCCCAGCTGATGCTGCCGGGCACGTCCGGCGTGTCCGACAGCCAGAAGTTGCCCGAGTCCAGCACGCGCAGCCGGTCGCGCCGGTAGAACACGCCCATGTGCTCGTCGCGGTCGCCGCCGTAGCGGCCCTCGCCGAACCAGGCATAGGCGGGCAGCTTGCCGACGAGGTAGTCGCCCTGCAGCTTGTAGAGCTCCTGCGTGCCCATCACGTCGGGATGCTGCTCGCGGATGGTCCTGACCATCAGGTCGCGGCGCGCTTCCCAGCGGTTGGGGCCGTCGCTGGCCAGCGGCAGGCGCACGTTGAAGCTCATCACGCGCAGCGTCTGCGCGGGCAATGGCCCGGCCAGGCCGAGCGCGGCGATCAGGGCGAGCCACAGGCGCATGGGATTCTCCGGCAGGGGCGGGATGGTCGGGCCTGCGACAGGGTAACGTGTGCTGGCGCGACGTGGCGCCGGACATGCGAGGAAAAACGATGGGCGAACTGAAGACGGCGCGGCTGCGCATCCAGCCGCTGACCCTGGACGACGATGCATTCGTGCTGCGGCTGCTCAACGAGCCGAGCTTCGTGCAGCACATCGCCGACAAGGGAGTGCGCGACCTGGAGGGCGCCCGCGCCTTCCTGCGCGACGGGCCGCTGGCCAGCTATGCGCAGCACGGCTTCGGCATGTGGCGCGTGGCGCTGGCCGACACGGGCACCGCCATTGGCATGGCTGGCCTGCTCAAGCGCGACTATCTGGACGGCATCGACGTCGGCTACGCCTTCCTGCCCGAATACACCGGCCAGGGCTACGCGCTGGAGGCGACCCGCGCAATCATGGAGCACGTGCGCAGCCTGCCCGGCGTGCGCCGCGTGCTGGCCATCGTCAACCCGGACAACGCGCGCTCGATCGGGCTGCTGGGCAAGCTCGGCTTCGAGCCCGATGGAACGGTGCGCATCCCGGACTCGGGCAAGCTCGTCCGCTTGTTCGCCGCGGCGTTGCCATAGCGCGGTGGCGCGCTCAGTGCTTCTTGCCGCCGTGGTCCTGCTTGTTCACCGTCGCCCAGGCGATGCGCTCGGCGCTGTCCTGCGACTTGCCTTCCTTCTTCTCGCTCTGTTCGATGTGGTGGGCCTGGCGCTTCTGCTTGTCCGTATAGGAGGACTTGTCACCCTTGGGCATGGCATGGCTCCGCGGTGGGGGAGCCCGGACGCTAGCGCGCCGGCAGTGAATGCCGGGTCGCCATCGGCCCCGGAGCAGGCGCACAGACGCGTGCCAGCTTATGGGTGAGCTTGCTTGTCCCCGCACGCGACCGCCTCCACCATAGAGGCATCCGCACCGCTTCGTGTCTTCCATGGTCTTTCTGTTCCCTGGCCCGGCGATGGCTGCCCGGCCATTGCGCCTGTCCGCGCAGCACCGCCATGCCGGCCCCGTCCTTTCCGTTCGCCTGATGCGCCCGCCGCGGCGGACGGCCGGGAGGCGCGCGCATGCGTAGGTGGCTGCGCCCGCTCGGCCTGGGCCTGGCCGGCATCCTTTGCGTCGGCCT
>NZ_JABFWW010000172.1 GCF_013362045.1 Frateuria sp. | reverse complement strand
CCGACTCGGCCGGACCTGGCCGGACCGGCGCTCTGCACCGGCGCGGCCGCAGCCGCCGGCGCGGAGCCGGCCACCGCCACCTGGGAAGCCGGAGCAGCGGCGGCAGCGGTCGAAGCCGCGGGCGGGAGGCCGCCCTTCTTGCGCGCCTCGGCCAGCTTCTGCTGCAACTCGGCGATCTCGTTGTCCTTGAGCGCCAGCAGGCGGGTGTTCTTGTCGTTGATGTCCTGCAGGTCCTTCAGGCGCGACTTCAACTCGGCGCTCTGCTGCTGCAGGGTGGTCAGCGACTCCTGGCTGCGCAGCAGGTCCTGCCGCAGGGCGGCGTCTCCCTTGCCGCTGCCGCCGTGCGCACCCGCACCCTTGCCGCCCTCCTTCGCCGGCACCAGCGCGAGCCGGTCGACCGCAGCGCTGCCGCCGGGCGTGCCGGAGGTTTGCGCGCGGGTAGCCGCATTCGCCACCGTGGTGGTCGAACGCGCGCCCTCGGCGCGCCAGTCGCTGTTCTGCCGGCGGATCTCCGCCAGGGCGGCGGCCATGTTCATCGCCTGCGCTTCCTGGCTGGTCGGCACGCGCAGTACCGCACCGCTCTTCAGCGCGTTGATGTTGTCCCGGTAGAAGGCGTCGGGGTTGGCCTGCTTGAGCGCCACCATCATCTGGCCGGGATCCACGCCGGCCGGCGCGAGCTTGCGCGCGATGCCCGACAGCGTCTGGCCGCGATCGACCGGACCGTACTGGCCGCCGGCCGCCACTTGGCCAGCGGCGGGACGGGCAGGCGCGGACGCGGCCGTAGCAACTGCCGTACGGGAAGCGGCGCGGGACGCGCCGCTACGCGGAGCGCGCACAGCGGGCGCAGCCGGGGCGGTACCCGGCGGATCGAGCAGGACCGGAAACTCGCGCAGGCTGCGGCCGCTGGCGTTGTCCACTTCGACCAGCAGATCGAGGTAAGGGTCGTTGATTGCCACCGCGCTGGTGATGCGGATCACCTTGCGCCCGCCCACGTCGACGACGTCGAACTGCAGCGGAACGCTGGGGCGCGCACCGGACAGGCCGGCGTGGGCGAAGTCCTCCGGCGAGGCCAGGCGGGCGCTCAGGTTGCGCAGCTCCGCGGGACTGTCGGGCGTGAGCGGAATCTCCGCGAGCAGCGGCTGGCCGAGCGCCGACTTGACCTGGATCTGGCCAAGGTCCAGCGCCGCGGCCTGGGTGCTGCCCAAGGCGAGCGCCAGCAGCATCGACAGTTTCAACGAGTGATTCATCGTGGCTCCCCCAAACGACACCGAGACGCTTCATGCCGTCGCCGCAGGCTGCGGCAACACCGGAACGCGCGTCACTTTAGTTATATGCCGGCCAATCAACAATAGCTGCGACGACTGCTTAGCGCATATTGCTGCGCCATATTCTCGCTGCGCAGGCTTCAATGGCCTGCAGTCGCCCCCGGCCGGGACTTAGCCACTTCCTCCAGCTGGCGCTGGAGGTCGGCTATGCGGCGGTCCTGTTCTTCCAGCCGCCGACTGGCCTCGCGGCTGCGCGATTCCTGCCTGCCGACCTGCCGTTCCAGCTGGGCGACCTCGGTGCCATGCGCCCGCAACTGCTGCTTCAGCTGTTCCGAGGCGGGCACGCGGGCTACCGCGGCCTGTTCGGGAGCACCGTCGGCGCTGGCCGCCAGGGCGACCAGCAGGAGGAGGCACGGCAGGAACCAGGTTTTTTGCATCTCAGAGATAGTCCTCGATCAGCCGCTCGGCGATCTGTACCGCATTGAGGGCCGCGCCCTTGCGGATGTTGTCGGCCACGATCCAAAGGTCCAGGCCGCGCTCATGCGAGATGTCCTCGCGGATGCGGCCCACGAATACCGGGTCCTTGCCGGCGGCATCGCCCACCGGGGTCGGGTAACCACCGGCCTTGCGCTCGTCCATCACCACCACGCCCTCGGCCTGTTCCAGCAGCGCCCTCGCCTGCTCGGCGCTGATCCTGTCGCGGGTTTCCACGTGCACCGCCTCGGCATGGCCGTAGAACACCGGCACGCGGACCGCGGTGGGGTTAACCGCAATGGAGTCATCCTCCAGGATCTTGCGCGTCTCCCACACCATCTTCATTTCTTCCTTGGTGTAGCCGTTGGGCTGGAACTCGTCGATGTGCGGAATCACATTGAAAGCGATCTGCTTGGGGAATTTCTTGCCCGGTTCCACATCCTGGAAATTCAGCAGCGCCGCGGTTTCTCGGCCGAGTTCCTCCATGCCGCTGCGGCCGGCTCCGGAAACGGACTGGTAGGTCGCCACATTGATCCGCTCGATGCCGACCGCGCGATGGATCGGCGCCAGCGCCACCAGCATCTGCATGGTCGAGCAGTTGGGATTGGCGATGATGCCGCGCGTGGTGTAGTCGGCGATGGCGTGGGGATTGACCTCGCTGACCACCAGCGGGACGTCGTCCTGGTAGCGGAACTCGGAAGTGTTGTCGATCACCACCGCGCCCGCCGCCGCGGCGCGTGGCGCGTGCACCTTGCTGACCGACCCGCCCGCGGAGAAGAAGGCGATGTCCACGCCCTCGAAGTCGTAGTCGGCCAGGTTCCTCACCGTGACCTGCTTGCCGCCGAAGGAGACTTTCTCGCCGGCCGAGCGCTCGCTGGCCAGCGGCACCAGCTCGCCGACGGGGAAATCGCGCTCGGCCAGGATCGCCAGCAGGGTCTCGCCGACCGCGCCGGTGGCGCCGACCATGGCGACCTTGTAGCTGCTCTTCTTGCTCATGGGATGTTCGATACCTGTGGTCTTGGGGGAATCAGGGCGCCGGCCGTACGGCCAGAACCTCGGGGTTGAGGAGCGATGGCGGATGTCCCGCATGCGGGCCGTGCCCGAATAGCGCCAGCACGTTGTCCACCGCCATCGCGGTCATCGCGCGGCGAGTATCCCAGGTGGCGCTGGCGATATGCGGGCTGAGGATGACATTGTCGAGGGCGCACAAGGCTGGATGCACGTCCGGCTCGCCCTCGAACACGTCAAGCGCAGCCGCGGCCAGGCGGCGTTCGGCCAGGGCGGCGGCCAGCGCGGCATCGTCCACCACGCCGCCGCGGGCGATGTTGACCAGCACCGCGGTCGGTTTCATCCGCGCCAGTTCGGTAGCGCCGATCGCGTGGCGGCTCTCCGCGGTCAGCGGCAGCGCCAGCACCAGGAAGTCGGATTGGGCCAGCAGCGCAGGCTTGTCCACGTAGCGCGCGGCGCACTCGTGCTCGACCGCCTGCGGCAGCGTCGAGCGGTTGTGGTAGATCACCTGCATGCCGAAGCCTGCCGCCCGCCGCGCGATCGCCTGGCCGATGCGGCCCATGCCCAGGATCCCCAGCGTGCGCCCGCGCGTGTCCAGCCCGAGCCAGCCCTTGAACTCGGTGCCGTGCCAGTGCCCTGCCCTGAGCCAGCGCTCGGCGGCACCCATGCGGCGCGCGGCGCCCAGCAGCAAGGCCCAGGTGTAGTCGGCCACGCTCTCGTTGAGCACGTCGGCGGTATTGGAAGCGAGGATGCCGGCGGCGGTCAGCGCCGCAAGGTCGAGGTTGTCGTAGCCCACCGCCAGGTTGGCGACGATGCGCAGGTTTGCCGCTCCGGCGATCTCGGCAGCGCCGACGCGCTCCTTCAGACCGACGATGGCCGCATCGCAGGCGGCCAGCTTCGCGGCCAGTTCGGTGGAGGAGAACACGATCTCCTCCGGCTCGGCCGCGACCTCGAAGTGCGGATCGAGCCGGGCCTCGACGTCTGGGAAGGTGGGGCGCGAGATCCACACCCGCGGCTTGCCGGTCATGGGACGTCCGAACGGTGAAAGTCAGGCGATGCGCGGGGCGACCGGCCCCACGTCGCCGCATTGGGCGCGATGGCGCAGCGCGTGGTCCATCAGCACCAGCGCCAGCATGGCCTCGACGATGGGCGTGGCGCGGATGCCCACGCAGGGATCGTGCCGCCCCTTGGTGACCACCTGCACCGGCTCCCCGGCGAGATTCACGCTGTCGCCGGGCACCAGGATGCTGGAGGTGGGCTTGAACGCCACCGACACCGTCACCGGCTGGCCGGTACTGATGCCGCCAAGGATGCCACCGGCGTGATTGGACGTAAAGCCGTCCAATTGCATCTCATCCCGATGCTGGGTGCCGCGTTGGGAAATCGCGGCGAAACCGGCACCAATCT
>NZ_JABFWW010000037.1 GCF_013362045.1 Frateuria sp. | reverse complement strand
CGTTCTCGACGAAATCTTCGGCAAAGAGCGTTTCGAGCGCGAGATTATCTGGCGGATCGGCTGGATCTCCGGCTACAAATCCGCTGCCGTCAACTGGATCCGCAACCACGACAACATCTACTACTACACGAAGTCGCCGAACTTCGTGTTCAACAAGCTCTACATTCCCTACGCCGACGACTACGTGCGCCGCGACGGAAAAAGGCCAGAAGGCGCCGGCTATCCCATCGAGGACACGTGGAACTGTTCGGACATGGATCGCTTGGACTCGATCCAGATCATGAGCTTTTCGCGCGAAAAGGTAGGGTACGAGACACAAAAGAACGAAAACCTGCTCGCCCGCATCATCGAGGCTTCGTCTCAGCCCAACGCGATCGTCGCCGACTTCAACGGCGGCTCGGGAACTACGGCCGCCGTCGCCGAAAAACTCGGCCGCCGATGGATCACCACGGACCTCGGCAAACCCGCCTGCATGATCATGCGCAAGCGCCTGATCGACCAGGGAGCCAAGCCGTTCCTCTACCAGGCCATCGGCGACTACCAGGTCGAGGCGGCCAAGAGCGCGATGGGCCGCAGCTTCCGCGTGGGCGACCTGTCGGCCATCGTGCTGTCGCTTTACGGCGCGCTGCCATTGCCGGCAGAAGAAAACCCGCTGCGCAACCTGGGCGCGGTCACCTTCGGCGGCAGGAAGACGCTGGTGCTGGTCGATTCGCCCAACAAGCTCACTGGCGACGCCACGCTGCGCCGGGCGATCGCCCAGCGCGACAACCTGATGGGCGGATGGGACCGCGTGGTCGTGCTGGGCTGGAACTTCGAGCCGGCGATCGGCCAGAGCATCACGGCGCTCAACGACGACCGCCTGGAAGTGCTGGTGATCCCGCCGGACCTGCTCGACCGCCTGAAGAAGAAGGGCGGCATCGAGAAGCTGCGCGGGCAGGTGCGCTTCTCCAGCCTGCAGTACCTGATGGTCAAGCCGATCCGGCGCGAGCGGCTGGACGGCAGCGAACAACTGCACGTCTCGCTGCACAACTACGTGTTGCTTTCGCCCGAGGCGATCAACCTGGACGACGACAACCGCCAGAAGCTGGTGCGCGTGATGAACGCCGAGCCGTTGGCGCTGATCGAGTACTGGGCGGTCGACCCGGATTACGACGGCCAGGTGTTCCGCTCCGTGTGGCAGGACTACCGCGGTAACACCGCCAACGACGACGACCCGCTGCGCGTGGTAACCGAGGCGCGCTTCGCGGTGCCGCGCAAGGCCGGCGACCGGCGCGTGTGCGTGCGCGCGGTGGACGTGTTCGGCTTCGAGGCCGAGGTAGTACAGGTGGTGGCGGAGCCGAAGGCATGAGCGCGATCGAGCAGCCGCTGGCGCTCGCCGCCGGGCTCACCCGCCGCACCGACCAGCTGTGCGTCGGGCTGGAACAGGGCATCGCCGAGCTCTACGAGCAGGTGACACCGGTGACTGCCGAACTTCTGCGCTGGTGGTTCGGCGACGAGGCCCGCCAATCACGTGCGATCAATTTCCATCCGGGCCAGCGCCAGGCGATCCTCAACGTGATCGTCGCGCACGAGGTGCTGGACAGTCCCAACCTGGCCGACCTGTACCGCCAGGTGTGCGAGCCGGCGCTGCTCGAAGGCACACGGCTGGCCGACGTGGCGCAGGCCAAGAACGGCCATCCGAAGTACTGCCTGAAGATGGCCACCGGCACGGGCAAGACCTGGGTACTGCAGGCGCTGCTGATCTGGCAGTTGCTTAACAAGACCGTGGCCCTCAACGAAGGCCGCGACGATCCGCGCTTCTCGCGTCGCTTCCTCATCGTGGCGCCCGGGCTGATCGTGTACGAGCGCCTGCTCGATGCCTTCCTGGGCAAGGAGCGCGAAAACAAGAGCCGCGACTTCGCCACTTCCGATATCGCCAGCTACGCCGAGCTGTTCGCGCCGCCCGCCTACCGCGAGCGCATTGCACAGTTCGTGCGCGGCAACGTCTGCGCCAAGAACGAAATCGGCCTGAAGGCCACCGGCAACGGCATGATCGCCATCACCAACTGGCACCTGCTGAGCGACGCCGGCGAGGAGATCGAGCAGGACGAGGCCGAGTGGATCGACGCGCCCGGTATGGTGGCCGACGCCTCCTCGGTCGCCTACGCGGTACTGCCGCTCGCACCCGGCCGCGCCGCTGGCAACAGCCTGGAGACGCTGGACAAGCGCTGGGCGCGTGGCAACGTGCTGGCGTACCTGGCTGACCTGCCGGACCTGATGGTGTTCAACGATGAGGCGCACCACATCCACGAACTCAAGTCCGGCGGCGAAACCAGCGAGGTCGAGTGGCAGAAGAGCCTGTCGATCATCGCCGAGGGCAAGGGGCGGCGCTTCGCGCAGGTGGATTTCTCGGCCACGCCGTACAACGACGTGGGCAGCGGCAAGCGCAAGGCCAAGGTCTATTTCCCCCACATCGTGGTGGACTTCGACCTCAAGGCCGCCATGCGGCTGGGCCTGGTCAAGTCGCTGGTGCTGGACAAGCGCAAGGAGCTTGGCGCGCTGCCGCTGGAGTTCAAGGCCGAGCGCGACGAGGCCGGCAACCTGACACTGTCCGAAGGCCAGCGTGTGATGCTGCGGGCTGGCCTGCAGAAGTTGCGCAAATTGGAAGCGGACTTCGCCCGTCTCGATCCCACGCGCCACCCCAAGATGCTGGTGGTCTGCGAGGACACCAAGGTGACGCCGCTGGTAGCCGATTTCCTGCAGGACGAAGGCCTGCACGAGGAAGACGTGCTCACCGTCGACTCCGGCAAGAAGGCCGAGCTGGGTGAGAAGGATTGGGCGCCGCTGCGCCAAAGGCTGTTCAACGTCGATCGCCACATCCAGCCGCGCGTGATCGTTAGCGTGCTGATGCTGCGCGAGGGCTTCGACGTCAACAACATCTGCGTGATTGTGCCGCTGCGCGCAAGCGGGGCGCAGATTCTGCTGGAGCAGACCATCGGCCGCGGCCTGCGCCTGATGTGGCGTGATCCGGAATACGCGGACGTCAAGCGCGAGAACCGCGAGCACATCAACCGCGGCGAGGAACCCGGCTCGCTGATCGACATCCTCTCGATCGTCGAGCACCCGGCGTTCCAGGGTTTCTACGACGAGCTGATGCGCGAGGGGCTCGTCGGCGCCACCGGCGACGACGAGGAAGGCAGCAGCACGGCCGACATGATCCCCGCCGAGCTGCGCGAGGACTACGAGCGCTATGACTTCGCCATCCCGTTCATCCTGCGCGAGGCGGACGAGAGCGTGGAACACCAGCCGATCGAGGTGCAGTCACTCGCACCGTTCAGCGCGATGAGCCGCGACCGGCTCGCCGCCCTGCTCGGCAAGGGCGACACCTTCACCTCGCAGGACCTGCAGAGCAGCACGCTGTTCGGCGACTACCGCGTCGACGGCGCGGCGATGAACGTGAGCGGCTATAACGAGCTGCTCTCGCGCCTCACCCGCCGCGTGAGCCAGGCGCTGAGCTACCCGCTGCCGGGCGGCAGCCGGATCAGTCCGCGCATGGAGCGACCCTACCTGCAGGTGCACACCGCGGCGCTGGCCACCGCGCTGGACGAGTACATCCGCGAGCGGCTGTTCGGCGAGGCCTTCGAGCCGTTCGCCGACGAAGGCTGGCGGCTGTTGCTTCTGCAGCCGGTGATCGAGCACATCGTGCGCGTGTTCGGCCTGGCGCTTCTCCAATCGGAGGAGCGCGGCCCGGCCGGCGAGACCGAGGTACGCCATCGCCGCCTTTCCGAAGTGCAAAGAATCATGGTGCGCGAAAGCGCCTCGCTGGAGGTCGGCAAGTGCATCTACACGCGACTTTCCTATCCCGCGCGCAACGGCGGGCTTGAGCGCGCGTTCATCGAATGGGCGCAGGCCGACGCCGGCATCGAGGCGTTTTGCAAGATCAGCGAGAACCGGCATGACTTCGTGCGCCTGCGCTACCTCAAGGAGGACGGCCTGGCCGCGTTCTACATCCCCGACTTCCTGGTACGCACGGCCGAAGCGATCTATCTGGCGGAAACCAAGGCCCAGCAGCAGGTGATCCACGCCAATGTGCAGCGCAAGCTCAAGGCCGCGGTGACCTGGTGCGAGCGGACCAACGCCCTGGCGCCCGAGCTGCGTGGCGGCCGCCCTTGGCACTACGTCCTGCTGGGTGAATCGATCGTCCACGACTGGCGCCAGAAAGGTGCCCGCCTGGCCGATCTGCTGGAGTTCTCCCGTGCGCGTCCGCTGGCGACCGCCAGCGCACAGGGCGGCCTGCAGCTGAACTGAAGGCTAGTTCGTCGGCTCAGCACACGGCTCGGGTCAATTACTGCATTGCGGCATGCAAGCCCATCGGCCCGATGCTACCTTCGATATAGATCGATCTAAACGGTGGGGATCATGGGCCGTCCGCAGCCATTCCGAAGCGTCTTTGCCCGCTCCGCGCCTTATGGCGTCCGGAGCATGCCGGCGCCGTCACCAGGTCGCGGAACGCCCTGATGGCCGGCGCCCCGCCCCTGCTGGAAGTGGCCGCCAACTCGGTGGCCTCGGCGCTGGCGGCGCAGGAAGGCGGCGCCGGGCGCGTGGAGCTTTGCGCGGCGCTGGAACTGGGCGGTGTCACGCCTTCGTATGCCGAGATCGCCACCGCGCGGGACAAATTGGCGATTCCGCTGTACGTGCTGGTCCGCCCGCGCGGCGGCGACTTCCTCTACAACGACTTCGAATGCGAGGTGATGCTGCGCGACATCGAGACGTGTGTCGCGCTGGGCTGCGAGGGCGTGGTGCTGGGCGTGCTGGATGCGCAGGGCCGGGTCGACCCGGCGCGTTGCCGCCCGCTGGTCGCGGCGGCCGGTCCGCTCGGGGTCACCTTCCATCGCGCCTTCGACATGGTGCACGACCAGGCGCAGGCGCTCGAGGCGGTGGTCGCCCTGGGTTGCGAGCGCGTGCTCACCTCCGGTGCGCAGGCCAGCGCCGTCGATGGTGCGGAGCGCATCCGCGCGCTGCTGGCGCAGGCGGCCGGTCGCGTGACGATCATGCCCGGTGCCGGCGTACATGCGCGCAACCTCGCTGCGCTGGCGCGGGCAACCGGAGCGAACGAGTTTCACGCTTCGGCCAAGCAGCAGTTGCCCTCGCAAATGCGCCATCGGCAGCCCGGCCTGGAAGACATGGCCACGGGCGAGTGGCGCAGTGACGCGGCAGAGGTGCGCGCCATGGTGATGGTGCTGCAAAGCCTGGCCACGGACGCGGGCACCCGCCCACCCTAGCTGGCGCATCGGGCGGCATGTCGCCGCCCATCGCCCGCGCCGCCAGGAAACGCCATGCCCGCCTCCGTCCCGCCGACCGCAACGCGAACAAGGCCACGCCTGTCCCGGCTCGCGTGCGCGTTGTTTTTGCTGCCGGCGCTCGCGACGGCCGCAACGCCAGCCACGCAAAAGCTCGACGGCAGCTGGCAATTCCGCCTTGCCCCTGGCGACAGCCACGCCGCAGACCATCCGCAGGCCACCCGCTGGCTCGCGGCCACCGTGCCGGGCACGGTGCAGACCGATCTGCTGGCAGCCGGTTTCGTGGCCGATCCGTTCCTGGGCGAAAACGAGCAGGCCATCCAGTGGATCGGCCTGTCCGACTGGATCTACCGCACCCGATTCGACGCGGATGCGGCCACGCTCGCGCGCCGGCACGTCGAGCTGGTGTTCGACGGCCTGGATACCTACGCCGACGTCTACCTCAACGGACACAAGCTGATCAGCGCCGACAATATGTTCCGGCGCTGGGCGGCACCGGCGAAACCGTGGCTGCACGAGGGCGCCAATACGCTGGAAGTGCGGCTGTACTCGCCGATCAAGCGCCTGCAGCCGTGGCTCGCGCGCCAGCCTTACGCGTTGCCCGGCGAATTCGATTCCGCCTTCGGCGACGAGCCCAGGGGCCGGCAGAGCGCCAACTACGTGCGCAAGGCCGGCTACCAGTATGGCTGGGACTGGGGCCCGCGCATCGTCACCGAAGGCATCTGGCAAGGCGTGCACCTGGACAGCTGGGACGACCTGCGCGTCACCGGCCTGCACGTCGCGCAGCCGCACGTGGACGCCCAGCACGCGCAGACCGAGGTGCAGCTGGCGATCGATGCCGACACCGCCACGTCGCTGCAGTTGCAGATCGACGTGCGCGATCCCGGCGGCCAGCCGGTCGCGCACCTGGCGCAACCGGTCACGCTCGCCGCCGGCAGCCACCGGGTCGACGTGCCGCTGGCCATCGACCATCCGAGGCGCTGGTACCCGGCCGGCTACGGCGCGCAGGACATGTACGCCTTCCACGTGCAGTTGAGCGGCAAGGATGGCGTCATTTACGAAGCCACCCGTGAGGTCGGCCTGCGCAGCGTCGAGCTGCGCCAGGAAAGGGACCGCTGGGGCCGCGGCTTCGCCTTCGTGGTCAACGGCATTCCGGTGTTCGCCAAGGGCGCCAACCTGATCCCGTTCGACAGCTTCCCCACCCGCGTCACTGGAGCGCAGATGCGTCGCGTGCTCGAATCGGCGCGCGACGCCCACATGAACATGCTGCGCGTGTGGGGCGGCGGCTACTACCTGCCGGACGACTTCTACGCCATGGCCGACCGGCTGGGCCTGATGGTCTGGCAGGACTTCATGTTCGGCGGCGCGATCACGCCGGACGGTCCGGCCTTCGTCGCCAACGTGCGCCAGGAGGCCATCGAGCAGGTCGAGCGCCTGCGCGACCATCCCAGCCTAGTGCTCTGGTGCGGCAACAACGAGGTGCAGAGCAGCTGGCTTTCGTGGGACGACCGCAAGGCGTTCCGCAAGTCCATCACGCCGGCGCAGGACGCGCGCATCGCGCAGGGCATGCGCACGTTGTTCGGCAGCGTGCTGCGCAAGGTGGTCGCGCAGCACGACCCGGACGTGCCGTATTGGCCGAGCTCGCCCAGCACCGGCGGCGACGGCTTCGCCAACACGCTAGGCGAGGGCGACTATCACTATTGGGAGGTGTGGTCAGGCGAGGCGAAGCCGGCCAGCGCCTACCTGGAGGTGACGCCGCGCTTCCAGTCCGAGTACGGGCTGCAGTCGTTCCCCTCGATGCGCACGATCCACGCCTTCACCGGTGCGGGCGGGCTGGAAGCGGACTCGCCGGTGCTGCGGGCGCACCAGAAATACGACGGCGGCAACGGCAACCGACGCCTGCTGATGTACGTGCAGCGCGAGTACGGCCAGCCGAAGGACTTCCCCTCGCTGGTCTACCTGAGCCAGCTCATGCAGGCCGAAGGCATCGCGCTGGCGGCCGAGCATCTGCGTGCCTCGCGGCCGCGCAGCATGGGTTCGCTGTACTGGCAGTTGAACGACGTGTGGCCGGCCGTCTCCTGGTCCAGCATCGACTGGTACGGCCGCTGGAAGGCGCTGCAGTTCCGGGCGCGGCGCTTCTATGCGCCGCTGCTGGTCGCGGCGTTGCGCCACGGCGGCGATACCGCCGTGACGCTGGTTTCGGATCGCACCACGCCCCTGTCCGCACGCTGGCGTGTGCGCGTACTGGATTTCTCCGGCAAGCCGTTGCACGAACAACAGGCGGACGTCGTGCTCGCACCACTGGCCGCCACGCACGTGGCCGACTTCAGCGATGCGCAACTGCTCGGCGGCGCGGACCCGAAGACCACCTTCGCCGTGTTCGAACTGCTCAGCGGCGACCAGGTGGCATCACGGAACCTCGTCTTCTTCGATCAACCCAAGCAGCTCGCGCTGCCGTTGCCACACATCCGCACGCAATGGGCGCGGGTCGAGGACGGCTATGCGCTGACCCTGGACAGCGACGTCCTGGCGCGCGGCGTGTGGCTCTCCTTCGGCGATCTGGACGCCACGCCGTCGGACAACGCCTTCGACCTGCTCCCCGGCGAGCCGGTGCGCGTGACCGTGCGCAGCGATGCGACCCTCGATGCGCTGCGCACCGCGTTGCGCCTGCAGGACCTGGCCAGCGCCCGGACCGGAGGCGCGCGGTGAAGCGCCGCTGGCCCGCACTCGCGTTGTGCGCGCTGGCTTCCCTCGCCTGCCGCACGCATGCGTCGGACGACCCGGTGGCGCGTGCCCGCGCACTGGTCGCGCAGATGACGCTGCCGGAGAAGATTGCCCAGTTGCAGAACGACGCGCCCGCGATTTCGCGCCTGGGCGTGCCGGCCTACAACTGGTGGAACGAGGGCCTGCACGGCCTCGCGCGCAACGGCCATGCCACGGTCTTCCCGCAGGCCATTGGACTGGCGGCAAGTTGGAACCCCGACCTGCTGCAGCAGGTCGGCGCGACCGTCTCGGCGCAAGCGCGCGACCGCTTCGACGCGAGCGCCCACCACGGCCTGTTCCAGGGCCTGACGCTGTGGTCGCCGAACATCAACATCTTCCGCGACCCGCGTTGGGGCCGTGGGCAGGAAACTTATGGCGAGGATCCCTACCTCGCTTCGCGCCTCGCGGTGGCCTACATCCACGGTGTGCAGGGCGATGACCCGGACCACCCGCGCGCCATCGCCACGCCCAAGCATTTCGTCGTTCACAGCGGCCCCGAGCGCGGCCGCCACGGCTTCGACGCGAAGGTCTCGCCGCACGACCTGGAAGACACCTACCTGCCCGCCTTCCGCGCCGCCGTGACCGAAGGCCACGCCGGCTCGATCATGTGCGCCTACAACGCGCTCGACGGCACGCCCGCCTGCGCCAACGGCTGGCTGCTGGGCCAGCGCCTGCGCCGCGACTGGGGCTTCGACGGCTACGTCGTGTCCGACTGCGATGCGGTCGACGACATGACCGCGTTCCACCACTACCGGCCCGACGACGCGCGCTCGGCGGCGGCGGCGCTCACCGCCGGAACCGACCTCGACTGTGGCAACGCCTACGCCGCGCTGGGCGAGGCCGTGCGCGAGGGCTACGCACGCGAGGCCGACGTCGACGCCGCGCTGGTGCGGCTGTTCACCGCGCGCTACCGGCTGGATGCGCACCGCAAGCCCGACGCCGCCGGGAATCCGTCGGGCGACGCACTGGCGCTCGAGGCCGCTTTGCAATCGCTGGTGCTGCTGAAGAACGCGCGCGACACCCTGCCCCTGCGCGCCGGCGTGCGCATCGCGGTGATCGGCCCCGACGCCGACACCGTCGAGACGCTGGAGGCCAACTACCACGGCACTGCGCGCGCGCCGGTTACGCCGCTCGAAGGCCTGCGCCGGCGCTTCGGCGCGCAGCAGGTGAGCTATGCGCAAGGCTCGTCCATCGCCGACGGTGTGCCCGTGCCGGTGCCGGAAACCGCGCTGCGCAACGGCGATGCGGTTGGCCTCGAGGGCGAGTATTACGCCGCGGCCAGCTTCGACGGCGCGCCGCGACTGCACCGCACCGACCGCACGATCGACTTCGACTGGGACCGCGTGGCGCCCGACGACCAGCTCGACCCCGCGCACTACGCCGTGCGCTGGAGCGGCGAGTTGCTGCCGCCGGCCGAGGGCGACTACACGCTGGCCGTGCACGTCGATCGCTGCATCGAATGCCGCGGGCACGACGCCGTGCGGCTGTACGTCGACGGCCGCAAGCTGATCGACGATGCGGGCAGCGACCGCGCGACGCTGCAGGCGAGGCTGCACCTGGCCGGGCGCCCGCACCCGCTGAAGCTGGAACTGCTGCACGGCGGGCAGGACCAGGGCATCCGCCTGCAGTGGCTCGCCCCGCCCGGCGCGCAATCGGACGAGGCGCTGGCCGCTGCACGCCAGGCCGACGTGGTGGTCGCCTTCGTCGGCCTGTCGCCCGACGTCGAGGGCGAGGAACTCAAGGTGCATGTGCCCGGCTTCGACGGCGGCGACCGCACCGACATCGCGCTGCCGGCCCCGCAACGCGCGCTGCTGCAGCGGCTGGCCACCAGCGGCAAGCCGCTGGTGGTGGTGCTGCTCTCCGGCAGCGCGGTGGCGCTCGACTGGGCGCAGCAGCACGCCGACGCCATCCTCGCCGCCTGGTATCCCGGCCAGGCCGGCGGCACTGCGATCGCGCAGGTGCTCGCCGGCGACGCCAACCCGGGCGGCCGCCTGCCGGTGACCTTCTACCGCGCCACGCGCGACCTGCCGCCGTTCACCGACTACGCGATGCAGGGCCGCACCTACCGCTATTTCGACGGTACGCCGCTGTACCCGTTCGGGCATGGCCTGAGCTACACGCGCTTCGCCTATGCCGATCTCGCGCTTTCCGCCACGCGGCTTGCGGCCGGCACGACGCTCGCGGCCAGCGTGACCGTGCGCAACGCGGGCCAGCGTGCCGGCGACGAGGTGGTTCAGGCCTACCTGGCCAGCGACGTGCCGCTGGCGCCGCGCCGTGCGCTGGTCGCCTTTCGCCGCGTGCACCTCGCGCCGGGCGAGAGCCGGCGGGTCGAGTTCGCGCTGTCGCCGCGGGACTTGAGCACGGTCGATGGCGCCGGCCGGCGCTGGGTGACGGCCGGCCACTACCAGTTGTTCGTCGGCGGCGGGCAACCCGGCGATGCGCCGGGCACGCAGGCTGCCTTCGTCATCACCGGCCAGAGGGCCCTGTCGCCATGAACCATGGAGACGCATCGATGAGCGATCGCCGCCACTTCCTGAAGCTGCTCGGCAGCACAGTCGCATGCGGCGCGTTCGCGGGACGCGTGCCGCGCCTTGCCGCCGCGCCCACGAGCCTGGCCAGCCGCCGGCCAGCGCCGTCGCAGCGAAAGTTCACCAGCGCGGCGGTGGAGGCGCGCATCGCCCAGGTCAAGGCGCGCATCGGCGACTCCAAGCTCGCCTGGATGTTCGAGAACTGCTACCCGAACACGCTCGACACCACCGTCGAGCTGGGCACGCTCGAAGGCAAGCCGGACACCTTCGTGATCACCGGCGACATCGATGCGATGTGGTTGCGCGATTCCTCCGCGCAGGTGAACCCGTACCTGCCGCTGGCGAAGCAGGACCCTGCGCTCAGGCGCCTGTTCCGCGGATTGATCCGCCGCCAGGCGCACTGCATCCGGCTCGATCCCTACGCCAACGCCTTCCTGCGCGACCCGCACGCGGCGCCGCTCTCATGGGCACGGCAGGACGAGACCGACATGAAACCGGGCGTGGGCGAGCGCAAGTGGGAAGTCGACTCGCTGTGCTGGCCGATCCGCCTCGCGCACGCCTACTGGCAGGCCACCGGCGACACCGAGCCGTTCGACGACGACTGGCGCTCGGCCATGCATGCCGTCGTCAGGACCTTCCGCGAGCAGCAGCGCCTGCACGGACGCGGGCCGTATCGCTTCCTGCGCACGTCCGACCGCCCGACCGAAACCCTCGCCCTGGACGGTTACGGCCAGCCGACGCGGCCCAACGGCATGCTCCATTCGATGTTCCGCCCGTCGGACGACGCCTGCCTCTACCCGCTGTTCGTGCCGGCCAACCTGTTCGCGGTGACCGTGCTGCGCCAGCTCGCCACGATGAGCCAGGCGATCCATCACGACGGCGCCTTTGCCCGCGAATGCACTGCGCTGGCCGACGAAGTGGAACAGGCCACGCATCGCGACGGCCGCATGCGCGATGCGGACGGCCACGAACACTGGGCCTACGAAATCGACGGCTACGGCAACCAGTTGTTCATGGACGACGCCAACGCGCCGGGCCTGCTCAGCCTGCCCTACCTCGGCTGCTGCGCCGCGGACGACCCGCTCTACCTGCGCACGCGCGAGCGTGCCTGGAGCGCGCGCAACCCCTACTTCTTCGAGGGCACAGCTGCCGCAGGCATCGGTGGCCCGCACGAAGGCCTGCGCATGGTGTGGCCGATGTCGATCATGATGCTCGCGCTGACCTCGAACGACCCGGCCCAGATCCGCCAGTGCCTGCGCTGGCTGCGCGATACCGACGCGGGCACCGGCTTCATGCACGAGGCCTTCGACCAGGACGACCCGGCGCACTACACGCGCGCATGGTTCGCCTGGGCGAACAGCCTGTTCGGCGAGCTGATGGTCAAGCTCGCGAACAGCCATCCCGACCTGTTGCGCGCGCTATGAACCAAGCCGCCAGCCACATTGCTTCCTCTCCCCCGGCAGCGCCGGGGAGAGCACTCAAAGCTGACATGACCGACCCACAGGAGATCCCGACATGCTGACGCGCAGACGCTTCCTGCAGGGCATCGGTGCCCTCGCCGCCCTGGGCACCGCGGCCGACACGCTGCCCGCCTTCGCCATAAGCCGCCCCGGCGGCGACCGGTTCGCCGCAACGCCCGGCGAGGGCGTGTCCCGATATGTCGACGTGTTCGTCGGCACCGGCGGACACGGCCACACCTTCCCCGGCGCCGCGCTGCCTTACGGCATGGTGCAGCTCAGCCCCGACACCAACGATGCCGGCTGGGACGCCTGCTCGGGCTACCACCAGCGCGACGGCTCGATCATGGGCTTCTCGCATACGCACCTGTCCGGCACCGGCGCCAGCGACATGCTCGACGTGCTGGTGATGCCCGCGCAGGGCGAGGTGCTGCTGGACCCGGGCGCGCGCGGCCTGCCCGACAGGAACTACCAGTCGCACTACGACGAGGCTTCCTTCGCCAGCACCCGCCTGCCCCCGGACGCGGTGGGCACGCCCGGCCACGGCTACCGCTCGCGCTATGACGCCGAGCAGGCGCAGCCGGGCTACTACCGCGTGCACCTGGCCGACCACGACATCCTGGCCGAGTTCACCGCCACGCTGCGCGCGGGCCTGCACCGCTACACGTTCAACGAGCATGGCGCAGGCCACCTGCTGGTCGACCTCGCGCACGGCTACCACGACGACGCCAAGGTGCCCGCCAAGGTCAGCGACGCGCAGCTGCAACTGGTCGGTGACGATCTGCTCGTCGGCAGCCGCCGCGTGCACCAGTGGGCGAACGGCCGCTACATCCACTTCGCGATGAAGCTCTCGCGGCCGCTCTCGCGCGCCACCCTGTATTCGGAAGACAAGCCGCTGCCCGACGGCACGCGCGACGCCAAGGGCACGCACCTGAAGGCCGCGCTGCACTTCGATGATGCGGCCAGCGCGCCGCTGCTGGTGAAGGTCGGCATCTCCGCGGTCGACATCGACGGCGCCCGCCGCAACCTCGAGGCCGAGCTGGCCGACTGGAACTTCGAGCGCGTGCGCCAGGAGGCGGCCGACGCATGGGAAGGCGAGCTCTCGCGCATCCGCATCGACGCCTCCGACGAGGCCGTCAAGCGCACCTTCTACAGCGCGCTCTACCACACCATGCTCGCGCCCACGCTGTTCAGCGACGCCGACGGCCGCTACCGCGGCATGGACCTCAAGGTGCACACGCTGCCCGAGGGCCGGCACAACTACAGCACCTACTCGCTGTGGGACACCTACCGCGCGCTGCATCCGCTGCTCACGCTGTACCAGAGCGAGCGCGTGCCCGACCTGGTCGACGGCCTGGTGCGGATGGCCGCCGAAAGCCCGGACGGCCCGCCGGTGTGGCCGCTGCAGGGCGTGGAAACCGGCTGCATGATCGGCTACCACTCCGCCGTGGTGATCGCCGAAGCGCAGGCCAAGGGCTTCACCGGCATCGACTACGCCCGCGCCTGGCCGATCTACCGCAAGCGCGCGATGGACGACGACTACCGCGGCTTGCCGTACTACCGCAAGCTCGGCTACATCCCCGCCGACAAGGACTGGGAGTCGGTCAGCAAGACGCTGGAATACGCCTACGACGACTGGGCGCTGGCCAGCCTGGCCGAGGCGGCCGGCGCACACGAGGACGCCGCGCACCTGCGCCGCCGCTCGCGCAACTATCGCAACGTGTTCGACAGGAAACTGGCCTTCGTTCGCCCGCGCGGCAGCGACGGCGCATGGTTCGAGCCGTTCGACCCGCGTTCCATGGGCCATACGGACAAGTGGCGCGACTTCACCGAGTCCAACGCCTGGGAAGCTACCTTCCTCAACCAGCACGACCTGTACGCCTACATGCAACTGTTCGGCGGCGAGCAGGCCTTCGAGCGCAAGCTCGACATGCTCTTCAGCACCAGCTCGGCGCTGCCGGCCGATGCGCCGCCGGACATCGCCGGCATGGTCGGCCAGTACTCGCAGGGCAACGAGCCGGGCCACCACGTGGCCTACCTCTATGCCTACACCGGCGCGCACCACAAGACGCAGGCGCGCGTGCGCAAGCTGCTCGAATCCATGTACCGGCCCCAGCCCGACGGCCTGGCCGGCAACGAGGACTGCGGCCAGATGAGCGCGTGGTACGTGCTGGGCGCGCTGGGCCTGTATGCGGTCGACCCGGTGAGCACCCACTACGTGTTCGGCAGCCCGCTGCTGGATCGCGCGCAGCTCACCCTCGGCGGCGGCAAGACGCTGGAGGTGCTC
>NZ_JABFWW010000160.1 GCF_013362045.1 Frateuria sp. | reverse complement strand
GCTCGGCCGGGAAGCCCGGGTCCAGCGGTACGTAGCCGGCACCGGCCTTGAGCGTGCCCAGCACCGCCGCCAGCAGGTCCACCCCGCGCGCCAGCGCGAGGCCCACCAGCGCCCCCGGCTGCACGCCCTGCGCCCGCAGGCCGTGCGCGATGCGGTTGGCGCGCGCCTCCAGCTCGCCGTAGCTCAACCTCACCGCCCCGCAGCGCACCGCTGCACGGTCCGGCGATGCATCGCACTGACGCTCGAACGGGCCGTGCATGGTGGCGACCGGAAACGCGCGCGCCGCCGGTTGCAGTGCGGCCAACGCTGCACGCGCGGCCGCATCCAGCAGCGGCAGCCTGCCCACCGGCGTCTGCGGTGCCGCGACCGCTCCACGCAGCAGCGTCTCGTACGCCTGCAGCCAGCGCCGGACGGTGGCGCGATCGAACAGGCCGGCGTTGTACTGGCATTCCAGCCGCAAGCCGCCGCGTTCCTGCACGGCATTGACGAACAGCTCGAAGTTCTCGTACTCGCGCGGCGTGCTGGAGAACTCCAGCGCCAGCCCGGGGAACGCGCCGGCCTGCCGGTCCAGCGCCTGGTCGATGTTGAACAGCACGCTGACCAGCGGCAGGCGGGCCGGATCGCGCGCGACGTCCAGTTGCCGCAGCAGGCTGCCGAAGGTGCAGCGCTGGTGGTCCAGCGCATCCAGCAGCGTGTCGCGCGAGAGCTCCAGCACGCGCGCGAACGGCTGGGCGGGATCGGCGCCGCAGCGTAGCGGCAGCAGGTTGACGCCGTGCCCGACCAGGTCACCCAGTCCCTCGCCCGCCTGCGCGGCAGCCGGAATGCCGACCACGACCTCTTCCTGCCCGGCCAGCCGGCCGAGCAGCGCGGCGAAGCTGCCGAGCAGGGTGGCGAACAGGCTGGCGCCTTGGCGCGCACCCAGGCGCTTGAGCGCCTCGACCAGCCCGGCGTCGAGCGCGTGGTCCTCGCGTCCCGCGGCGAACGTGCGCCGCGCCGGCCGCGGGCGGTCCCAGGGCAGGTCCAGCACGGGGGGCCGCTGCGCGTAACGCGCGACCCACCATGCCTGGTCGGCGGCGGTCGCGCGCCGAGCCCGCCGCTCGGCCCGTTGCAGCGCGGAGTCGGCGAAGGACGGTGCAGGCGCCAGCGGCGCGCCCCCAGCACCGCTGTGCAGGCCATAGAGCGTGCCTAGCTCGCGCACGATCACCCACCATGACCAGCCATCGCAGACCAGATGGTGTGCACACAGCAGCAGCACGTGATCGGCCGGACCCAGGCACACGAGCTCGGCGCGGAACAGCGGACCGGCTTCCAGCGCGAACGGCTCGCGCACCGCACGCGCGCGGCGCTCCTGCAACGCGGTCGCGCGCGCGGCCGCGTCCAGCGCGGAAAGATCCGTCTGCGCCAGCGCCATATCCATCCGCTCGCCCACGCAGAAGGTTTCGCCATCCGGGCCGAAGGTGGCGCGCAAGGCGTCATGGCGTTCGACGAGATCCTGCAGCGCCTGTTGGAGAGCCGCGCGGTCGAGCGGTCCGCGCAGATGCAGCGCGACCGCCTCGTTGTAGGCGAGCGACGCTTCCTCGCCGAGCTTCGCGGCCAGCCAGATCTCGCGCTGCGCCTCGGTGCTGGGCACCACCCGCGCCAGCGCGGGGCGGGCGAAGGGATCGTAGTCGACGGCCGCCAGCGCCGCGCTGCGCAGGTGCGCCGGCGTGTTCATTCGACCACCTTCATGTACTTGCCGGGCGCGTCCGGGTTGGGCACGAACCAGCAGGGCCGGCCGTCCGGCTCCCGGCCCAGCCGCGCACCGGGCAGCGGCGGGCGGCTCGCATCCATCGCGGCCTGCGCGGGCAGTACGTGGCGCGGCAGGAACTCCGACTCCTGCAGTTCGAGCACCGATTCCTTGTAGGCCTGGGTGATCTTCCGGAAGTCCGCCTCGCTGTGCGCGGTGGTGAAGAAGCAGGGGAAGTTGTCCAGGATGTGCACGCCGCGGCTGCGCATCATGGCGAACAGCAGGTCCTGCAGCGGGTGTTCCTCCAGGAACTGTGTCTTCCACAGCGAGGCGAACTGCCTGATGGCGATCGGCGCGCCCACTTCCACGAAGAATCCGTTGAGCTCGTCGGCCATCGCGGCGGTGCGTGCGTTCAGGCGCTCCTGCAGCGCCGGGCCTTCGTGCCTGAGGTGCTCGAGCACCGCGCGGGCCGCAGCCAGCGCCAGCGGGTGGCGCACGAAGGTGCCGGCGAAATAGGTGACGCCCACGGTCGGCGCCGAGTCGTCGCCGAACTGCCACTGGCCGCCGTCGAGCGCGTCCATGTACTCGCGCTTGCCGGCGATCACGCCGATCGGGAAGCCGCCGCCGACCACCTTGCCGTAGGTGGCCAGGTCCGCGCGGATGCCGAACAACGCCTGGGTTCCGCCGGGGTGGCTGCGGAAGCCGGTGACGATCTCGTCGAAGATGCACAGCGCACCGCTCTGCGCGGTGATCGCGCGCACCTCCCTGAGGAACTCGACCGGGCGGAAATCCGGCCGCCGGCTCTGCACCGGCTCGATCAGCACGGCGGCCAGCTCGTGCGCGCGCTCGCGGATGATCTCAAGCGACTCGGGCGTGCCGTAGTCGAGCACCAGCACGTGCTCGGCGGTGTTGCGCAGGATGCCGGGCGCCGCCGGCACCGCGCGCAGCTTCTTCGTGCCGCGCACGATCACTTCATCGTTGATGCCGTGGTAGGCGCCGGTGAACAGCACGACGGTTTCGCGTCCGGTGACCGTGCGCGCGATACGTAAGGCGCCCAGCACGGCTTCCGAACCGGTGTTGCACAGCGCGGCGCGCTCGTGCCCGGTCAGCTCGCACACCCGCTGCGCCACTTCGCCGGCGAGCGGGTGCTGCGGGCCGATCTCGTAGCCGAGTTCGAGCTGACGGCGCACCGCCTCCAGCACGAACGGCGGCTGCCAGCCGAACAGGCTCATGCCGAAGCCGTTGAGCGCATCGACGTATACGTTGCCGTCCAGGTCCCACACGTGCGCGCCCTGGGAGCGCTCGATCACCAGTTGATAGACGATCTCCTTGAGCAGCGGGCGGAAGCCGTTGACCACGCGCGGGTCGGCCATGTGCGGGCGCTGCGCCTGGGTGTACTCCTTCGACTTGCGCGTGCGCGCCACGTAGCGCTCGACGAAGCGGTCCAGTCGCACCTGCTGGCGCGGCGATAGTTCGAACTTGCCGGTGTCGATGCGGGCGATCGCGCCGAACGCCTTCTTGACGTCGTAGCGGGTGTGCGCGAGCGCGGCTTCCTCGTCGGCGGGCACGCGCGCAGCGGCCGCTGGAGCCGCAGCGTCCACAGATACAGAGGCACTCGCGGCCGCCACCGGGACCGAGGATGCGGCGCCCGTAAGCAGCGCCAGTTGCTGCGCCATCAGCTGCATCTGCTGCTCGATCACCTGCTGCACGTAGCTGCCGGGAGCGGCGGGCGCCGTCGTGAGCGCCGGCTGCGCAACCGCGACGGCTGCCGGCGCGGGCGGCACCGCGTCGACGGGGAGCTGTTCGTCCAGCAGCGCGGCCAGGCGCTCGAAGCTCGCGCACTCGCCCATCAGTTGGCGGAAGTTGACCTTCACCCCGAAAGCCTTGGACACGTGCAGCGCCACCTGGGTCAGCATCAGGCTGTCCAGCCCCAGTTCGATGAAATGGGCGGCCGGATCGGCGTCGGCCAGCTCGATGCCGGCGACCTCCTCGAAAGCGGCCTTGAGCCGGGCGAGCAGGCGCGGCCGGCGGTCCGTCGGTAGTGCAGGCTGGGTCGGCATGGACGCTCCCTCGGACGCAGCGGACGAAAGGGCCGACGCCGGCAGCGGCATGGCAGCCCGATGCACGGCGGACGACGCCGTAGCGGACGCGGCGGGCGCATCGACCCAATGACGCACGCGCTCGAACGGATAGCTGGGCAGGCGCACGCGATGGCGGTTGCGGCGGTGGTCGAGGCCCGCCGCATCCACCGCCACGCCCTGGCACCACAGCCGGCCCAGGGCATCGCGCAAAGCCGCCGGTTCGGCCTGCGGCGCATCGGCCAGCGAGGCCAGCGCGACGACCCGGCCCTGCCGCGGGCCCGGCTGCTGGCGCGCCAGCGCAGACAGCGTGGCGCGCGGGCCGACCTCCAGCAGCACCCGTGAGTGAGCCTCCAGCGCGCGGCCGAGCGCAGTGGAAAAACGCACCGTCCGGC
>NZ_JABFWW010000239.1 GCF_013362045.1 Frateuria sp. | reverse complement strand
TGGGACATCACCGGCGCCATCCTTTGCCTGCTAGGAGCCGCGGTGATCCTGTTTGCGCCGCGTGCCGCCGGCTAGCCGCTGATAGTCGTTCTGCTTTGGGTCATGGCTGCGGCCCAGCGAGCCCCTGAAGCCGATCAAGCCGGCCGGTGACCGGATCGTCGAAGCCAGGTCACGTGCTTTGCGCGCAAGGATCCGAGCCTTGCGCGCGTAAGGCGCGGCATTGCGCGCGACCTTCACCAGGGCATGCCCGTAAGTCCTTTTGATGCTTCAAGCTCAGCGCTCACGAGTGAAATCCAGCGAGGAGTTCGTCCATGACCGGGTCGATCTTTGCCTTGGTCCCGCGCCACTTGCCCATGTCGAACCCACCTTTTCCATTTAGGTGATACGTCGCCGAAGCGACAAGGCGACCGTGCTGAGTGATGCGGATTTCTGCATGGGAGAGATACGGCTTGAAGTCCCACGACCGCAAGGCGGTGTAGTCCACGATGTATTCACACGATGGAGGAGGGTCATTGAGGAAGACCTCGGCGGCGATTCCATGCCGCTGGAAGCCGTCCTGCATCACCATGACGAAATCGTCCACCTTAACGGCCGGGTTGTTTCGGATGCATACGTGATTCATTGCCGTATGACCATCAACTGGCTTGACCTTGACGCTGGTGCATGCCGCCAGCATGAGGACGGCAACTGCCGGAAAGATGCGCTTCATTCCTGATCCCTTAGTCCTTTGGTTAAGTGCTTGGCGAGCATAGCGCGGGCTGGCAGAGTGGCCCAGCGATGCGGGTCAGTGCATTCCATGACTTCCGGCCGTGTCCCCCCGCGGCTCTCTCAGGCAAAACTCGCGCGGCCCTGAGCCGCTCGTCACCCTTGTGGTGCCGCCTGCGCGGCTCGTCGTTCCGCTCATCCCACAAGGACCCCTATGCGCCGTCACCTCTCTACCGCCATCTGTCTGGCCCTGGCCGGGCTTGCGTTTGCTCCGCTGGGGGCCGCTTCGGCCGCCGAGGCGCGGCTGGCGACAACGCAGTTGCCGCGCGGGGTGGTGCCTTTGCATTACGACGTTGCGGTGACGCCGCATGCGGAGAAGATGACGTTCGACGGCCAGGTGACGATCACGCTGACGGTGGCCAAGCCGACCAGCGCGATCACGCTCAACGCCGCGGATTTGTCGTTCTCCAAGGCGTCGCTGACGCCTGAGAAGCTGAAGATCGCGATTCCCGAGCCGAAGGTGTCGGTGGACGAGAAGGCGCAGACCGCCACCTTCACCTTCGACCACCCGATTCCGGCGGGCACCTACCGCCTGGCGATGACCTACAGCGGCAAGATCGGCACGCAGGCCAACGGCATCTTCGCGCTGGACTACGACACCAAGGCGGGCAAGAAGCGCGCGCTGTACACGCAGTTCGAGAACTCCGACGCGCGCCGCTTCATCCCCTCGTGGGACGAGCCCAACTACAAGGCCACCTTCACGCTGACCGCCACGGTGCCGAGCGACGAGATGGCGGTGAGCAACATGCCGATCGCCTCGAAGAAGGATCTGGGCAATGGCCTGACCCAGGTGCACTTCGGGCAGTCGCCGAAGATGTCCACCTATCTCTTGTTCTTCGGCCTGGGCGACTTCGAGCGCGCGACGCTGAAGTCCGAAGGCACCGAGATCGGCGTGATCACGCAGAAGGGCATGATCGACCAGGCGCAGTTCGCGCTGGATTCGTCCAAGGCCGTGCTGAAGGAATACAACGACTACTTCGGTGTGCCGTACCCGCTGCCCAAGTTGGACAACATCGCCGCGCCGGGCCGCAGCCAGTTCTTCTCGGCGATGGAGAACTGGGGCGCGATCTTCACGTTCGAGTACTCGTTGCTGCTGAACCCGCAGATCTCCACCCAGCGTGACAAGGAGCGCGCATTCAACGTGGCCGCGCACGAGATGGCGCACCAGTGGTTCGGCGACCTGGTGACGATGAGCTGGTGGGACGACCTGTGGCTGAACGAGGGTTTCGCCTCGTGGATGGCTTCGCGCACCACCCAGAAGCTGCATCCGGAATGGCATACCGACCTGGACGCGGTCGGCATTCGCGAAAGCGCCATGGGACAGGACTCGGTGGCCACCACGCACCCGGTGGTGCAGCACGTGGAGACGGTGGAGCAGGCCAGCCAGGCGTTCGACGCGATCACCTATTCCAAGGGCGAGGCGGTGATCCACATGCTGGAGGGCTATGTCGGCCACGAGGCCTGGCGTACCGGCGTGCGCAACTACATCAAGGCGCACGAGCACGGCAATACGGTGTCGGATGATCTGTGGACGTCGATGCAGGCGGCCGCCGGCAAGCCGGTCACGCAGATCGCGCACGACTTCACGCTGCAGCCGGGCATTCCGATGATCGAGGTGCGCACCGCCGCGTGCGCCAATGGCAAGACCAGCATCGCGCTGCGCCAGGGCGAGTTCACCCGCGACCGGCCGAACAAGCAGCCGCTGCGTTGGCACGTGCCGGTGATCGCGCAGACGGTCGGCGGCAAACCGGTGAGCATGGTGGTGGACGGCAAGGCCACGCTGAGCGTGCCGGGCTGCGGCCCCGTGCTGGTCAACGCCGGGCAGACCGGCTACTACCGCACGCTGTACACGCAAAACGACTTCGACGCGCTGAAGGGGCAGTTTGCGAAACTCGCTCCGATCGACCAGCTCGGCCTGCTGGGTGATACCTGGGCGCTGGGCATGGCCGGCAACGAGCCGGTGTCCAACGTGCTGGCGCTGATCACGGCAACGCCGGCCGACGCCGACCCGCAGGTGTGGGCCGAGGTGGCCGGCTACCTGTCCGCGCTGGACAACTACTATCGCGGCGACCAGGCTCGCCAGCAGCGGCTGCGCACCTTCGCGGTGGGCCAGCTGCGGCCGGTGTTCGCCAAGTTGGGATGGGAGGCCAAGGCGGGCGAGAGCGCGCCGGCGGCCAACCTGCGCACGGAGTTGATCGGCACGCTGGCCGGCCTCGGCGATGAGCAGATCATCGACGAGGCGCGCCGTCGCTTCGCCGCGCAGAAGACCGACCCCAGCGCCGTGCCGGTGGCGCTGCGCAAGACGCTCACCGCCATCGTCGCCGAGCACGCCGACCAGGCCACCTGGGACCAGCTGCACGCGCAGGCCAGGGCCGAGACCACGCCGCTGATCAAGGACCAGCTCTACAGCATGCTCTCGATCCCCGAGGACCAGGCGCTGGCCCAGCGTGCGCTGTCGCTGGCGCTCACCGACGAGCCGGGCGCCACCAACAGTGCCGGCATGATCCGCGCGGTGGGCTTCCACCATCCGGAGATGGCCTTCGACTTCGCCGTGGCGCACAAGGACCAGGTGGACAAGCTGGTGGATTCCACCTCCAGCAGCCGCTACTACCCCGCGCTCGGCGCCAGTTCGACCAAGCCGGAGATGATCCAGAAGATCCAGGATTACGCGCAGAAGTACATCGCACCGACCTCGCGCCGCGTGGCCGACCAGGCGATCGCCAACATCAAGTACCGCATGATGATCCGCCAGGATCGGCTGCCGTCGATCGACGAGTGGCTGGAGAAGCACTCGGGCTGATCATCGGCCCGTGGTTGGACGGAGGGCCCCGTGTCGGGGCCCTTCGCTTTGGCGGTGATCCCATCGGGCAGGGAAATGGTCGCCGGGCGTCAGAGCGCCTCGAAGATGCCCGCCGCGCCCATGCCGGTGCCGATGCACATGGTCACCATGCCGTACTTCTGCTTGTGCCGGCGCAGGCCGTGCACCAGCGTGGCCACGCGCACCGCGCCGGTGGCGCCCAGCGGATGGCCGAGCGCGATGGCGCCGCCGAGCGGGTTGACCTTGGCGGGGTCGAGCTCGAGATCCCTCATCACGGCCAAAGCCTGGGCGGCAAAGGCCTCGTTGAGCTCGATCCAGTCGAGCTGGTCGCGGCTGATGCCGGTGCGCTTGAGCGCCAGCGGGACGGCTTCTTTCGGGCCGATGCCCATCACCTCCGGCGGCACGCCAGCCACGGCGTAGCCGACGAAGCGGGCGAGCGGCTGCAGGTTGTATTCCTTCACCGCCTTGTCGCTGGCGATCAGCACGGCGCCGGCGCCGTCGGACATCTGGCTGGAGTTGCCCGCGGTGACGGTGCCGCCGAACTGGCCGTTGCGGAAGACGGGCTTGAGCTTGGCCAGCACCTCGGGCGTGCTGCCCGGGCGCGGGCCTTCGTCCTGGCTGATGACACGGCCGTCGATGGTGATGTCGCCGGTGGCCAGG
>NZ_JABFWW010000159.1 GCF_013362045.1 Frateuria sp. | reverse complement strand
GTGTGCTCTTCCGATCTAGGTCCAGGTGTGCCGCGGCCCAGTTCGGCTGGCTGCCGGCCAGCGGCTGCAGGATGGCCAGCGCCTCGGCCGTGTCGCCCCGCGCCGTGTACGCGGCGGCCAGCAGGCGCAAGGCCACGGGGTGCCCGGGAATGGCCTCGAGGATGGCGCCGGCCTGCTCGGCGGCAAGCGCCGGATCGCTGTCCAGCAGCCGCGCCGCGTGGGCCAGCGCCTGTTCCAGCGTGCCGGTCGCGGCGGCCTCGATCATGCATGCCGCCCCGGAGGCGCACCGATGGGCCGGGTCGCGAACGACCGTCCATACGCCACGGGCCAGGTGCACTGCATGCGACGCTCCTCACGGGATGCTGCGCAGCCTAGCGGCGAACGCGCGCCGCCGGTAGTGGGTGAAAAATCTTGCGTGCACCGGTTGCGTTTCATACGGCGGACCCGGCCGGCGCGGCCCCGGCACGGACCAGGGCGGCTCCGTCCATAATGGCGGCTGCCCTATGGGATGGTCTTCGCGTGCGCCTCTGGACCCTGCACCCCAAGTACCTGGATCGCCAGGGCCTGCTCGCGCTGTGGCGCGAGGGGCTGCTCGCCCGCGCGGTGTTGCACGGCCAGACGCGCGGCTACCGGCATCACCCGCAACTTGAACGCTTCCGCGCGCACCAGGCGCCGGAGCGGGCGATCGACGCCTACCTGGCCGTCGTGCAGGAAGAAGCCGCCGCGCGCGGCTATGCCTTCGACCGCAGCAAGCTCGGGCCGCTGCAACCCGTGGCTTCCATCGTCGCCAGCGCCGGACAGATGGAGTTCGAATGGCAGCACCTGCTGCGCAAGCTGGAGGCGCGCAGCCCCGCGGCGTTCGAACAGTGGCGGGGCCGGCAGCCGTGCTGCCATCCGCTGTTCCTGCTGCAGCCGGGGCCGGTGGCGTCGTGGGAGCGGCCGTGACCCAAGTCCATCTGGAATGGACCTGAGTGTTGGGATCGGCCATGCCCATCCCAAACTACGTGGTGGTAGCCGCCAAACGAGGTTCGCCATGCCGACCTACAGCAAGACGCCCGAGGCGCTCGCCCGCCTCAGCCCCGAGCAGTTCCGCGTGACCCAGCAGAGCGGCACCGAGCGGCCGTTCGACAATGCCTACAACGACCACCGGGAGCCGGGCCTGTACGTGGACGTGGTCTCCGGCGAGCCGCTGTTCACTTCGCTGGACAAGTTCGAGAGCCATTGCGGCTGGCCGAGCTTCACGCGGCCGGTCGAGTCCGCCAACGTCGTCGAGAAGCGCGATGCCAGCCACGGCATGATCCGCACCGAGGTGCGCTCCAGCCACGGCGACAGCCACCTGGGCCATGTCTTTCCCGATGGCCCGCGCGAGGCCGGCGGCCTGCGCTATTGCATCAACTCGGCCTCGCTGCGTTTCGTGCCGGTCGACGCACTGGAACGCGAGGGCTACGGCCAATATCGCGGATTGTTCGAGGAGGCCAGGCCATGAGCGAGCGCGCCATCCTCGCCGGCGGCTGCTTCTGGGGCATGCAGGAACTGCTGCGCCACCAGGACGGCATCCTCTCCACCCGGGTGGGCTATTCGGGCGGCGACGTGCCCAACGCCACCTACCGCAACCACGGCAGCCATGCCGAGACGGTCGAGATCCTCTTCGACCCGCAGCGCATCAGCTACCGCCGGTTGCTGGAGTTCTTCTTCCAGATCCACGACCCCACCACGCCCAACCGGCAGGGCAACGACCGCGGCGCGAGCTACCGCTCGGCGATCTACTACACCAACGACGAGCAGCGGCGTGTCGCGCAGGACACCATCGCCGATGTCGATGCCTCCGGCCTGTGGCCGGGCAAGGTGGTGACCGAGGTGGCTCCGGCCGGCGACTTCTGGGAAGCCGAGCCCGAACACCAGGACTACCTGCAGCACTACCCCACCGGCTACACCTGCCACTTCGTGCGGCCCGGCTGGAAACTGCCCCGGCGCACCGAAGCCGGCTGACGCACGCCGCGGTCGTTCACGGCTTCTTGAGGATCGCCCCGGTATGACGGCCCAGGCCGCTTGCCGCGGGCGGGAGCGGCCGTGGATCGTGCCCGCGGGGGCGCGCCAACTGAGAAACCGGCAGCCCGCTGCGTACCCCGTCAGGAGTGCAGGATGCCCCTCTCGCCCACGTCGCTGAAGAACACCGCCGCCGCTGCGGCCACGCGCGCCTTCACCGGGCTGCGCCAGATCCACTCCAACCACCAGGCGCGCGCGGTGCTGCGCTCGGTGGAGCGCCAGCGGGGGCCGACAGGCAAGGCGCTGGTCCGCTGCGCGGACGAGTACGCGCGCGAGGTACTGGGCAGCGCCCGCTACGCGCCCTGGCTGCAGGTCTACGCCGCAGTCAGTGGCGGCTTCCGCGAGGGCTGGATTCCCGACAACTACTACGGCCTGGTGGTCGACCCGCTCAAGGGCGGCGAGGTGGCCAAGGTCGCGCTGGTCAAGTCCTTCACCAACCGCATCCTCGGCACCGACGCGCTGCCGGACCTCGCTTACGTCATCGACGGCATCTACTACGCGCGCGACTACCGGCCGGTATCGGCGACGGAGCTGACCGAGATCCTGTTCGCGCAGGACGAACGCACGGTGTTCAAGGCCGACAACTCCTACCAGGGCCGCAGCGTGACCTTCATGACGCGCGCGGATTTTTCCGCCTCCGGCCCGGGCCGGCTTCCCGACGGAGTGTTCCAGGCGCCCATCCGCCAGCACGACTTCTTCGCGGCGATAAGCCCGCGCTCCACCGCCACCCTGCGCATCACCACCGCGCGCGAGCTCGACGGCACCATCGCGGTCAAGGCCGCCTACCTGCGCCTGGGCCGTGCCAGCGACGACATCGTGAGCTGCCGCAGCCACGTGCGCGTCGCCGTCGACGCCGCACGCGGCACGCTGGGCGATACCGGCTACCTGCACGACTGGCAGCGCACGGACACACACCCCGACACCCGTTTCCGTTTCGCCGGCCAGGCTATCCCGCATTACGACGAGGCGGCGCAACTGTGCAGGTCGCTGCACCAGAGCTGCCCGCACATGCTCTGCCTGGGCTGGGACCTGTGCATCGACCGGCAGGAGCGGCCGCGGATCATGGAATGGAACGCGCGCTACAACGACATCAAGTTTTCCGAGGCCACCACCGGCCCCTGCTTCCGCGGGCTGGGCTGGGAACATCTGTGGAAGCGTGCAGCGGCCTGAGCGCCGCCGCCGGCCGGAACTGATTCCGGGCGCGATGTCGATTCCGCCGCGGCCCGTTCGTCGCGATGGGCGAGCCCGAAAAATCCCCTCGCCTGCGTCGACCGCTGGAGGCATTCGGACTTCTGCAACCGACATTCCACCCGACTACAGCCCAAGGAGTTTTCCATGTCCTACATCGACGGCTTCGTCATCGCCGTGCCCACGGCCAACAAGCAGCAGTTCATCGACCACGCCCGGCATTTCGATGCCATCTTCCTCGAGTTCGGCGCCAGCCGCGTGCAGGAGTGCTGGGGCGACGACGTGCCCACGGGCAAGCTCACCGACTTCCACCGGGCCGTGCAGGCCACGCCGGAGGAGACGGTCGTGTTCTCCTGGATCGAATGGCCGGACAAGGCCACCCGCGATGCCGGCATGAAGAAGGTCATGGAAGACCCGCGCATCGGCCCCGATACCCCGATGCCGTTCGACGGCAAGCGGATGATCTTCGGCGGCTTCGCGCCGGTGGTGGCTGTGGGCCACTGATACACGCCGCAAGCCTCGTTGTGGCGCCCTCCCCCGAACCGGGGAAAGGCGCCCACTACCCAGCCCGGTAATAGTCCCGCTCCCGATACCGCCGCGCGTACAGGCCGAATGCCAGCGCCGCCAGCAACGCGAACGCGGCGAAGAAGAACATCTGGAACGCGATCGTGCTGAGCCCGCTGCCCGCGATCGAGCCAGTGACGGCATCGTTGCGCACCGCCGCGTTGGCCAGCAGCACCCACAGGTTGCCGATCGTCGTGGTGAGGTTCCAGAAACTCATCACCACGCCCTTCATCGACGCTGGCGCCTGGCTGTAGGCGAACTCCAGGCCGGTGGCCGACACCAGCACCTCGCCCAGGGTCAGCAGCGCGTACGGCAGCACCTGCCAGGCGATCGAGAGCGCGCCGCCGCCATCGATCGCCACCTGCAGCGCGCCGATCACGATCCAGGCCAGGCCGCTGAAGGCGATGCCCGCGGTCATCCGGCGCAGCGCGGTGGGCACGAGCCCGAGCCGGCGCAGCAGCGGAAACAGCACCAGGTTGTTGAACGGGATCAGCAGCATCACCAGCAGCGGGTTCAGCGCCTGCATCTGCGCCGGATGGAACCAGTCGGGCATGGTCATGTGGCCGCCCTGCACCACCCAGGTCGAGGCCTTCTGGTCGAACAGCGAGAAGAACGGCGTGGTCAGCGCGAAGATCACCAGCACGCGCAGCACGTTGCGCGCGCCGTCCACCGCCGCGTCCGGATGCTCGCCGCGGGCGCGCTCCATCTGCAGCCAGGCGCCGCCGCCGATGCCGGCGATCAGCGCCACCAGCGCCAGGCAGGCTGCGATGATGAAGCCCAGCGTCGGAACCAGTGCGAACGAGGCCAGCGCGGCCAGTACGCCGGCGCCGGCAATCCACAGGCCCGGCCGCGCCTGCCCTTGCCGGTGGCTGAGCAGCGCGGTGCGCAGCACGCGCGAGAACGCATCGCGCTCCGGCGGCGCCGGCGGCACCATCACGTACTGGCGCCGGCCCAGCCAGAACACCACGGTAGCGGCGAACATCAGCGCGCCTGGGATGCCGAACGCCACCGCCGCGCCGAACCGCCGCAGGAAGATCGGCATCAGCAAGGAGGCGAAGAACGAGCCGAAGTTGATGATCCAGTAGAAGGCGTCGAACACCAGCTTCGCCAGGTGCTTGTTCGACTGGTCGAACTGATCGCCCACGAACGAGGCCACCAGCGGCTTGATGCCGCCGGCGCCCAGCGCGATCAGCCCCAGGCCGATGAAAAAGCCGATGCGGTGGTCCTCGAACAGCGCCAGGCAGGCGTGGCCCAGGCAGTACACCAGGCTCATCCACAGCACCGTGTGGTACTTGCCGAAGAAGCGGTCGGCGATCCATCCGCCCAGCAGCGGAAAGAAGTACACGCCGATGACGAAACTGTGGAACACGTCTTTGGCCGCCAGCGTGCGCTCGGCCTCGGGCATGTAGGCCAGCAGGCTGCTGATCAGGAACGGCGTGAGGATGTTGCGCATCCCGTAGAACGAGAACCGCTCGCAGCCCTCGTTGCCGATGATGTAGCCGATCTGCCGCGGCAGGCGGCCGTCGTGGTCAGTGGTGCCCATGCGTTCTCCCATGCCTGGGCCATCGAGCGCGACTGCCCAACGCCGCACTCTAGCAAGAACGCTTCACCCCGCCGACCGGTCGAAGGCGTTGCCTAGCCGGCGTCGTGCTCGTCGACGAGGCCCTCGATGCGCCGATCCGGCACCAGCCACATCACGGCCGCCGACGCATAGAGCAGTTGCGCGATCCAGGCGGCCCGGCAGGTGGCCACGATGCCCAGCGCGTAGATCACGGGCGAGAGCTTGCCCTTCCAGTCGCTGCCGATCGCGCGCTCGAGCACCGAGCCGGCACCCTGTCGGTGGATCAATGCGCGCTGCAGCAGCCAGTATGCGACCGCCGCCATCAGCAACACGCCGCCGTAGGCGGCCGTGGGCGCCGGGGCGAAATGGTTCTCGCCCATCCAGGCGGTGGCGAAGGGAAACAGCGACAGCCAGAAGAGCAGGTGCAGGTTGGCCCACAGCACACCGCCCGAGACCCGTCGCGATACGGCCAGCATGTGGTGGTGGTTGTTCCAGTAGATGCCCACGTAGATGAAGCTCAGCACGTAGCTCAGCATCACCGGCAGCAGGGGCGCGAGCGACGCGAAGGTGTAGCCGTGCGGCACCTTCAGCTCCAGCACCATGATGGTGATGATGATCGCGATGACGCCATCGCTGAACGCTTCCAGCCGCCCCTTGCCCATCGCCGCCTCCGCGATCGCCGTGCGCACAACATAGCAACTTCCCCGCCCGCGCCGCCGAAGCCGGCCGCGGCCGACCGCTGGCGACGTTCCATAGGCAACCTTGGGGTTGCCTATGGCGCGCGACGGGAGCAGGCTACAGGCAACCAGGAGGTAGCCATGAACGATCGCATCGAGAAAAGTATCGAACTGAAGGCCCCGGTCTCCCGCGTCTGGCGCGCTCTGACCGATCACCGGGAATTCGGCGCGTGGTTCCAGGTAAAGCTCGCCGAACCCTTCGAGCCGGGCAAGGAATGTATCGGCCGCATCACCTACCCAGGCTACGAACACGTCACCTGGCGCGCGGTCGTGAAGCAGATGCTGCCCGAGCGGCTGTTCTCGTTCACCTGGCATCCCTATGCGATCGACCCGGCCGTCGACTACTCGACCGAGCCGCCGACGCTGGTCGAGTTCCGGCTGGAACCCCACGGCGACGGCACGCTGCTCACCGTTACCGAAACGGGCTTCGATCACATCCCGGCGCACCGGCGCGACGAAGCGTTCCGCATGAACGAGGGCGGCTGGGCTGCGCAGATGGAGAACATCCGCCGCCACGTCGAGGAAACCGCCCGCGGCGGCGCCGCATGATCGCCGGCGCCCGCCCGCCGCGTGCGCCCGCCAGGACGGCCGGCGTGTTTGCCGCGCTGGGCGATCCCACGCGGCTGGCGATCGTGAACCGGCTCAGCGACGGCTCGCGCCGCTCCATCGTCCAGCTCAGCGAAGGCCACCCGCTGACGCGGCAGGCGATCACCAAGCACCTGCGCGTGCTCGAACGCGCGCGCATCGTGCGGCACGAACGCGCGGGACGCGAGCGGCTGTACGTGCTCGATCCGGCGCCGATCGAAGACATCCGCCGCTACGTCGGCTGGGTCTCCAGCCAATGGGACGCCCGCCTGGCCCGCCTCAAGGCGCTGGTGGAGGAATGACCCTGGGCCGGCGCTTCCGGCACGCGCAACGCCGCAGCGCTTGCCCGATCGGAGCCCGCGCAATCCGCCGGCGGCCTACCCGCTCAAGGCAGGGGCGGAGACCATCGGCCTTGATGGCCTCCGTCCACCGGCTCAGCTTTCTTCCGAGACCTGCTTTTCGCAGTGATCGGCGGGACAGGCGAAATCGACCTCGGCGCCCCGTCCGACCTGCAGGCCGATGTTCGGGCGCACGTCGACCTCCTTGCCTTCCTTCTCCAGCGTGACCGTATAGGTCCCCAGCGGCAGGCGGCCGATGGAGTAGCGGCCGCTGTCCTTTACGGTGACGTGGCGCCGTGCCTCGGTGCTGCCCTTCACCGTCACCGTCTGCCCGGCCGGCGCCCAGCCGAAGATGGTGCCGCCGGTGTCCTGCGCCCGCACCGCCGCCGGCTCCAGCAGAACACCCAGGCCTGCGACAAGCGCTGCCACCAGGACCCGACCGCGAACCGCTCCGAAATGCATCCCCTTGTCCATGCATGCTCTCCTTGGAAGTGTTGTCCATCGATGACCATCGGCCGGACGGCGTGCCGTCCAGCCCGTGCAGCATAGGGATGGGCAACGCCGCAGTCACCACGACCACTGGCATGGGAAGCGCCGGCGCCCCGCGGCCGCATCGTGCCCCTAGGCAGCCAGGCCATGCCCACGCACAATCGTCCGATTCCATTTCCGGAGAGCGTTGCCGTGGACGCAAGCTTCTGGCTCGAACGCTGGCGCGAAGGCCGCACCGGCTTCCACCGTTCCGAGGTCATGCCGCTGCTCGAAAGGCACTGGCCGGCGCTGGAGGTGCCGCGCGGCAGCCGCGTGCTGGTGCCGCTGGCCGGCAAGACGCTGGACATGGCCTGGCTGGCGGCTCAGGGCCTGCGCGTGCTTGGCGTGGAGTTGTCGCCGCTGGCCGTGCATGCGTTCTTCGCCGAGCAGGGGCTGCAGCCGCACCGCCACGTTTCGTCCTGCGGCGAGCACTACGTCGCCGGCGGGATCGAAATCGTCCAGGGCAACGTGTTCGATCTGGACGCCGCGACCCTGGCCGGCTGTGCCGCCGTGTACGACCGCGCGGCGCTGATCGCGCTGCCCGAACCGATGCGTCGGCACTACGCCCAGTCGGTCTATGGCCGCCTGCCGGCCGGTTGCCGCGGGCTGATGATCACGCTCGACTATCCGCCCGCCGAGATGGACGGCCCGCCCTTTGCCGTATCGCCAGCCGAAGTCCGCCAGCTTCTCGAGCCCGGCTGGCAGGTCGCGGCGCTGGAACACCGCGACATCTACGCCGACGACCCCGGCTGGGCCACGCGCGGCCTGAGCGCGATGGCTACCGACGTCTTCCGGCTCGACCGCCGCGCCTGACCGCCGCGCCCGACGGGCACGCGGGCCTGCCCGGTCAGCTGGAATGGTCCAGGATGATCTTCCAGCCCTGCGCGGTCTTCTCCCACAGCAGCGAATACACGCCATCGTCCTGCGCAACCTCGCCGTGGGCCGTGCGGTCGAGATGGAAGCGGCCCGTCACCGCCGCGTAGCGCACCTCGCCGCCGGCGCCGGGCAGCAGCCGCACGTCGATGTCGGAGAAGGTCAGCCGGCCCATCTGCGCCGTGCCGGCATAGTGCCGGCGGTAGCTCTCCAGGATCGCGCGGTAGCCCTTGCGCACCGAGCGGCCCACGAAGGTGGTGTCGGGCGCGTCCTTGTAGCCGCGCATGAAGGCATCGATGTCGGCGCGGTTCCATGCCGCCTGCTGTGCGGCCATCACCTGGCGGATGGCCGCCGCTTCATCGGCCGCGCCGGCGGCGCGCAGCGGACCCGCCGCGCACGCCAGCAACAGCCCCAACGCGATCGCACAAGCTGATATGCGCATGGCTCACCTCCCCGCTGCCCTGGACCCGCGGCAGCCTAGCATTCAGTCCGGGATCTCGGCCTCGACCAGCTTGGCCAGCAGCACCAGCGATTCCTGCCAGCCGAGGTAGCACGCCTCCGTCGGGATCGCATCGGGAATGCCTTCCTGCACGACCCGCAGTTCGGTGCCGCAGGAGACCTTCGCCAGCGAAACCGTCGTGACCATCTCGCCGGCCAGGTTCGGGTCGTCGAACCTGTCCGTGTAGCGCAGCCGCTCACCCGGCTGCAGCTCCAGGTAAGTCCCGCCGAAGGTATGGCCGTTGCCCGTGGAGAAATTCGTGAACGACATCCGGTAGCTTCCGCCCACCCTGGCGTCCATGTGGTGGACCTTGGCGGTGAACCCGTTCGGCGGCAGCCACTTGACCATGGCATCGGGATCGACGAACGCGCGGAACAGGCGCTCGGGCGTGGTACGCAGGACGCGGTGCAGTTGGACGGTACCCATGGTTTCCACCTTTGGTTGGGGGAGTGACGGAGAATATCTTCTGCAGCCACGACGAATGCGGGCGCGGGATTTCGACCGGCCAGCCGGCGCATGCCACGGACGGTGGCCCCATTGACACGGTCGGCACCAGGACTCGGCGCAGGGTTGCTCATCGTCGTCCGCTCCGTGACCTGCGCTTGATCCGCCGGTAACGCAGCGCGGACGAAGCTGCGCCGGGGTATGCCGGGCTGGCCGCGCCAGTTGCTGCAGGAGGCCGTCATGCCTACCTCGATCACTCCGCTCGTCCTCGCCGCCGGGCTGCTCGCCGCCGGCGCAGTGCAGGCCGCCCAACCCAAGCCGGCCAGCGACGCCGAACTCATCGCCAGCGCCATGCGCGCCGCGCCCCCAGGCGTCGGCCCGCACGCGACCATCATGGCGATCGCACCCAATGGCAGCATGCGCACCTTGCGGCAAGGCACCAACGGCTTCACCTGCATTCCCGATTCGCCCGCCACGCCCGGTCCTGACCCGATGTGCGCCGACAAGGCCGCCATGGCCTGGATGCACGCCTGGCTCACCCATGCGGCGCCACCGGTCGGCAAGGTGGGGCTGATGTACATGCTCGAAGGCGGCACCGACGCGAGCAACACCGACCCCTACGCGAAGACGCCCGGTGGAAAGCACTGGATCAAGACCGGCCCGCACGTGATGGTCGTCGGCGCTGACGACGCCTTCTACGACCAGTACCCGAAGTCGGCCGATCCCGTGACCGACGCGCCCTATGTCATGTGGGCCGGTACGCCCTATCGGCACCTGATGGCACCCATCCGGTAGCGCGGCGGGCCGGCTGTCGACCGGGCAGGCGTAGACGCAGTTCCCCGGGGCGATCCGGGGCGGGGCGATGCCGCGGCCAGGCATGGCTTGTCACCGGCCGCACACGGCACGGGGCGTATCAAGCCGCCATCGCCACAAGGGGGGAGCGCTACCATGACCAGCCGCGTGCTCCAGCTCGACCTGCACGACGCCGAGCGCGATGGCGTCTATCGCGTGGTGCCCGACGACCCGGCCACGCTCGTCGACGATGCGGTGCGTGCCGGCCTGCGCCTGCTGCGCGTGGACCTGCGCGACTGCGCCGGCGACGAAGGCCTGCTGCGATGCCTGGCGCAAACGTTCCAGCTGCCGTCCCGCGCCGACGACTGGGACGCCTTGGCGACGGGCCTGCGCGACCTGCACTGGCTGCCCGCGCCCGGCTACGTGCTGATGCTCGACCACGCCGACGTGCTGCGCGCCCGGGCGCCTGCGGCCTATCAGTCGCTGCGCGGCCACCTGCGGACCGTCGCGCGCGACTGGCACGCGCGCGGCGTGCCCTTCTTCGCGTTCATGACCTTTCCGGACAGCGAAACGCTCGATGCCGCCATCGACGCCTGACCTCATGCGTCAAACGGAATTATGGCACCCGCGCGCCGGATCACGTCCGCTGGCTCTTCGTCCGCGCCGGCTTCGCCTTCGCACCCGAGGCATTGAGGGCGACCGCAGCGCGGATGAGCGCCTTGAACGCCTCGGCATCCACCGCTTCCCCTTCGCGGATGTCGATCGCGCGCCGGGTGTTTCCCTCCAGGCTGGAGTTGAAGAGCCTGGCCGGATCCTCCAGCGAGGCCCCTTTGGCGAAGGTCAGCTTGACTACCGCCTTGTAGGACTCGCCCGTGCAGATGATCCCGTCATGCGACCACACGGGAGTGCCCATCCACTTCCACTCCTCCACCACGCCGGGGGCCGCTTCCTTGATGAGGCCGCGCATGCGGGCCAGGGTCTTGCCGCGCCAGTCGCCGAGCTCGGCGATGCGGCTGTCGATCAGCTCCGATGCCCGCTGGCCATCGGTCGAGGCGGATTTCTTCATGGCGTCTTCCTTAGGCAATGCGGAGGATCCGAAACGGCGTCAGATCGGGGCATGTTGCCCGCCGTGGATGGCACAGGCAATCACACCGGAAGTCGTCGGCCGGTTGAAGATGCGTCACGCGCGGAAGGGTGTCCCGTCCGACCGGTCCGGCACGCCGCCGGACCGGTTCACACCTGCCGGCCGCCCGACCATACTGGAACCACACCCGCACGATGGGTGCCACGAACCCGGCAACGCCATGATCCCGAAGCTGCCCCCGCCCGCCGAACTGCTCGACCTGATGCCCGATGCGGTCTGCGTCGTCGATGCCGAGGGCCACATCCTGTTCGTCAGCGCGGGTTTCGAACGCATCGTCGGCTACACCAGCGACGAGGTGGTCGGGCGGCGCATATTCGAACTGGTCCATCCCGACGACCGCGCAGCGACCATGCAGCAGGCCGAACAAGTGATGACCGGTGCACTGCAGCTCCACTTCCGCAATCGCTACGTCCACAAGAACGGCCACAGCGTGGACATTCAATGGTCGGCCCGCTGGGTCCCCGAGCACGGCGTGCGCATCGGCGTGGCCCACGAAGTGACCGAACTGCGCCGCGCCGAGCGCGAGCTCGAACACCTCGCCACCCACGATCCGCTGACCGGCTTGCCCAACCGCCACCGCCTGCAACACGAACTGCAGTACGCCATCGCGCACGCGGCGCAGACGGGCGACGGACTGGCCGTGCTCTACCTGGACCTGGACGGCTTCAAGGGCATCAACGACCGCTGCGGGCACGACGTGGGCGATCGCCTGCTGGGCGAAGTCGCGCAGCGCCTGCAGCACGGCCTGCGCCAGGGCGACCTGGTGGCCCGCGTCGGCGGCGACGAGTTCGTCGCGCTGCTGCCCGGTTGCCGCGACACCCAGGCTGCCCACGCCATCGCGCAAAGCCTGCGCGCCAGCCTGTGCCCGCCCTGCACCCTGCCCGAGGGCGTGTTCCGGCTGGATGCCAGCGTCGGCATCGCCTGCTTTCCCGTCGACGGAAGCGATCCGGACGCCCTGCTCGCGTACGCCGATCACGCGATGTACGCGGCCAAGCGCAACGGCCGCGGCCTGGGCGACCCCGCTGCGCCCCGCGACGTCGCCTCGGGCCCCTGAACAAGCCGCCATTGGGATACCGCGGCCGGGCCCGGCACCGCGCAGGCCCAGCGTCCTGCCTTCAGGCGACCGCGCGCGCCGTTTCTACTGACGAGAGCCCTTGTTGCCGTGTCGATCTGCACGCACGTCATTCGTCGAAGGATTAAGAACATCCTTTACGCCCTGAACAGGAGAACCGAAATGCCCAGCAAGAACACGGTCTGCCTCTGGTACAACGGCACCGCCCTGGATGCCGCGACCTTCTACGCCAAGACGTTTCCGGACAGCGCCGTGGGCGCCGTCCATCGTGCGCCGGGCGACTATCCGGCGGGTAAGCAGGGCAACATCCTGACGGTCGAGTTCACGGTCATGGGCATCCCGTGCCTGGGGTTGAACGGCGGACCCGCCTTCCAGCACGACGAGGCGTTCTCGTTCCAGGTGGCGACCGACGACCAGGCGGAAACCGACCGCCTGTGGAACGCGATCATCGACAACGGCGGCAGCCCAAGCGCCTGCGGCTGGTGCAAGGACAAGTGGGGACTGTCGTGGCAGATCACCCCGCGCGCGCTGACCGCTGCCGTCACCGATCCCGACCCTGCTGTGGCCAAGCGCGCGTTCGACGCCATGATGCAGATGACCAAGATCGACATCGCCGCGATCGAGGCGGCCCGGCGCGGCTGACGGCCGCAACGGCCGGCGGCCGCGCAAACGGGGATCAGGGTCGCCTTCCCGGAAGGTGCTCAGGTTCCCGTTTTTCCCAAGGCGACTTCCGGCCGCGGCGCTTGATGTGCGCGCACCGGCGAGTCAATCAATTCGGCCGATCGGTCGCGATCAGCCGGCCGCTATCTTGATCAACGAGATGCCAAGGCCGGGATCGGCCAGTAGCGGACATCCAACACCTGAGTTAAGCCGTGCCGCGAGGCGACGTCAGCTTGGACGAACCGTTAGGCGGCACCTGTGAAGCCCTGAGCGTCCGATGCGAAAAGCGGTACGTGTTCAATCCAGGAATTTCCAAGTGTCTGCTCCGTCGAAGCGCCTGATGACGACAGACTCCAGGAGCGTCGTTTCAAAATTCCGTAGGTTCACGCCGTGGCGAGCGCCGGGCGTGGATTCAACCGGCTCCCAGTGGGTGACGATACCGCAGGTCTTGCACCGCACATTCCTCAGGGTTCGGTCGCCCCAGATGTAGCTTTCCGTGTTCTCCGGGTGGCCTTCGATGGAGACTGAGCCCAGCTCGTAATAGGCCCATATTCCTCCCGTGCGCCGACATAACGAGCAGTTGCAACTCGTCGCCGTTTCGGGCGCCGCCGGCAACGTAAGGCGCACTGAGCCGCAGTGGCAAGAACCGCGCAGCGATGGAGGAAACGGTTCGTGGTTCACGAGTATGCGCCGCTGGTTGTTGTGCCGCCTGCGCTGGAGTTAAGCGGCGGCATAGCCGTCCGCCTTGAACGAGTTGTTAGGCCCCACCTATGGACCCTATGGCAACAAGTATCTCGTGAACGAAAGATTGCATGCGGGCCCTAACTACTGAACAAGCGGACACGTGGGTCTGGTTATACATGCGCGAACTGTCAGCGCCAAGGGCGACGCAATACGTTGATCTCAGGAGCAACCCCGCTCGCTGGGTCCGGCTAAACGATGGCGGCATAGCCGGACCCGGCGACGAAGGTCCGGGGAACGAGGGTGTCCGCTTTGAGTCGTTCCTGCCGATCGCCACCGGCCAGAGATTGATTGTGCAGGGCCGGCGGGCAGGTCAGTGGCGATCGGTACAGTGATGCCCGCGTCCCGGTGCACTCAGGTTTAATGCCTGCTCTGGCTGGGCGGCGCCTCCTGGCCCTCGCCCATCCGGTTGTCCACGCGCTCGACGCCCAGCATGTCCGATACCGCGGCGACCAGCCCATCGACCTCGGACAGTTCCGCTGAGCCGCTCAGCGTCACCCGGCCCTTCTCCACATGGACCTCGACCTTCCCGGGCTGCGCCACGAGGTGGCCGAGCCTGGAGCGGATGCGCTCCTGCAGTTGCCTGTCGTCGGACGGCTCGCGGCCGTGCCGCTGCGCCATTGCGCCATGCAATCGATCGGCCGCGTGCCGCGCCTTGTTGCGCGCGAACTTCTGCACGTCGTGTCCGGCCGCCACCGCCTGGTCGCGCGCCCTCGCCCGCCGGCGGCGCCCAGCCACCGGATCGAGCAGGTACATCGCCGCCGCGCCCGCCGCAAAAGCGGCGGCAAGCTTCAATAGTTGTCCCACGGCTGCCTCCCGAGAGTTCATGGCACCAGCTGTGGATG